>CAIMEJ010000118.1 GCA_903839985.1 uncultured bacterium | reverse complement strand
TTGCCGACTTCCAGCTGATCCATAACCCAGCACCTTAGTTCCTAAAAGATGGGTCTTATAAGACTGTGGATCTTGAGGGTCTAATTGCTTCACTGATCTGAGCGCACAAATAATATGAGCAATACCTAAGGTTAATACACCGATGAGAATAGAGCTTATAAGAGCTGTGATCTGAGAACCCTTACTCAATTTGGGAGAACCAGAATTCAATATATAGTGAGTAAAAAAATTGCTGATGCTTAATTTATCCATACCGATTTGATATATATAAATTAATTTATTATGAAAACTCTATTTTATATAAACGCCTTCAAAATAACCATAAAGAGTCACTGATTCCGCTTATTTTTTAGGCGACTTTCAATAGATTCTTGCATCTATTTATAGATTGTCTATAGTAAATTATATATGTTTAGTAAGTCTATAGCGCTTCGTATCTTCGGCCTCTATCTATTTTTCATAGTCTTACCTGTAACCATTCTTTTCTTAATATTCACCAAATGGGAATATGATGAAAAAATCAACTATGATATTCATCGCATTAAAAACATCGGTCTTTCTAGAGCAGCCTACCTCAATGGCTTTATTGCCGACCAATACACAGCACTCGATATCATTAGCCTTCTCACGGATCAGAAAAACCCAGAAGCAACTAGTCAATTTAGCCGTTTACTAGCACCCTTAGCTCTCGATAAAATCTATCCAAGCATTGGACTTCTCACAAGAACAGAGGGCGATCACTTTGTAGTAAAATTCACCTCAGAGACCCAAAAACAAGATCTTGGTCATGATCTAACCTATAGAGGGTATATTCAACCAGCGATAAAAAATGGCTACTCCAGCTATCTTGGTTATGATGATGTGACTCTCGCCAAAGAATTTATTTTCTCTAAAGCCATTCGAAGTCGTGAAAACTATGACCTTTTAAGTATCTTAATTCTTATTGTTGATGCAAATCCCATCTTGGAAACATTAATAGAAGACGAGTTTTTCACAGAAACAGAATCTGTATCCCTTCTCACAAGTGATAAAATTGTATTTGCCAGCAGCGTTCCGTCTCTTGAACTTACCGCTTTAGATAATCTTACTGAAGAGGAAATAAACAAATTACAGCTTGATAAGCAATTTGGTAAATTAACTGTTCCCCGAAAGACAATTCATCTGACTCCCTTTTCCAATCTACAAGATGTCTATCAATGGTCCGATAATGGTCGTGATCACATCTCTTTTTTAGCGCCTATCGCTGGCAAATCGCTTTATATCTGGATGGACGTAGAGAAAAAAACAATCTCAGCTCCTTATATCAAAGCAACTTGGATTACTATAGCTATTCTTTTTAGCATTACACTAGCTAGCTGTTTTATCACTATTTTTATCAGCCATTTACTTTCTAGAACGTTTGCAGAACTAATTAATATGATGGATAAAATCGGCAAAGGGGATCTCTCTGCTCGTTTTCAACAAAAAGCGTTTGGATTTGAAATCAATGAGGCAGGCCTCACTTTAAATACGGTCATAGACAGCGTTGTAAAAAATACTGAAATAGCTAATAGCGAACAACTTAAAACAGAGTTAGCCTCCAGAGAGCTCCGCATAGGTCGCCAAATTCAAGAAAGCCTTACCCCTCGTAGTATTCCAGATAGTGGAGCTCTTGAAATAGGTATTTTCTCCAAACCGGCAGGTGATGTTAGCGGGAACTTCTACGATATTTATACTCACAATAATCACCTGATTATAGCTTTAAATGACACTTCAGGAACAGGTCTCTCCTCCTGTCTTTATTCTGTCTGTTTACGTGGTATCTTGCGCTCACTTATCTCTGATTCTACAGATATGGGAGGACTACTTGAAAAGGCCAATAGGCTTTTCCATAAAGACCTCCAAAACGCCCCCTTAAATGTAAAAACTTTTATCGGCTCTTGGGATAAAGAGACCTCTACGCTCTATTATGCTTCAGCAAGCCCCTCTTTTGGGTTTATAAAACGAGCTAATGGCCCCTTCGACACCCTTGCTGGCTCACGAGGAAGTATGGGAGCACTGCCTGAGACTACCTTCCAGACTACCAGTGTAGCTTTACAACCCGGAGATATTCTTGTCCTTTATACAGGGGGTGTTATTGAAAGACAGGACCCTACAGGTCTTCTTTATGGAGAAAATGGTCTCAAATCCGTTCTCCTACAAAAGGCTCATTTAGGAGCACCCGAGCTGGCTAAAGCGTTCGAAAATGCTCTTATTCTTTTTACAAAAGATGCAGTACAAGAAGAGGATATGACATTGATTATTTTAAAAATCAAAGAGGACGCTCCTCATGTTTAATCATTCGTTAGCAAGACGTCTTTTTCTGATTAATCTACTCTTCCTGGTTATTCCTACTTTTATTGTACTAGGATTCTTCTTCAATAAAAGCCGTATAGAACACAAATTAGATAATCTGTATCACATGCGTGATTTGGCTTATTCCCGAGATATCTATATTGAAGAACACCTTACTTTCTGTAAAAATATACTTTCTATATTGACAAGCAGCCTTCACCTAGATACCCCCGATAAAATCGATCATGAAGCCCTACCACTCTCCTTTAAGCAAATATTAGGAACAGTCCCCTCTTTTGATAATATCATCTACACGCAAAAAAATGATAAAGGGCAATTTCTTGTTTCTACATCTACGAATTATGCTATCGATCAAGATCTAACAAAATATCATTTCATTACTTCTGCTCTCAAAGAGGGCTCTAGCATGACCCTCGGCGTTGGGCCCCAAGGCAATCCCTCTCTTTTTATTACGAAACTTATTAAAGCAAGTGATGATACCGTTTTGGGGACGCTTACTATCACCCAAGATCCCAATAATCTGCTCTCCAAAATTTTAGATACGACCTATTTTATACTCGGAACCTCTTTTTCCTTGTTCAACGATGTAGGTATCTATTTTGCAGGAGATGATTCCTCTCTTATCATGAGTACTTTTAAACCGATAACGCCTGAACAGTTAGCCAAGCTAAAAATAGAGGGTGTTGTGGCAAGCACTTCTATTACTTATCATCCTAGTAATCAGGTAAATATTCCCCCATTTAAAGATGTTTTTGAAATAGAAACCCCCAGCGGCAAAGATCTTATCCTTAAATGGCCCATTCCAAATTCGAATGCTCATTTGGTTGTATCTATTGAAGAAAACATCCTGCTTACCCCCTTCTACGAACATATAATAAAAAGCGTTTTTATTATTTTACTCATCACAATCATCGCTTCCCTTCTTATCTGGTTTTTAGCAAAAGTGTTAGCCGAACCCCTTGGTCAATTTTTAAATGTTATGCAAGAAGTCTCTAAAGGGAATTTAGATGTTCGTTTTATAAATAACGAAGTCGGTTACGAAATCAATGCTCTTGGAGAGACAACCAACCGGATGCTTAGCAACTTAAAAGTTCTTTTAGAAACTATTCGCACAGAACCTCTTAAACAGAAAGTAGCCGGTGAAGAGCTCAAAATAGGCCATCAAATCCAGCAGAGAATTCTCCCTCAACACCTGCCTATTATTCCTCAATTTGCTATTGCAGCCATTGAAAGCCCTGCACTCGAAGTAGGTGGCGACTTTTACGATGTGTTCTTACAAAACGACAATCCCAATAGTCCCGTTTTTGTTACAGTAGCCGATGGTGCAGGAAAAGGGATCCCTGCTTGTCTTTACGCTCTTTATCTACGAACGCTTTTAAGAAGCTATGCCACCCTTTCAGGAGATGTAGCCCTTGCTGTACAAGAGGCTAACAACCTTTTTTGCCAAGACACCATAGATAGCTCGATGTTTGTGACTCTTTTTATGGGTGTCTTTGATCCAGATACACTTCAGTTCAGCTACTATGCCGCGGGTCATCCACCTGCATTTGTACGACATGCAGATGGTTCTATTGAAAAGCTTGGTATGATCAGCACACCTCTTGGTATCGAAAGCTTTGCAGGCCTCAAACCTCAAATAGCCCCCCTCGTTGAGGGAGATATTCTCCTTCTCTATACAGATGGTGTTACAGAAGAAATGAACCCCTCGGGGGCTTTATATGGTGAAGAGCGTTTGATAAATTTTCTTCAAAAAATGACTCCCAGCACTCCCCAGTCCTCTCTAGATGCCCTCATCACCGATGTTGAGTCTTTCCGCTCTACGGCTCAACAGCACGATGATATTACAGCGCTGCTGATTTACATCCATCGCCCTTCTTAAAAAAAACCTCTTTTACAAATGTATCTTATGCTGGCGATGCATTTGGAACCAAGAGACCAGAAGCTTAGCCTTTTTATCTAATGTGCTTTTTCGGTCATATAGATAACCGAGATAGCGTGGGTGCATCATATCGAGTAACAGATAGATAGGAAGAGAGGCATTGATACAGGCTTTTAGCATGGCAAGGCGCTCCTGCATACGATCAAGAGCTCGCTCATCGATGAAGACCTTTTTACGCAACTTCCAAATGAGCTTTTCACAGTCTAGACTCTGAATTTTCTCTTGAAGAAAGGGCAAAAATGGCTGCCGCATCTGAGGTAAATTACGGAAGCTGCGTAAAAGTGGCACACGCACCAGCGATGCAGAGAGGCTAAAGCCGTGATCAATTGCTACAAGCTCACGGCCATTAGTCAGAAGATTGCTACCATTACGGTCTTGATTTCCCAGTAATATATCTAAAATAACGACTCTCTGTAATGTGTCGAGAGTTATTCCTTCTAGGGCCTTCTGGCTAATTTCATATATATGATAAAAGCCTGCGTGAAATTGCTGAAAAGATCCTATTTTCTTTTTAGAGGCTTGCAGATGCGATCCTTCTGCATTATTAAAAAAGAGGGGGTGTTCAAAGTCCACACATGTTGTATAGGGTACAAGTGAGAGGTTGAGGGCTTTGTCGATTTCAAAAGCCGCTACTTCTCGAAGGACCCCCTCTCCTACTGCTGTCTGAAAATGCCCAGACTTTTGACCGAGATATCCTCTAAAATCTATTCTACGTGGATTATTAGGTGCTCCAATTTCCTCATCATAGGGCTTAAAAACACCCGTGATCGTGCGTGAAACACCTGGCATAAAATAGGATCCGGAGGCACCATGCGAAGGACGCACAGGAGCTTTGCCCTCTTTTAAGGCTTGCTTTGCTTCATTGACAAGTGGCTTATGACGCTGCTTGATTATCTTCTCCATCAAAGAAATTAAATGTATTTGATAAATCGTTGCTTTCTCATAACCCTGAATAATGGCCCTAAGACTCTTTTTCTCTTCCAAATCGATCTGTGATTTGATAGCTTCTAGGGCACGCTCTGCAAAGCTTTGTGTCTTTTGTAAAACTAGCAGTAAATAAGGCTTATAAAGAGGGTTTTTGAGCGGGTGACAAAAAGTGGTGAAGACTTTAAGACGTGCCTCTTTTTTATGCTTTCTATTTTGAAAATAAGGCCAGGGCCTCTTTTTTACTCTCAGGAATAGACCCTTATTACTTAAAATAAGTTCTTCTCCCTTTTTCTGTAGAATCATCGCAAGTAAAGAGGCTTTGGTGAGGTAGGGGTTAAAAGGTGGGCCAGAAATTTTCTCTCTCCATTGTAGACTTTCTTTCTTGTATCACTTTTCTAGCTCTTTCATAAAGAGTTTTATCTAAATTAAGAAGACTTTGCATGCCAGATGGAGTCATTGCACTTCCAATATCAAAAAGCGTTAGCCCCTCCTCTAGGCCTACTTGTAAAAGAGCTAACCGCTCTTTAACACGCGCATAAACAGCCTCATCGAAATCTAAAGGAAGCTCTTCTGCTTTTAAGGCAAGTATTTTTACTTTTAAAAGGGGGGCTAGAGGAGCTTTTGCCTGCACCATATCTAACCACTTCCAGCTATCACGACTTACTTCTACAGAGGAAAGGGCGAAACCATTATCGATTGCAAATACTTTATACCCATCCCATAATAAATTATGGGCATGCCTATCATCATGTCCTACGATAATATCTAAGAGGAAAATCGGCTGTAATAATTCCGGTGCTATACTTTCTATAAATCTTGGAGAAAAAGCGTTAAAGTCCTGAGCATTGGGAATAAAGACCTGTAAAGAGCCCAGCTTTTGAGGGCTACTTGCTCCTGGTTTGATAAAATAGTGCCTCACACCTAAAAAATGATTATTGCTAAAAGCTGCGACTGTAGTTTCTGGCACAACAGAAAACCCAAGATAGCGGCTCATTTTATAGACTGCTGCTTCCCTTAAATAACTCTCGCCTGAACGTATCCCCTTACGAATAGATGCTGACCCAAGGATCCCTCGTAAACTATCGCCTCTTGGATTATGTGGTGCGCCCATTTCTTCATCAAAAGGTTTAAAAATAGCGCGTTTTGTATAATTTTTATCTCTTAGAAACCAAGTTCCTGAGCATCCTTTAAGAATAGGCTGAGGGGTAACACCTTTTTTTAGAGCCTCTTCTAATTCATGAATAAGCCCTGTTTTAGAAGGGCTCTTCCCGGCCCGCTCTACTATCATTCTACGCAGAATATATCTCTTTTTAAACTGCTGGAAAAGCTCTTCTAAATGGCTTGTATCTATATATGTATAGCTTTGCAAATTCTGTAGTGCTTTTTCAGCGAACTTCTTCTTATGTAAAAAATAACGCTCCATACCTACTAAATCAAGAGGTGAGCGTATATCATAGAGAAAGGCATAGAAAAGCGTGTTTAAAAGAGCCTCTAGTCGCCACTTAGCAAATAAAGAATACTCCCTTTTTTTGATCAACTCTCCACTCTTAAGCGCTCCCAGATCTTTATCTCTTAAGCTTCTCAGAAAAAACATATTAGGATTAATAAACTTTAAATCGAAAGTACGATAGCAAGAGCGTTGCACAAAGTGCTTCATGTTAAGGATCATGAAATCTTCTATAACAAATACTAGAATAAAATGAATGTTTTAATTAGGATCAGCCAAAAGCATCTCTTAACAGCAGAAATAATTTTATGACAAATCCCACAAATAACACACAGGATCCGAGTAATAACTCCTCGGGTGTAGTTCTACAGGCAACAACTGGGGCTTCTTCCGTTGGTTCAAAATCGAGTGGAGGCCACGTAAATACCTCTGCTATCATGATTCTGGTGCTGCAGACGATGACTAAGTGTCTGGGAGGGCTGAATACCTTCCTTCAATCTACTGCTAAAAACGTTTTATCTGCCGACCTTAAAGAAGATGCTGCCTACGCAGATCAGCTATCCAATGCAAGGCTTGATACTAAGCATTATTCGGGTACCGGCGCGACTGCTAAAGCCAAAAACTCCGCTATCGCCACCAAGAATGGCGCAATAATGGCCTATCAGCAAGTGATCCAAGCGCGTCTTAAAGTTCATCAAAATAGCGAGCAAACTGATATGCAGATGGGCTCTACAACAACCTCTAATATCCAGCAGATAGCTAGTATGCTCAGCTCTACTATTGATTTGTTAACACAAGTCTTTGGAAGCATTAATAGTATTAATAGATAGAAAAATAAAATAGGGTTATTTATGTTTTTAAAAAAGATCAATCTAACAACAGATCAACGAGCTTTAATAGAAGTGTTGTCAGAACCTCCTTATCCTAAAGAAGTCACTAAACAAATGTATGATCTGATATTTATTAAGAATTTCTCTTTTCATCAGCTCTTTCCGGATCTTCCAAATGACGCTATGGAAGAAACCTATCTGATTGCTAAAACTTATTATGAATCAGGCAATTATAAAGATGCATTCCCTCTTTTCTATACTCTTGTTCTCTATGACCACCATAATTACGGTTATGTTTTGGGTTCTGCAGCCTGCCTTCATCTCCTAGGAAATTATGCTTTAGCTGCCAAAGGTTATTCCCTCGCCTATGCCGCAGATACTTCTAACCCAACCCCCCTTTTTTATGCAGCTGAATGCCTGGAAAAAATAAAACAGTATGAAGCAGCTATTTTTTTACTAGGGATGGCTATTGCTATCAGCTCTAATAAAAAAGAATACAAAACACTTAAAGAACAAGCTATCCTTAATCAAGCAGCCTTGAAAAAATTAAATCTCGGAGGAAAATAAGCTTATGGATTCTATTAACGATAACTCTATGAATACTACCGGCAGCATCCAACCTGCAAACAATGTCTCCGCTACATCCGAAAGTGTAGCCGCAAACACTAAAAAGCTCCTTCATGCAGTTCAAGATAGCATCGAAAAAGCTGCCCACGTTAATGTCTTTGAAGCTCCCTCTTCATCACCTCTCTCTCTTTTAAGCCTTCCTCAAACTGCTACATCTACAGCTCCAGTAGCAGACCTACAGCAACTATCTGCTCTGGGAACCTTTTATAGTCAAAATAGTTCCACCTATCAAAATATGATAGGGGGTTCTCCTCAACAGCCTCTAGTTAAATCTTTAACTGAGCAGGCAGCCTCTAATGCCCCTAAGAGTTCAGACCCGAATTATATGAGTGCCAATATAGCCGCCTTAATGACAGCTGTCTTAATCGATAAAGTCACTGCCGAGCAAGGCCAAGTAAGCGGCCGTCAATCTATAACGGCATCAAAATCAGCCGAATTCACGCAACAAGTCCAATTAAATGCCGCGGCCAGCGAACAAGTGGCAGGCCAAGCGCAAGCAGCTGCTACCCTATCACAGGCAGCTCAAATGAAGACTCAGGCTATTGAAGGCATAGTCATGGGTGTTATAGGTGTAATTGGATCTCTTGCCGGTATAGTAGGTGCTGTCGGCTCACTCATGCCCGCTGCAGAAAGTGCTGCAACAGACGCAGCAGAAGATGCTACGGCAGAAGTATCAGCTTCAGATAGGCTTGAAGGGGCCCCACCAGAAGATGCTAACGCTGAGCTAGGAACACCTGACGCTTCTACGCCTGAGGAGTCTCCCCCAGAGGGTGCTCAAGGTGCACCAAAAGAGGGTCCTGAAAATGCTTCTGCTGCTAAAAAATTGGCGCCTCCTAAAGATGTAAATGAGCAAGCTAAACTGGATGAGATAAACTCTAAGAAACCAGGCATGTGGGGCTTATCACAAAAAGCCTGGGGGCATATAAGCACATCCTCTGCCACTCTAGTACAAACTGGAAATACTATAGGTGGAGCTGTAGTAGCCGCAATAAATGCACCCCTTCAAACAGAGCAGAGTAACGATCAGCTACGTCAAGCTAATAATAAGCTTCTAGCTGATACTGACACAGCGATGGCTGGCTATCTACAGTCTTACCAGCAGGCCGCATCCCAATCTTCTGGATCATCGCAGGAGAATGCGACGGCCTCTATACAAGCAGCTGCTGCTATTAAAAATGCCGCAGGTCAATCAGCTGGAACGCTTTTTAAAGGATGAAATAATTTTTAAAACCCCTTTAAAGGTATTATATATTTTATGCTTTTATTAGAAGAGTTGATGCATAACTTGGCAAAGGAACTTTCTTTGCCAGGTGAATTAAAGACGGAGAGTCCTAATACTTATAAGGTGCTCTTTGGCAAAGATTTGCAAGTAACTATTTCCCTAAATGAGACTAACTCTATCCGATGCCTGGGACTTATTGGCTCTTTACCGACAGAAAAAAGTGAAGATTTTCTATCTTACCTGGCTTTTGCCAATCTTTTGGGTGAAGGGACCGGTGACAGCGTGATCTTTCTGGACAACGAGGGTAAATTAATCTATCTTAGTCGGGATTTCACTCCATCAAACTACGTCCATTTTAAAGAAAACGTGGAAATGTTTGTTAACTATTTGGAAATGTGGCAGAAGAAGAGAAATGACGCAGCTTCAAAAGAGGCTGTCTATCAAAATGGTATATTACAACCCCTTAAGTAAAAAATGATAGCACGGCTTGTAGCTGAAAACGGACAACTTAAAGGACTCACCTTAACGCTTTCTAAAGCGGTAGAGTGGCACCTCGGACGTGATCCTGATGCAAATCAGCTGGTCTTACAAGATGCGAGTGTCTCGCGTCAACATGCCCTTATTCGTAAATCTGATCAAGGCTATCTCCTTGAAAACCTGAGCTTGACTAATCCTATCTTTGTAAATGGCAAGATCTTAAGCAATCCAACACTCTTAAAAGAAGGTGATCAAATCAAGATCGGCGGCACCACCTTCGCTTTCAAAGCAGAGGCCGATGCAAAAGCCCCCTCTTTAAAAGAGTCTCTTACTGCACCCCTTAAGTTTGATGATAAAGACAAAACCCTTGATCAAGTGCCCTCTTATGATACCGTTTTTGAAGAGGTTCTAACGCCTACAGCTGATAAAGTTGATCTTTCTCTTAGGCAACGTTGGCTTTTAAAAATCATTGGAGGCCCCCAGTCAGGTGCCGAGTTTTCTATGGAAAAAGGTCGCTCCTATATCATTGGTAGTGATGCGACCCTTGCCGATATTATTCTCTATGATTTAAGCGTTTCACGAAAACACGCTAAGATCACCATTCAAGATGATGAGTCCTGTGTTATAGAAGATCTAGGTAGTCGTAATGGCGTGCTTATTGATGGCATTGCTATAGCAAAGCCAACTGTTATTAAAGGCAGTGAGGTGATTAATCTAGGAACAACTTCCTTCATTATTGTAGACAGAGAAAAAGCTTCGGAGACTATTCTTTCGACACCTCCTGAAAAAGAGAGTGTAGGTGCAGCTTCTTCCCCGGCAGCTGTCAAGGCAGAGGTCTCCTTATTAAAAAAACTTTTCGCCTCCAAAGAGACGCAGGTAATCACTCTCAGCCTCGGGATAGTCGTCCTCTTTGCAGCATTTGGCATTAGCTCTTTGTTTAGCACAACAACTGTTGTTGTAGACGAACGTGATTATCACTCAGAAATCGCCAATGTCATGAAAGGCTTTCCTGAGGTCTCTTTTTCTTATAATAGAAAATTAAATCAGCTTTTACTTGTCGGCCATGTTTTAGCTCCCGTAGATAAAACAAAACTAGAATATGCACTCAACAACTTAGGTTTTGTGGGCGTGCTAGATGACTCGAATATCATTATCGATCAAAATATCTGGATGCAGATGAATACCCTCATCTCTCAAAATCCCTCTTGGAATGCTGTGAGCATGTATGCAAGTAAACCGGGGCTTTTTGTTGTTTCAGGTTATTTAAAAACACGAAAAGAGGCAGGGCTTTTTTCCGATTGGCTCAACTTAAATTTTAATTACCTAGACCGTCTCAATAATCAAGTAGTGGTAGAAGAAGACCTCATTGCTAATATAGCCTCACAACTTTTTACCGGAGGTTTTAATGGAGTTGCAATCGATGTAACAAGTGGTGAGCTCACTCTTACAGGCTTTATACCTCAAGATAAAGAGGCAAGTTACGATAAGCTTGTAGCGATCTTTAAAACAACACCTGGTATCCGAGGTATAAAAAACTTTGTGACTCCCCTGACCCCCTCAGAAGCTGTCGTAGACCTGACGGATAACTATAAGGTGACAGGCTTCTCCACAAAGGATAATACGAACATAAGCATCGTTATTAACGGACAAATTCTCAGCCGTGGTGATCAAATCAATGGCATGACCATCTCCAGCATCCAGGAACATACGATTTTTTTGGAAAAAAATGGACTCAAATTCAAGATCCAATATAATTCGTAAAAACAAGAGGCATTTATGTTTGGCTTAGAAGAAGGAAAAGAAAAATCTGCAGCCCCTGGATTCGATCTTGAAAAAGATCTGCTGGGCCCAGAAAAAGCGCAAAAACTCAAAGAATACAAAGAGCTTATCAACACACGCTCCGAATCTTTAAAACAAGCCCTACGTGCTGGTGAAAATAAAGAAGAATTTGCTAAGTCGGAAATACTTCTGAATGGCTATAGTGCACTACAACAAGTAATTGAGCGTATAGCGCGCTAAAAATTAAGGAGTATATTCATGACTTTAAACATGAGCGGTTCAGGTTCTAGTGGTGGTGGCGGTGGCATTGCTTGGGACTCTATGATCAAGCAATATACGGCGCAGTCTAATCAAGTATCTTCCATGACAAGCGGCATCGGCAACACGAGCGTTGCTAAAGGTGTTTCTATGCAAAGCTTGTTTCAATTACAGCTAGCTATGAATAATCTCTCTATGTTCGGTACAACTTTAACAAACGTCATGTCGGGCGTGCAAGATATTGCCATGGGTATTGCTCGTAATGCTAAAGGTTCATAACAAGGATAATAAGAATGAGTTCACTCCCCTTCCACAAAGAAGATTTTGGCCTTTTGATAGAAGCTGGCTTTGTTGCTGTTAAGCAAAATAATCGCTCTTGCGCTAAAAAGTTATTTGAAGCTGCCTATCATTTAGATCCCTCTAAAAGTGCTTCTAAACTAGGTTTTGGCTATTTAGCTCTCAACGAGCTTCAGCTTTCCATGTCACAGAAGATTTTTGAAAGCGTCTTAAAGGAAGAACCTAAGAATGCTCTTGCTAAAGTGCTTCTTG
>CAIMEJ010000117.1 GCA_903839985.1 uncultured bacterium | reverse complement strand
TTTTGGAAAAATTGGAGAAAAAGGTGCTGGCTGGTCTTCTTTAGCTATCGGCGAAAAGATATTTATTATGCCAGATTTTGCTTTTGATGATCTTCAAAACAAAGGCTTTATACAAAAAGATACAGGAACCTTGGCTAAAGATGCCCTCTTCTCTTTAGTTGCAAATCCCCTACCCTCAATCAAAGGAGGCACTGTTTTACTCTCTACCGCTACAGCCTCTACTTATGAAATGCATAAGCGAGAAGCTATGGCTCTTCTGATGCAGGGTGTCAATGTGATGCTCTTCAACTACCGTGGCTACGGAATAAGCACCGGTAAACCCTCAGAACAAGGTACCTATGAAGATATAGAGGCTGTTTACGATTACCTCAGCCAAAAACAGCATGTAACTGATGAGAATCTTGTGTGCAGAGGATACTGTCTAAGTGGCGGTATTGTCGCAAAACTTACTCAAAAGCATCCTAAAATACATAGCATCTTTGACCAAACCTATGCAGATATTCGTGATATTGTTTTTAAAACAGTTATGGATAGCGTTAAAGATATTATTAAATATGATCCAAAAGAGGTAACAGCAGTCAAAGAAGCTATATTATGGCTCTTAAGACCCCTCATAAACCTGTTAGTTCTCCTTATGTCGCCGGCCTATAACGTAAGCTCTTATATTAAGCATATGCAAGGCAATACTCTCATTCTTAGAGCTACTGAAGATAGTTATGTAACGGAAGAAATGACGGATAAACTTATCCAAAATGCAGGTGATAAAAAAGTAGATGTCGGTTATATGCCAGGTATACATGGAACAAGCTGGCTCGATGCAAAAACATCTACGAACAATTATCCAGGCCGTTATCATATACTACAATTCCTCCAAAAAAACGGTATTTCAAATACAGCAATCGATGGTGGAAGCAGCCTAGTGCATGCCACTATCGATCAACGAGATTACGAAAGCAAAAGCGCCTCTCTATTGGAGGCTACGTTAGAGAAAATGCCTAGTGATCCTCAACATCTACCAGGTGAGCTCTTGGAACGGCCTCTTGGAGATCTTAAATTAGTAGCAGGCGCTCATACTACAACCACATCCCAACTACCAGAAGTTGTTTTTAAGCCTAATTATTTCCAAGCTGTTTTAGAAGAAGCAGATCGTCTTAAGGAGCGCCTAGGTGGTGGTGAGAGACCGGTTCTTTCCACAAAAGTAAGTTTTATTTTTGGAGTTCCGACGGAATCGGCTAAAGCCTTTTTTCGCATGGTTTTACAAGAAAAATGGATGCCTGCCTTCTTCTGGACTTTTCTAGCCAAGCTTTTTAAAGTAACATCTAATCAGCTGACGCCTTACGAAAAGGCCTGTCAATATATCCAGCATTTTGGCTTGGTTGTTGCCAATAAAGAACGTTTTTTGGAAATCTGCGATACTAATCAAAAAGAACGTTTTAATGAATTTCCTAAAATCACTCAACTTGCTTGGCATCCTAAACAGAATAGCCTAGCAACAGAAAAAGCCTATATTGAATTTACAGAGTATTTTCTTACAAAGCACTTTCAACAAGCTCAAGAATCTGGAGATGATGCCCTTGTTGACTATTTTAAAGCTTTCGACGGAGTCTGCTTCGAAGACCGTATGCGTGAGTTAGAAACATATAGCCGCGCTCATCCCCTAGAAGAAAATGAGGCTAGTGCAGTTGCCGATTGGGACGGCACTATGAAAGTAGCTACGGCCTTTGAGAGGGAATTGCAGAGTTTTGGAGCGACCTTTAAGGGGGAAGATTTGCCTGCTGAGGCTCTTGAAAAACATTTCAAAGAGAAAGGAATACTCCATCAAGAATTCACTAAAGATGGGGGAAAAGTCAAGCCATCAGCTACAGAAATGCATAAATGGATATTATCAATGATTGATGCCTATGCAGTAGCACCGTACTCCCTAGAATCTTTTCTGCAACACGAATATGCTATTTTTCTAGAAGAGTATGATGATAAATCTATGGCCGCTTTTAAAGCCTATTTACAGACAAGAACGGATAAAAATCAGGGATTTGATTTAAATAATCCTGAAATAGACTCTGTTTTACAAAGATTAAAAGTCACTTAAACCTTAAAAAGCTAAGTGCTATTAAAATAGCACCTATAACAGCTAAAATAACGCCGCTCTTATGCACCTTTTCCTCAACGGTGGCATAATGCTCTACTTTAGCTTTTCCTTGATTGACCTGTGCCTGCTCGGGAGCAACGAGTTCTCTACCAATTCCTTCTGTTAAGGGGGTCAATGAAAAAAGTGCTGTGCCATTATTTATTTTATCTTGACCCTCTTGTACTTGGTAAGCGCCTTTGTCTACAAGCTCCCCGATATGATCACTCACAAAAAACAAAGTAATGCCAGCAGCCAAAAGAACGACGCCGATCCATCTTATAATATGCATAAGTACCCTTCCCTCATCTAGTCACTTAACGCACCCTATCATTTAAGATGCATCCAAGTCAAGAGTGTCCATATTGGGCATAAATTTGAGCCAAGTTCATCTGTTGAATTTCTCTGAAAGACCCCCCTTTGATTTCATTAACCATTTTTGAACGAACCTGAAAAGGTAACAAAGGCTTCGGATCACGTGCATAGATTAAAGCTTTATTAATCTCTTCACCCCCAAAGCAACTATCCGCTAAATCAAGGAAAGGCTTAAAGCCTTCGTCTCTATTCAGCTTCAGTATAGACGCCAGCATTATATCGGCATTTTTACCGATATTATTTTCTACGCCTAATAGATCATCTAATCTATGCAATTCATCAGCTCGAGCCATTATAGCCAGAGCCACTTCCATTTGACCAGTTACTATAGCCAGATGTAAAACCGTATTACCTCGAGGATTTTTGAACATGAGAGCCTCTACATCATATGCTGGCAATAGGATTTTACATCCCTCTGTATTTCCCATTTTTACTAATAAGGCTAGAGGTGTATTTTGAGGCATACCGTTTGCAACAAGCTCCGGCGTAAAAATCTCTCCCTCATTATTAGGGGTCCTTAGAGCCGATCCGGCCTGTAGATCCCCTCTTTTAGCTTTAACTGCTAATTCCTGTAGTCGCGTATTTAAATCTTTTATGTTTTTATCATAATGCTCTTTGGTTCCAAAAGTATATTGGGCTAAAACTTCTGTTAAAGGGGTATTCCTAATTTGGGAACTTCCTTTAACAGTACTAGCTCTTGCAGTTGGAGACCCTCCAA
>CAIMEJ010000116.1 GCA_903839985.1 uncultured bacterium | reverse complement strand
TTTTACAAGCAAAGGCTCTGCAGATGCCGCTAAAAGGCTTATAATAACTAGACTGGGCAAGCCAAATTTATTTAACTTCTGATCCATTCCTGAATTTCCTGCTGTGTTTTGTCGCCCCAGCCAAGCTTATAGAGAGAGCGGCCCTCTTCTTGTAGGTTAATACCACCCAGAAGAGATGTTAGGTTAATAACTGCATCTATAATGGGTGTTTGTACTTCTGCTAGATCTGCCAACTGCTGCAAGGGAACTAAAGTGCAGGCCACATCTTCATGTAAAAAGCGGTGATTAAGGCTTGTGGGACCCAAACTATGGCGGTAATTGGGTACTGTTGTCATAGCTGTTAAAAGATCTACAGTATCACAGCCATAGTATTTATTTAAGATGTCCTTCATGGGAAGAATGTCCGCTTCATATCTGGAGGCTACTTGATGAAATTCTTGTTCCATTTGTTCTAAAAGGATGACGGTGCGTGTTGACAGCCCATCATAATAAAAAGAGAATTCTTCCTGCTTATCAATCCGGTTAATATTGGCAATGCTAATAACGGCATGAGCTACAGCACCGAAATCGGTAAGGCCTCTATGTAAAATATTCTTAGCCGGGTGTAAGCCTTTAAAAAAGCGGTTAAGAAGAGGGCCATATTTTTGTGTATCGGAGCAGGTAGGGCAGGAATAAAGGTTCCAAGCTTTCATTCCGCGTACCCAAATAGAGCCGTTTAATTGAAGGCGACAGTCAAAAATAGCATCTGTTTCGATGATAGGAATGAGAGGGGCCCCTGCTTTTTCAAGGGATCTGGCAACTTCTAGGCAGCCGCATAATTTACTCGAGAAGGGTATGATAATATGATCTTTATGGATATAGGGAGCAAGATGTTTAGCAATGTCTTCATAAGCAGTTGTGAGGGTTGCTAGGAATATAATTTGACTATTTTTTGCAAGCTCTTCCATTTCATTTGTAATACATGCTAGAGGAAAAAAACCTTGGAGACTTCCAATAGCTTCGATGCCACCAGCTTCCTGAAGAGAGTGTACTTTTTCTATATCTCTTGCAAAAAGAGTTACAGAATGACCAAGGCTTACCAAATGTGCTGCTAGGGCATGCGCTGAATTACCAGCCCCGACGATACCGATTTTGTAATAAGACATATTTACTTTTTGCAGCTTTCACAAATACCGCGCACAAGAACATCTGAGATCTCTATGCCTGGTATCTGCTTCAAGAAATTTTTTTGAGGAGCTAGGGATTGGATCATATGGCAAGTAGTGCAAAAAAAATGATCGTGGGGATTATGGGGATTAATAGATTCATAAAGAACGTAATCTTTATCAATAAATAAGCGCTTGACAAGCCCCTCTTTACAGAGCTGCTCTAGGTTCCGAAATACTGTTGAAAAATTAACCTGTGGAATGCTTTTGCAAATATCAGCAATCGATAAGAGATGAGCCTCTTTCAAAGTAGCCAGAATCGTATTACGGTAAGTACTTGTTCGCATGAGTAAAGAGAGGATACCTCTTTATGCAAATAACTTGCAAAATAAAAATAGAGAGCCATCTATTGTAATTATAGAAGATCATGAGGCATGATCGGTCTAACTATAATGGAGTCAAATAGATGTCGGATAAAATTGTAACAGTCGTAGGCGCAACAGGATCCTTAGGACTTAAAATCGTAAAAGCCCTTCTAGATCAAGGCGCTCTGGTGAGAGCTATGGTAAGAACGACAAGCAATAGATCTGCTTTAGAGGCTCTAGGAGTAAAGGATTTTGTTGTTGCAGATCTTATGGATAAAGCTTCCTTAAAAGAGGCTCTTATGACAAATCCTCGATCAGATGCAATTATTGCAAGTGCCGCTGGCTATACGGGGCATACAGCAGGAGATTCTAGCTTAACGGATAGAGAAGGCTATAAAAATCTTGTAGATGCTGTAAAGGACGCTGGTATTGCCCGTTTTATTTTGATTTCCGTATTAGAATGTGATAAAGCTACATCGGTACCGCATTTTTATAATAAACATCTTGTCGAGAAATACCTCCAAGAGAAAGAGCAGCCTTATATATCCATGAGGGCTGGAGGTTTTATTGATCAATCTAAAGATATAGTTCACGAGGGCATTAAAAAAGGATATTTTCCAGAATTTTTTCCAGGCATCACTTTAGGCATGGTCTATAGCAAGGATCTGGCGCGTTATTCGGCAGAAGCTGCCCTTCGGCTTCCTGTAGATCGTTTAAATACTATTGTAGATATAGGTTGGAGTACACCAGCTAATGGAGCGCTTCTTGCCGCATCTTTTTCCAAGATTTTAGGAAGGCCCATTGAGCCAAAACCGGCATTTCCCTCTTTTGCAGTTAATGTCATTATGCCCTTTCTCGGCATCTTCAAAGAGAATATTCGGGATATGGTCTCTATGATAAGATGGGTTAAAAAAGGTATGTATACGAGTAAAAATCCGCAGCTTCAAAAAGAGCTCTTTGGAGAGCTCCCTTCGATAGATGAAGCTGTTTTAAGATACTGCCAGGATAAAAAGCTCATCTGAGATGAGCTTAACTCAAAAGTGCTAGCTTATGGTAGAGTCCACTTAATTACTGTTTCATAGCACTTGCGTGTATCTAAATTTTTACTAAAAAAACGTATGCCAAGTCTGCTTATTTGAGCTTCAACAGAATCTTCTAGAAAACTTTCTTCGATTACAGTTGACAAATCATGCATATTTTGAAAAAAGTCATCTTCTATAGATCTCGAGAAAAGAACTGCTACCTCTTCCTTTGGAGCGAGGGACATTCTTGTATGCGCCTTTTGAAGGCTTTCCCGGGTCTCTTGATTCTCTGCTTCGGCTATTTCTTTTTTAAAATGGCTCAACATAGTTAAACGTCGTTCTTCTGTATCAAGGGGCAGAGCGCGCGGATCTCCGTAGTAATCATTATATTTAACATAGATTCCAAAACTCGGAGAAGAGCTAGCCTCTATTTCGATAGAATCTTCTTTGTGAAGAGCTGGTAATCTGCTCACAGGCTCTCCTCGATGGATTACTCGAAAGAGGGCATTTACCTCAAATTCTAATACCACCCTACGAGGATTTCGGAGGACATCTGTGGAATAGTTAACTAAACTTAATAGAGCACTTGGATTAAAACCTCCACTGCCTGTAGTAATAAAAGACATAAAAACCCCATTTTTTTTTGAGCTATTCTATAATAGAATGAGGAATAACACAACTATTTCGGAGGAAAGCTCTCATGGATAAGTAGGTATTATTTATTATATAATTGCTTTCGTTATAAGGGCTATTTGTTTAAAAACCAGATGCTTGCATTAAGTCCTGCAGCGTAAAGGACCCAAAGAAAATAGGGGATTAGAAGAATGCTCGCCGATCTTTTTACTTTCCATGTGTATAAAATAGTTAATATAATAAAGAGCGCAAGCAAACTTATATCTATAAGTCCTAGAAGGGGACTCTGGAGAGAGAAAAAGAGAAAAGACCAGAGAAAGTTTAACGAGAGTTGGATTCCATAAAATAGCAAAGCTTGAGAGCGTTTTTCCCCCTTTTTAGAGCGGTAGATCAGAAAACCTGCGATAGCAATCATGATATAAAGGATAGTCCAAACAGGCCCAAATAACCAATTTGGAGGTGTCCAAGAAGGCTTTGCTATCATCGGATACCATGTGAAGAGGCCCTCTTTCGTCCAGAAGCTTCCCACAACTTGTACAATCAAGCAAAGAAGGACAAAAAGAGTAATCGATTTAGATTTATTCATGCTGTTCCGAAAAATTTAAATTATAATTTATAGCTAAAGGCAGGTTTTTAAAGGCCAATTTATAATAAATAACCAGAATATGCAACTGGATTCCTATCTGTTTTGATGAGGGATCGTCCGATATTAGTTATTTAGAGATAAGAAGTGCTTAGAGAATTTACTGATTGTACCGATAGAGACAAGCCGAAGTGTTATTCCAGGTTCCGCACTTAACGGGTAAAGCCCGTTGTCGCAATTGCTTTATAAGGAAGCACTTTGTAGTCCTAGATGTTGCTTATAAATTTCCCCCTGTTTATTTTAAAACTCCCTTGCCTTGGTATGCAAATCAATCTGGACTATTCTGCTCCCAGTAGTACTGCGCATCGATAGATTCTCCCGCAGGCTTCTCATGAAAGCACTTAATCCTGATCGTCATACCGGGCCTTGTTACAGAACCTGAATAAGTAGAGCTTGATTTTTGACCGATATACCTATGACGAGTAGCATAGGCCTCATCATTTTCATAAGTACTAGAATACTGATAGCTGCGAGTTCTGTCTTCTGTTGAAAGGACCACGAAGTATCTATAACCATTTTTTAGAGACAAATCAGCCGCGCGCAGTAAGGTATATTTTGTTGCTTCTTCAGAAGATGTATACTCATTGCCATTATAGGTAATGATAAAGGAATCAGGCGCTGTTCTTATTTCCGAATAGCCACTGCGCCACCAGCTTCTCGCCTGATAACCCGTCGAGCAGCTAGCCAGTAAGGCCAGCGTGGCCACAGATAAAAATATTTTACTTTTCATAAAAAGCTCCTGTTGACCCGCATTTTATATGTGTGTATTTTCTTTTTACTTGTAATGAGTAATATCCTATCAGACGCCTGCCAATCCGCAAAGCTTTCCTTGTTCATGAATCAATAAACTTTTTTAAATAAGAGGCGGCAGCTGCCTAGATAACCCCTCCCTTCATTGTAGATCACTTTATACTGTGTATTCCTTCTTAAGATCTTACCTTTTTAACAAGGACTAGGGAGTGCAGAATTTTTGATCAAAAAGCTAATGGAATTTATTGGATTTGGAGGGTGCAATAGGTTCATCGTTGCACCACTGGTGCACCGCAAAGATATTGAACTGCTTGAATTAAAGATCTAGAGCGAGCTTAGTAGTAGATTGTTATGAACTCATTCTTGCTGCAACGTCTTGGATATATCTTTCTGCCAATCGGTCTTTTAGATTTCTAAGATTTGCGCTTTCAGGACCGTAGAGATAGCTTTTACCAAATTCACAGCAGAAAACATGGTCTATTATACTATTAAGAAGCCCCAGTGCCTTATCTATATCTGGGGTAGTAGAAGATATATTTTCTGCTTGGTTCTTTCTCTTGTTTGTAACTGCTTTGATGAATTCGTTTTTCTTGACATAGCCATAGAAGCCCTCAGGAAATGAAGCAAAGGGTAGAAAAGCAAGATAGACTCCTCTATTGCCTCCTCAGGATTAGGAATGCTGGTGAGCATGTATCTCTAGTATTCTCTGGTGTTGGGAATCCCTTTTATCTGCGCATGCGAAACCAGATATTTCTATCGCTGCCTTAGAAGAGTCATCAACGTATACTCTTGTAGCTGCTGGGGTAGCTAACGAGGTCTACCTTATCACAGATTCGTCCAAGTCCTGTGTTTTAAAGATTTTTAATAGAAAAACTTTTAAGGAGTTAGAAGATTCTGAAGCCTTACTTCAGTTCGTGCACAATGCGGGAATCAAT
>CAIMEJ010000115.1 GCA_903839985.1 uncultured bacterium | reverse complement strand
GATCGTAATACTTTTCCGGATCTTTGGTGGGCATAGGGTATTCATTTCTTTTCAGAAAATTAAAGGCAGGTGAGAGAGCTTGCTTATTAAGCCTCTATAATGGTACCTGTCTAAAAAAAAGGAATTTTTTATGAAAATCTCTCTTGTTAAGAAAATGGTACACAATCACGCCGTTCGAACTTTTTTTGGGCCCCTATTTTTGATGGCGGTTACTCCACCAATTGCGATTCTTGCCTATTTAATTAATAAAGATTTTTCAGGTTCTATTGTCCAATTTATCCACGCTTGTATGGACCAGGGCTTTTTTAATATTTTGATCTCTGGTTGGAAGCCTCTTTTTTGGGGCAATCAAATAGCCTGGACTATGATCGTATTATTTTCTCTATTTCAAATCTTACTTATGCGTCTTTTACCAGGTAAGCAGTTTAAGGGGCCTCTAACTCCCAAAGGAAATACACCCATTTATAAGGCTAATGGGATTTTGGCCTACGGAGTAACGCTTGCAACTTTTCTTATTTTATCTTTGGGTTTTAAGCTTTTTTCACCCTCTATTGTCTATGACAACCTGGGCTACTTAATTGGGGCTCTTAATGTCTTCAGTCTCGCATTTTGCCTGGTTCTTTATGTGAAAGGAAAATACTTTCCCTCAAGCTCTGACTCAGGGACTACAGGCAATGTGCTGTTTGATTACTATTGGGGAACAGAGCTGTATCCAAGAATTTTGGGTGTAGATATCAAAATGTTTACCAACTGCCGTTTTGGAATGATGAGCTGGTCTTTGATTATTTTGTCATTTGCCTTTAAACAAAAAGAGCTTGGAATGCTGGCAGATTCGATGATCGTTTCAGTAGCCCTCCAAATTATTTACTGCGCGAAGTTTTTTATTTGGGAAACGGGGTATTTAAGGTCTTTGGATTTTATGCATGATCGAGCAGGCTATTATATTTGTTGGGGATGCCTTGTGTGGTTGCCCTCTATTTACACCTTATCAGCCCAGTACCTTGTACTCCATCCAGTACATTTGGGTTTTGGACTTTCATCGGCGATAGTTGCCTTAGGTATTTTATCCATCCTTATCAATTATAGAGCAGATATCCAAAGACAAAATGTGCGTGCCCATCCTAAAACAGTCCTTATTAATGGAAAAAAACCGGTTTTAATTCCTGTTGAGTACACAACAATCGAAGGGGAAAAGAAAGAAAGTATCCTTTTAGCATCGGGCTTTTGGGGAATTGCGCGCCATTTTCATTATGTTCCAGAAATATTAGGAGCATTTTTTTGGTCCTTACCAGCTCTTTTTACCGATTTCATGCCTTATTTTTATGTGGTTTTTCTCACCTTACTCCTTCTTGATCGATCACAAAGAGATGAGAAGAGATGCCAAAAAAAATATGGTGAGGGATGGAAGCGTTATACTCAAGCAGTGCCCTATAAGATGATTCCTGGCTTATATTAGAGATAATATACGAGCCTTTATTTAGGTATTAAGCGCTCCTTTTGGCTTATACAGAAGTGTATAAGCTAAGTACATTTGGCTAGCCTACAGATTATCACCCCGTAAGGAGCGTCTTTTAGGCCCGTCACTACGTAGCACAGCTTTGGAATGAAGAAGTTCGGCAGCCTCTGCTGAATCAGTCACTTTAGAAGCACTACGCGCCAGCATTTCTTCTTCAAACTCAGTGAGTACAGTAGCTCTAAGCCCAGCTTCTCTCCATTTAGAGAAGGGGTTGCATGCTATTGAAATATTATGAGCAAGGAGTAGGGCATCTAGGAGGGCTTGATTTGCGCCTTGTCCTTTAAAGGGGCTCATAGGGTGAGCTGCATCGCCAATCAAAGTACAGGCCCCCGCTTTTTCTAATAATTTCGGATGAAGTAATTCTCGGTCATAGACGGGATAACCCGAAATTTGTGCAGGTAATGTTGCAGATAAAATGGAAGGAATGGGCCTATGCCAATCGGCTCTACGACACGCCTCTTCTTTAAGTGCCTGTGGTCCTTGTGCACTCAAGGCCTTCGCTTCTTCTTCTTGTAGGGGGAAGCTAAATTGCCACATTATGGAGTCGGCGGAGTAGGGCATCATGTAGATTCGCTCATGGCCATTGACAGTTTGAAAAACGGTCGCTGAGTCGAGCAAAGAACTTTCGACACCCTTAAGAGCTTTTAGAGAACATATTCCCAAAATAACTATGTACCCCATGTAACGTAAAGGATTAATATCTTCACCCAGAAGCAAGCTGCGAAGAGCGCTACGAATACCATCTGCACCTACTGCCAAATTGGCGCTGGTCGTCTTTATCTCATTATTAACTTGAAAGCTCAGCTGAACACTTTTGTCTTCACATTCTTTCAAATCAACTAAGCGGTGCCCCCACTGTATAGCATCTGGGCCACCTAGCTGCTCAAGGAGTGCTAAGCGCAGGGCTTGCCTCGGTATATGCACATTTGTACGCTTTGGAGACTTTTTAATGTTTGCATGCATCCGGACTCCCCATTCAGTAATTTCTTTTCCGTCTGTAGTATGCACTACATGGCGTGTAGAATTACCGGCCTCTTTTAAATCGAAAAGGCCGAGTCCTTTGATAGCCTTACTTGCTTGTTGTAGGGTAAGACCGTAACCCTGAGCGCGTGCATCGAAGCTCGTATCCTTCTCATAAAGAGTGAATGGAATACCGCGATGCAAGCAAGCAACGGCCAGTGCTACGCCGCCTATACCTGCGCCAATAATGGCTACATGAGGATAGTTTACTGCATCTGGCAGGGGATTGCTGGAAGCCGGAATCAAACCAGAGCCACTACAATGAGCACATAAATATTGAGGAATCTTAGGGCGAAGAGAGAGCTTGCCTTCAGCTTTAGCTTTTTCAAATTCATTAAGGGCTATTTCAAAGCCAAGTTTCGATTGCTTGCGAAGCTTATAGTTTTTTTTGCCACTTCCAGAACATTTTGGACAAATAGTCCAGTAAGCTTTTTCATTTTCCACTTGTTCAATCTCATTTCAATTTCGTCTATATAACTCTGCCCGTGTCTTCTAGGATACATTGATTTAATTAAAATTTAAGCAATTAATCTTAAAAGAGTTGAAATTTTTTTAGTCACGGGATTAATGATAGCCTGGAAGGGTTTTTCAATGCAAAAAAGTCTTTATTTAACCTGGTTTATTAGGGAATCAAAGGTGTTTGAATCTACACATTTAATAGGGACATATTTCCAAGAGATAAAAATAGGGGGCAGGTAAAACTCCTTAAGAGATTTTTTGAACCTTTTGAAGGCCTT
>CAIMEJ010000114.1 GCA_903839985.1 uncultured bacterium | reverse complement strand
TTTATAAATAAATATAAATAATGTCAAATAGAACTTGGCATAAAAAGCTCAGACCCTCTCTTACTTATAAACCCCTGCAATCGTATTAGCCATCCTTGCAAAAATAAAAAGATGGAAGGGATACATACTCCACCAGTAAAGCCGTCCAAAAATACCGTCTGGTCTAAAGGTGGCTGTTTGATAAAGAATCCATTTGCCCTCTTCTTGTTTAATTTCAAATTCTAGCCAGGCATCTCCAGGGACTTTCATCGTAGCCCACAAAATAAGGTGGCCTTTAATTTTATCTGCTTTTAAAACACGCCAAAAATCAATAGCATCTCCTACGATAATCTCCGAAGGATGGCGCCTGCCTCTATTAAGGCCTACGCCTCCAATAAGCTGGTCAAAAAGCCCTCTTAGATACCAAGCAAAATCCATAGCGTAGTAGCCTGTATCGCCACCGATACGCCATATTCTTTCGAGGGCCTCCTCACGAGATCCCTTTATCTCCACTTTTCTGACATCAAAGACAATACCCTCTTTAGGCACTTCGATATAATTATCAATACTTGGATTGGTAGCTTTTATTTCCCAAGAATCCATCCAAGTAGACACTACCTCATTCTGGGCAATTTTTTGGAAAGTAAGCTCAAGGGCTTGACGATAGCTTATACAGGTATGCGGTATAATTTTTTCTATATCTCCTAGCTTTACAACAGCTGTGGATTTCATCGTTTCTATCAGATATTGGCAGATGGAATAACGCACCGATGATATAAAGACAAACCAGTAGCTCGAGAATCTCTCAGGTAAAAAAGAGGCTGTAAAGATCCATCTTTTAAATTTTCTAAATGCTGCGTATCCCTTCATAAGGTCTTTAAAACTGAGGACTTCAGGTCCCCCAATATCAAAAATGCGACCGTAGCACTCTTTATTTAATAGAACTTCAGAGAGATAAAAAAGCACATCGATAATAGCAATTGGCTGAAGATCATTGTCTGCCCATTTAGGCGATGCTATAATATTCATTTTTTCTACAAGATCTCTTATCACTTCAAAGGCAGCACTTCCCGCTCCAATAATAATACCGGCTCTTAGGATAGTTGTAGGCAGGCCACTTCCTTTCAAAGCCTCTTCTACAGAAAGTCTTGAGTGAAGTTTCTGTGACAACGTCTTTTCATCATTGATGATACCGCCTAAATAGATAATCTGCTGGATCCTCGTTTTTTTTATACCTTCTATAAAATTTTTGACAACTTGTAGCTCTTCATCCCCTTTATCGGAAACAACCTCCGACATAGAATGAACCAAATAGTAGGCAGCCTCTATATCTTGAGGAAGACTTTGGAGTGTCTCTGGATTTCTTAAATCGCCCCAAATATAGGAGAGGTTTTTTTTATCCTCTTCAAAGACTCTTACACCTTTGATGTAACAGAGGGCGTAAATTTCATGACCTTGATTAAGTAAATACATAATTAATCTTTTTCCTACATATCCTGTAGCACCTGTCACTAAAACTTTTGCCATATGCACTTTCCTATTAGGATGTCTTTATTTTGATATGGGCAAGGCCTCCATCTACAGATAGAGTCTCCCCTGTAATCCAGCTACTTTCATCGCTTAAAAGCCATTTAATAGCTGAAGCAATATCCTCAGCCTTACCGATCCTCCCGAGAGGATGAAACTGAAGAGATGTTTTTAATGCTGCTTCATTCGAGGTGATTGGTAGAGAAAGCGGGGTGTCTACAAGTCCCGGCGCTACTGCGTTTATGCGTATCTGCTTTTGGGCATAGGAGGCTGCAGCACTTTTTACTAAAGATTGTATAGCTCCTTTAGCGGCACTAATGGCCTCATGATGAACAAGACCTACTTGAGCTGCACAAGAAGAGATTAAAACTAAAGAGCCATGTCCCTCTGCTACCATCACCTCCAGAGAGGCCTTTAAAATCACAAACGATGTAAAGAGGTTGATACGTAACACCTCTATAAATTCTTCCAATGTTGTTTTAGCAACAGGCTTTATGAAAAAAGAACCGATACAATTAACAACACCTGTAATAGGGCCCTCCTCCTGAGTAATTTTTTGCATCAAGGCTTGGACAGCTGTCTCTTGGCCCCCATCAGACAGATAATAAGGAGCTCCTAGCTCTTGGGCGAGCTGTTTTAACTTTTCTTCATTTCTAGAGCAGAGAATAACTTTTTGCTTGTCTTGGCAAAGCTTTCTTGCAAGCGTAGAGCCAATAGCCCCACTTGCTCCAAAAATGACAACGGTTTGTTTTTCCACTACCAACACTCTCCTCTTAAGCAATCGTGGTTGCTGTTATTAGAAATCTCTTATTTAGCTTTTATGACCTCTGAGAATAAAGGAAAAGGTGCAAAGAGACATTACACCGGTGATAAAGAAAATAAGGCTTCCGAAGAGCAGCGGAATATCGGGATGGTAGGCAAGAAGAAGTCCCGAAACAGCTGGAGCCAAGACCTGTGCAAAGGAATTCATAGACACAAGGACACCAAAAGCTTTACCTTGATCTTCCCTCTCTGCCGCATTAGAGACCATCGGATAGATACAAGCATTAAAAAGACCATTCCCCACACCATAAAGCAGAAAAGGCAGATAGAGCCAAAGAGGGCTGCCTAAAAGTGCAACTGCTGCGGCTAAGAGAGCCATGCCAAACAGGGCAATTGTTGCTAAGTTTTTTATATTAAAATGCTTAGAAAGTATTCTAATAAGGAACAAGGTCGACAAGAGAAAGCCTATAATAATAAGGCCATAATAATCACCGATCTCCGGGGCTCCTAGAAAGAATTTTACCTTGAGAAAGGCTCCACCAAACTGAATGAAGAAATTGATGGCTATAGCCGAAAAGAAAAAAATCATAAAATAGGGCCGCAGCTCTATTAAGCGAATAGTCTTCACTGTCCGAATAATATGTTCTGTGACTCTAAAAGATGTCAGGGAAAGTTGGATAACTCGGGTTTCTTTAAAGAAAAAAAGAATCTGCAGAAAGTTCAATAAAAATAAAATAGCTACGAACCAAAAAGGTGTTGCAAAACCATATTCAGTTAATTTACCACCCACAACAGCACCCGCAATAAAACCAATACCAACAGCCGATGTTAAATAAGCCATATTGCGTGTCTTATTATCAAAATTACTCATATCTGCAATAGCTGCCTGTGCAGCTGTCACATTACCCGCCACCGCTCCTCCGATGATACGCGCTATAAAAAGCAAAAGCAGACTATGGTTGATAATAGCCAGGCCTCCTAAAAGATAGCAAAGCATGGAGATAAAGAGAGTTCCCAGCAACAAAGGTTTTCTGCCATAACGGTCTGAGAGACCTCCAATAAAAGGGGCACTAAAAAACTGCATAAGAGGATAGGAAGCAAGGAGGAGCCCTAAAATAAAGGAGCGCTCTTTAAAGGCCATATCCCCTATAAAATGATTCCCCAGAATCAAGGGGGCGAATATCGTTAAAGTAAGAGCAAATCCTAAGTAATCGTTAAAAACCGTGAAGCAAAGAGGTGCAGAGGATTGTGTTTTCATATCCTTTTTCTATCGCATCTACTACATAAAAATCTCTATATATTTATAGGATCTTTCAGTTAGCCTTCTAACATGGATATAATTTTAACGCTTTTACTCGGTAGCACCCTTTTGCTATTCTGGTTTAAAGTACCTCGAAAAGTCATTTATATAGCCACCGGGCTGGCTCTTGTCTTGGGGGCCTATGCAGGTATCTTCTCTCCTCTTGCCGTCCTAAGTCTCTTAATGCTCTTTATCACAAGCACTCTCTTCTTTAAAAATAAACAACCGCTTTTCTTGGGAATATTAGTAGCTCTCTTTTGCTGGGTATTAAGTAAAAACTGGATCCCCGGTATTCTGAGCTGGAAAGCTCTCTCCCATATTCAACTCTCTGAAGGATCCATCCCCTTTAACACAGTATTCAACTACGGCAAAGCTTTTGTCGGTATCGCTTTACTCCTTTTTATGGCTCCTCTCCAACCTATAAATATGGTAAAAGGCGTTGTAAAATATAGCTATATAGTTCTTTTGTCCTTATTGACTCTGCAAATGAGCGCTTTCGCTTTTTCTTATGTCCAATTAGATATCAAATTACCGAGCATATCGCTGATTTGGCTGGCCCATAACTTCTTCTTTGTCTGTATGCCTGAAGAAGCCCTCTTTCGGGGGTTTATCCAAAAACAGCTTCATGAAAAACCCTTACTAGCTTTAGCGGGTTCTGCTCTTCTTTTTGGTATTTATCATGCGCACTTTGGTCCTTTAATGATCCTTTATACCACAATAGCTGGCCTTTTTTACGGCTGGATATGGATGAAAACACAAAGATTAGAGGCCTCTATCGCCCTGCATTTTCTTGTTAACGCTACCCATTTTTTCTTTTTTAGCTATCCCCGCGCTTTATAAATATAAAAAATAATTTATATTTTACAAAAAAAACATTGAAATGCAGCATAAGGAAGTAATTAAAAATATTTGTGCATTGGAGGCACTTTTACATGAAATATAAAATTTTTTCTATTCTTTTTGCAGGGCTTATCTGCGGCCTTTTTCAAAGCTCTGTTATTTCAGCAGCGACACCCCTTGAACAACTCAAAATGGGGAACAATCGCTATATTACAAATACAATGGAACATCCAAACCGCAGCCTTGAAAGACGTGAATCCACGAACACTAGTCAAGAACCCTTCGCGGTGATTTTAGGATGTTCTGATTCAAGAGTCAGTCCTGAAATCATCTTCGACCAAGGTATCGGAGACCTCTTTATCATTCGCGTAGCCGGCAACTGCCTAGGTGATCTGGGACAAGAGAGCTTGCTCTACGGTGTTTTAAATTTACACGCTAAACTCATCGTTGTTTTAGGACATGATCAATGCGGCGCTATTCAAGCCGTTATGAGTGGAAAAGCTGCAGCTCTACCGGGGCTTCTAAACACTCTTCAGCCAGCCGTTAAAAATAGCTCTACTCTAGAAGAGGCTATTAAAAATAATGTGGCTTATGTACGTAAACAAATTGAAGCATTACCGGCGCTCAAAGCTTTATTAGACTCCGGTGAATTACAGATTAAAGGTGCTGTATACGACTTAACAACTGGCGCTGTTTCTTTTTTATAGTTACAAGTTTTTTAGAACATATTACAGGGACCTTTGATCTAAAGGTCTCTTTTCTTATAGCGAGCTGACAGCTTAGTTTCTTCTTGCAGCCTCCCTCATCTCAATAAAACCTTCCATAGTCAAAAGTATTAATTTTTTTTTAATTTACCTAAAAATTTTAAAAAGCTAGGCTGCGTTTAAATGAAGAATAAAATTTTATTTATACTTTTTGCAGCCCTTGTTTACACTTTCTATTACGGCTCGATTCTTTTAGCAGATACACCTTCTGTAAAGCTTCAACTAGCTGCAAAAGGCCCCGCATCAGATGAATTATCTATAGATATTAACGCTGACGAGAACTATTTAACAACTGATACGGCCTCTTTCTTATGAAAGCCATGCTCTTTCGAAGCGTGGCAGAGCCCTTAAGCTACGAAGAGATTCCTATACCCCTACCCACATCTGATCAAATACTGATTAAGGTCTATGCTTGTGGAATCTGTCGTACGGATTTACATATTTTTGATGGTGACCTTACAAATCCCCAGCTCCCTCTTATTCCTGGACATCAGATTGTAGGTGATATCGTCTCTTGGGGTGACAATGTGACGGGTTTTAAAAAAGGGCAGCGTGTGGGTGTTGCCTGGCTTGGAAAAACCTGCCAGGAATGCTTTTTCTGCAAACATGATCAAGAAAACCTCTGTGATCTGCCTCTCTTTACCGGTTACACAACTTCTGGGGGCTATGCGGAATATGCTGTTTGCGATAGCAGCTATTGCTTCCCTCTTCCAGAGAAGTTCGATGACCTTCATGTAGCACCGCTTCTTTGTGCCGGTATGATTGGCTTTCGCTCTCTTCGCAAAGTTCTATCTGCCGAGACAATTGGGTTTTATGGGTTTGGAGCTGCCGCCATGCTTCTGATGCAAACAGCCCTTTATCTGAAGAAAAAAATCTATGCTTTTACTAAAAAAGGTGACACAGCCTGTCAGCAACTAGCCAAAGATCTTGGTGCTGTTTGGGCCGGAGACTCAGAAATGGCCCCCCCTCTTCTTTTAGATGCAGCAATCATCTTTGCACCAATTGGAGAGCTGATACCTCTATCTCTTAAGGCTATTCGTAAAGGGGGTACAGTAGCACTGGGCGGCATCCACATGTCCCCGATCCCCTCTTTCTCTTATGACCTCCTATGGGGAGAGCGTACCCTTACCTCTGTGGCCAACTTGACTCGTCAAGACGGCCGTGACTACTTTCAAATAATTGCTGGTATAAACATCCACCCCCTCATCACCGTCTATCCCATGGCTCAGGCTAACGAAGCAATAGCCGACCTCAGAGCCGGCCGCGTGCAGGGAAGTGTTGTTCTGCAAGTGGCCTCTAGAACACCTTAAAGATTTTTTATCTTATAACCTTGAAAAGGTCATCTCTAACTTAAAAACCAGTAACAGCCTATAGTTTTGCAAAAACAACAATTCAGGCTTGTGAAAAAAGCGCTGAAATTCTATGATCTTCGCGTATTTTTGTTAGGGCGTATAGCTCAGTTGGTAGAGCTCCTGTCTTACACACAGGTGGTCATAGGTTCGAGTCCTGTTGCGCCCAACACTTTGCGGGAGTAGTTCAATTGGTTAGAGCACCGGCCTGTCACGCCGGAAGTTGCGGGTTCAAATCCCGTCTCCCGCGTTTCCTGGTATAATTCCTCTCTTCTTTAAAAAAAATTCCCCAAAAATGCCTCTTTAAGTGATTATCCACTTCGGAGCATTTTGTAAGAAGCTCTGTAACTTAGGGAGTCCATATCTCAATGCCACATCAAACCCATTCCAGATCCTTCTTCTTTTATATTAACACCTATTTCTGGCTTATTATCGGCTCTGTGCTGGCTGCTATCGGTGTAAAAATATTTTTAGCTCCCAATCATCTAATTGACGGTGGTGTCGTTGGTATTGCCATGATCGGATCCTACCTCGTCGGGCCTAAATACCTGCCTCTCTTTTATCTCTTGCTGAACATTCCTTTTCTTTTCCTCGCTTTTAAACAAATCGGTAAACATTTTGTCTTTATGATGTTTATCGCCGTTATTCTCTTCGGCGTATCTACTATTTTACTAGATGATGTCCCCCCTTTTAAAGGCGAAACGCTCGAAGTCATCTTCCTGGGCGGTGTGATTCTCGGTGCTGGTAGTGGGCTTGTGATTCGTAAAGGGGCCTCACTCGATGGCGTAGAAATTTTAGCCATTATCATGAATCGTCGTAAAGGCTTTACAGTTGGCCAAGTGATCCTTTTCATCAATGCTTTTATATTCATTGCTTCGGGCTTCATCTACCGTGATTGGCACACAGCCCTGCAATCTATGATGGTCTATATCGTGGCCTGTAAAATCATGGATACTGTTATTGTGGGTCTGGAGGAGACTAAATCCGTCATTATCGTTTCTTCAACACCTAAGCAAATCTCCAAAGCTGTCATGACAGAACTCGGTATCGGTCTCACAGTGCTCTACGGTCGTGGTGGATTCTCCAACAAAGATCAAGAAATCCTTTACGTGATTGCTGAGCGCCTCCAGCTAGCAGAACTGAAAGAAATTGTTCACCGCGAAGATCCAGGTGCCTTTATGGCTATTGAAAACCTGCATGAGGTGATCAACGGACGTATTAATGTCCCGATTCGTCGCAAGCGCCCCCTACCTATTCTGCCTAACAATAGTATCTAAAGAGTGACTGGATCTTGATCTTTTAAGGGCCACCCAGGGTAGAGCTTGTGGCCTATTTTTAGGCTGTCTAAGATCTTACCGACTATAAAATCTTCAACGTCATCCAATGTTTTAGGAAGGTTATACCAAGCCGGCATAGGAGCTACTATATGTGCACCCATTTCAGTAAGGCTGAGCATATGACGCAAATGTATAGCTGATAAAGGGGTTTCACGCGGGACAAGTGTCAAAGGACGCCTTTCTTTCAGACAGACATCCGCTGCACGACGCAATAAGTTGTCAGAAAGACCCAGGGCCACAGCTGCAAGTGTTGACATACTGCAAGGCACGATAACCATCCCTTGAACACGGTAAGAGCCACTGGCAATAGCCGCAGCAAAATCGTAGAGAGAGTGGAGGGTGATTTTATCGGAAGAAAATTCCGCTAATATTTTTTTCGGCGTACTGAGGTTAAGTTCTTGTTTAGCTGTTGCAAGGGCTGCCCCCGTAATTACTAAATCAATATGGTAGCCGGCTTTTATTAAACTTTTGATGGTTTTAATAGCCAGAACGATGCCAGAGGCCCCTGATATTCCAACAATAATATTCATAGCTAAGAGAGTGGCAGATCAGTCTCTTATTTTCAAGAAATTAGGGAGCCTGTCAGAAGGCATAGAGAGATGGCTGAATTATACCGAAAGAAAGCTTTAGGATGAGCGATTTGGAGGTGCTGAAGCAAGAGAAGGCTTGCAATAACGAGTGTCGAAACGAAGTAGGGCCAGGCGGCATGAAGGGTAAGTCCTGCCAGGAAAAGTGTGATAATGGCAAGTGCATGTAAACATCTTGATAGAATAAGTGCAGATTTTTGGCCATAGATAGCTGGATAACTAAAGACTCCGTAGGCCCTGTCAAAGGCCACATCTTGCAGTGCGTATATAAGATCAATACCTGTGATCCAGAAACAGATACCAAGACCGAGGAGATACGCCGTAATACCAACACTGCCCGTATAAGCCCACCAAGCACAAAAAGGGGCAAAGAATTCAATGGCCCCTAGAATAAAATGACAAGCAGGAGTAGCCCTTTTAGCTAAAGAATAGAAAAAAAGAAGGGCGATAATTAAGGGGGCCAGGAAGATTACTCCCCAAGGAAAGAAACAAACTGTAATAAAAAAAACGCCGAGCGAAAGAAAGGCGACGAGCTTTACCTGCTTGCGGGTAATAAGTCCTTGAGGAAGCGCGCGGCTGGCTGTACGGGGGTTTTTTCTATCGACTGCCTCATCAAAAAGACGGTTAAGAGCCATCCCAGCTGTACGCGCCGCGGTGAAAGCTATCACAATCCCTATGAGCTTTACTAAAGAAAAGGGTACGGGCGCCAAAAAACAGGCCAGGAGTGTGATAGGCAAGCCAAAAAGAGTGTGTTTAAAGGCTACAAGCTCTAAATACTTATTCATTCTCTAAACGGAAGTCACAGCCCTTGGCAATCATGGTATCAATATAAGCTAAGTCATATTCATTCTTCAGATAGCCCTCATCTTCCATCATATAGAGATGGAAAGGGATTGTTGTGTGTACTCCCCCGATATGAAACTCTCTCAAAGCACGCCGGCCTCTTGCAATAGCTTCTGCGCGGTCTTTTCCTTTAACGATGACTTTAGCTACCATGGAGTCATAATAAGGAGGGATCACGTAAGCTGAATAGCAGGCACTATCAACGCGCACGTGAGGGCCACCTGGAGGTAGATAATAATCTAACCGGCCAGGACTAGGAGCAAAATTATTAGCAGGATTTTCAGCATTAATACGAAACTGGATGACATGTCCTGAAAATTGGATATCTTTCTGTTTAAAGCGTAGCTCACCGCCCCTGGCAACATGGAGCTGCTCTGCAACGATATCGACTCCCGTAAGCTCTTCAGTAACAGTATGTTCTACCTGAATACGTGTATTCATTTCCATAAAATAGAAATTGAGATCTTTATCGAGTAAAAATTCGACAGTGCCCACAGAAAAATACTTGGCTGTTTTAGCAATATTGATAGCTGCCTGCCCCATTTTTTCCCGCAGTTTTGCAGGCAAAATAGCGCTTGGAGCCTCTTCTATCAGCTTTTGACGACGTCTTTGAATAGAGCAATCCCTTTCACCCAGATGAACATAATTACCCTTCTTG
>CAIMEJ010000113.1 GCA_903839985.1 uncultured bacterium | reverse complement strand
CGATAGGCTTTCTTGATTTCCTCGGGTGTTGCTGTTTTAGCAATTCCTAGGGCCTCATAGTAATTAGACATAAATCCGTAAAAATATTATTTAACGTTTATATTTGAGAGCAGCTTTTGCTTTTGCACGTTCTTTAACAGAAGGTTTGTCATGGAAACGGTGCGCTTTAGCAGCCTTCATAACGCCTTCTTTGTCTAGTTTTTTCTTGAGAGCGCGCAGCGCTTTATCTAGGGATTCTCCCATACGAACTTTAACGGTGCTCATTAACCTTGATATCCTAATTAAAAAATGAAAACTATTCACCCATTCTAACCGAACATTTCATTAATGAGCAAGAGAGCTTATTACAGTCTTAAAAAAATGGTCCTTGATTAAAATCTCTTTTCCCAAGTAATATTCTTTCACATTTAATTAGACTCTCAGGAGAAATAATGGCTCGCTATACAGGCCCGAAAAACCGCATTGCTAGACGTTTTGGCGTCAACATTTTTAGTCGCGCGCGCAATCCTCTTTTGCACAAGCAAAACCCACCCGGCCAACACGGCGCTCGTCACAGAAAGAAATCGGATTTCGGCATCCAGCTCGAAGAAAAACAGAAATTACGTGCTGTTTATGGTATGATTTCTCAGAAACAACTCGTTCGCAGCTATCAAAAAGCTGTTAATAAGGCTGGAAATACACCAGACAATTTGATTGCTATGCTCGAATGCCGCCTAGACAACCTAGTGTATCGTATGAAGCTAGCTCCTTCTATTTTTGCAGCTCAGCAGCTCGTTGCCCATGGCCACGTTCTCGTAAACGGCAAAAAAGTAGATATTCGTTCTTACCAAGTAGTTCCTGGCCAAACAGTTTCTTTAAAAGAAGCTTCTCACAAGATGCCTATTCTACAAAAAGCACAAGAATCGAATCGTGAGATTCCTTCTTATATCACAGAAATTGAAGGTAAATTTGCAGCTCAGCTGACATCTCTTCCTTCCTTTGACCAAGTTCCTTTCCCAGTAGAGATTAACTTGCCGATGATTTGCGACTTCTTAGCGCATACGAACTAAGCATCCAAACACTCATCCCTATCATAAGGAAGGCAACCCCTTCTAAAGATAGGGTTAGTAATTGATTTAAAAAGCCGTGATTATACACGGCTTTTTTATTGCCCAAAAGTAATAGACTCGGATCGCCTAGCCACTCAAGCCCTATATATAATGTGCCTATAGCCGCCGTTATACTAGCTACTACTACTGAAATAACTGGTTTTATGAAGGAGCTAAAATCAGGGGCTAGCCCTTTTTCTTTTAATGCAGCTCCCAGCATAAATTGATTCACAAAAGCGGCAATACTTGTAGCAAAGGCAATACTTGCTGCTCCACCACTCAGGGCAAAAACAAATAAACTATTCAACCCTACATTCACACCCATAGATACTAAAGAGGCTTTTAAAGGCGCTCCAAAGTTTTGCTGTGCATAAAAAGCCGTCGCATAAAGAAGTACGAGTGTCATAGGCAAAAGCCCCAACATATACCCCCACAAACACCAGGTAGTTTGAGAAAGGGCTTCGGATCCGAAATCCCCGTGCCCAAAAAGTAAATTAAGGGTGCTCCCCCCTAGACTTATCATTAAAAAGGTCAAAGGAATCATAAAAAGTGCCGTTTTATAGATGGCTCCAGAAAGCATCTGTTTATAATAAGCACGGTCCCCCGCGTCGCGGGCCCTTGAGAGAGCTGGTAGTAAAGCACTAGCAATAGCAATACCAAAAAGGGCGAGTGGTAATTGCTGGACTCGAATGGCATACCAGAGGTAAACGGGTCCCTGTAGATCGGCGCCCCTAGCAAATAAAGGGTCTAAATTGCTGTTAATTTGTGCGGCACTCACGCCTAAAATAGCAAAAAAAAGTGGCTTAAGCAGTTTTTTAACAGGCTCTAGCTCTATTTTTATTCGCCAAGAGTCTAGATGCTCCGATAGGCGCGCAAAAACAGGTCTGCTGATAACAAGCCACTGCATACCGTAAGCTACAATAAGGGCTAGTGAAAGCCCCTGCATAGCCTGCATGGAGGGGAGATCTTTCAGCATTAAAGCAGCCGTAATCCAGACTAAATTAAAGAATACAGGGGCCACACCGGGCAGAAAAAATCTCTTTTCGCATTGTAAAAATGAGCTAAAAAGACCATAGAGACATATAAATACAAGGGAGGGTAAAGAAAACATGGTTAAAATAATGACATCTTTCCAATCAGCTGCAGGTGGTGCAAAAGAGAGCCAAAGTGCGCATCCAGCCTCCACACATATAATAAATCCCAAAAGAAAGAGTGTAACTAAAAGAATTAAATCCCTAAAAAACCTATGGGCTCCGGCTGTATTTTCTTTTTTAAGCGACTCAAAATAAGGTATAAGCGCTGACTGCATAGCTCCTTCACCCAGTACTCTTCTGAGCAAGTTCGTCAAACGAAAGGCAATCATAAAAGCTGCTACAAGAGGTGTTGCTCCAAAGCAGGCCGCCATGGTTATGTCTCGCAGCAAGCCCGTTATACGGCTAATCATCGTCCCCGAAAAAAAATGAGCCGCTTGCGTGGCAATGGTGCGACTTGTGTCTTTTTCCATGATTGCGGTATTGTATATGGAATACTCAAAGCTTTTCTACTAGGAATTTTGCTATGCACGACACTCTTCTTATTGGCGCCCATACATCCGCAGCTGGAGGTGTCCATAATGCGCTTCTGGAGGGAAAAGAAATCGGGGCAACAACCATTCAACTCTTTACGGCTAATCAAAGACAGTGGCATGCAAAACCTTTAAGCGAAGAAGTGGTTGCTCTCTGGTTTGAAGCTTTGGAACTAACTGGCATTAAAGAGATTATGAGCCATGCCAGCTATCTTATTAATTTAGGATGCCCGGATGCTGAGAATTTAGATAAAAGCCTTCATGCTTTTAAAGAAGAAATCAAGCGCTGCCAGACTCTTAAGTTACGCTTTCTTAATGTGCATCCAGGTGCCGCTTTAAAAGACTCTGTTTTTAACTGTATTACACGCATTGGTCACAGCCTAAAAAGCATGGCTCCTCTCCTAGATCAGGGAGATTTAATGGTGTTATTAGAAACAACAGCCGGCCAGGGATCTACTGTAGGACGCTCTTTCGAAGAACTTAAAGAGATCTTGGATGAGGTGGGCCATCAAATCCCTCTCGGTATCTGCCTGGATACTTGCCATATTTTTGCAGCTGGTTATGACTTACGGGACAAAAGCTCTTTCCATCACACACTGGACGAATTTGATCGTATTATTGGTCTGAAACATCTAAAAGCTTTTCATGTGAATGACTCTAAAGGAGCCTTAGGATCCCATGTTGATCGTCATGCCCCTCTGGGAGATGGAAAAATTGGCATGGAATGTTTTCATCTTCTCATGAAGGACCCCCGCACAAGGCATATCCCCAAATATTTAGAAACACCTGAAGGTCCTGCCCTTTGGAAAAAAGAAATAGCCCTGCTTCGCTCATTTTAAGGATTATATGACACGCATAAAAATTAAAGAGATTTTCAAAAAAAGTGCCGATCTTATCGGGCAAGAGGTCACCGTTAAAGGATGGGTCCGTACCGTTCGCGATCAAAAGAATTTTTCTTTCGTGGAAGTAAATGACGGCTCCACACTTGCCAACTTCCAAGTTGTTTTAAGCAATACCTGTCCAGCTGACTTAACAACTGGGGCAAGCATTGCAGTGACAGGTCTTATTACAAAAAGTCCAGGCACTAAGCAGCCCGTAGAAATGCAAGCCGCTGCTATTACGATAATTGGTCTTGCAGATCCCGAATCCTACCCTCTACAAAAAAAGCGCCACTCTTTTGAGTTTTTACGCACAATTGCCCACTTAAGACCTCGCACAAATACACAAGGAGCCGTTGCCCGCATTCGTAATGCTTTAGCTTATGCTACACATCGTTTTTTTCAAGAGCGTGGATTTTTATACGTGCACACACCTATTATAACAGCCTCTGACTGTGAAGGGGCAGGGCAAATGTTTCGCGTCTCTACACTTGCTCCGGGTGAAAAAGATTTTTCTAAAGATTTTTTTAACAAAGAGGCTTACTTAACAGTCTCAGGGCAGCTTAACGGTGAAGCCTTTGCTACAGCACTCTCGGATATTTATACCTTTGGACCGACTTTTAGAGCAGAAAACTCCCATACCTCACGTCATCTTGCAGAATTCTGGATGATCGAGCCTGAAATGGCTTTTGCGGATCTAAAAGATAACATGGACCTTGCAGAAGCCTACCTTAAATTCACCCTACGACACCTCTTGGAAGAGCACAGAGAAGATCTTCAATTCTTCGATGACTTTATAGAAAAAGGGCTTATAAGCCGCCTTGAAAATGTGGTATCGCATGACTTTATAAGACTTGCCTATACAGAAGCTGTAGAGATTTTAAAACGCTCTCCCAAAAGCTTCGAATTCCCTGTAGAATGGGGCGCTGATCTGCAATCGGAACATGAGCGCTATTTAGCTGAAGAACATTTCAAAAAACCCGTCATCCTCACTGATTATCCCAAAGATATAAAGTCTTTTTATATGCGTCAAAATGCAGATGGCAAAACAGTTGCGGCTATGGACGTCCTTGTGCCTAAAATTGGAGAAATTATCGGTGGCAGTCAGCGTGAAGAGCGTCTAGATGTTCTTCAAAACCGTCTTCGTGAGAGCAATTTACCAGAAGAGTCCTACTGGTGGTACTTAGACTTACGCCGTTTCGGCTCTGTTCCTCATTCGGGCTTTGGAGCGGGTTTTGAGCGCCTTGTTCTCTTTGCAACAGGCATGGAAAACATCCGCGACATTATCCCATTTCCTCGATCTCCGGGTCATGCAGATTTTTAACCAATCAGTACTTCGTCGCTAAACTGCAGTTTGGCGGCGCGGCGCTTGCGAAAAGCTTCTATATAGCGAAGGCTTAAAGCTGCAACGAGCTCTTCTCTTGGATGAATCGCCTGGCTTTTGCTCGCAGCTATTGCATTGATTTGATCAATATTGATGAGACTGACCAGATGAGAAAGACTTGGATCCACATTACGCGGCACACTAAGATCTAATATAAGACCTTGTCCATCAATATCGGGTGCTCTCATAAGCCATTTCCCAGCCGATGTTCCAAAAACAAGAACATCATAGCCTTTAAAAGAACCCCAAGGTACTGAATAAATCCCCTCTTCTCTAGCAAAAAGAAGAGCTTTTTCACTACTTCTATTCATGAGAAATACTTCTGCATCTTTTTTACAGGCTCTTATAAGAGGCCTGTTAATCTCCGAAAGTCCTATAAAAAGGATTTTTTTACCCTTGTAAGGCCTGCAGAGCTCCATCACGACTTCCTTAAGGAGATCGCCGCTAAGTGGCATTGTTGTGCGCACGTGCTTAGCTAAATGAAGAGCCTTTTGAAAAAGAAAGTGAAGCTCTAAAGAGGCTGTCTTAGCAAGAAGAGCTTTTTCGTAGGCAATCTTTACTTGCCCCTGAATTTCTGTTTCACCGCGCATAGCACTATCAAGTCCAGCTGTTACCTTGGCTAGATGCACAAAACAGTCAGTGTCAAAATAGGCATAAAGTTTATGCTCAAACTCACCTTCAATAGATTCCTTGAGAATTCCCAATAATTCGCTATGAGTACCTGCTAAATCAGGTGTGCTAAAATATATTTCAAAACGATTGCAGGTAGAGAGCATCACGTGAGGGAAGTCGTGCGCTACTGCTAAGCATTTTGCAATCTTCTCTCGCAGAGAGACATCCGCACATTTATAGTTAATACCAAGGGTCGCAATTTGCATCCCTCTCTTTTAACTTTTTTGTAGATCAGCTTCAAGCTTATTATTTGGTTCGAAGATTAAGACTTGAAGAGTTCCCCTTTCCTTGGCATACTTCGGAAATTATGGCAAAAGAGTATAGCGAAGAGTCCATCCAAACCCTGGATGCTTTAACCCACATTAGATTACGCTCTGGCATGTACATTGGCAGACTCGGTGATGGCTCAAATCCTGATGACGGTATCTACATCCTTTTAAAAGAATCTATTGATAATAGCATCGATGAATTTATTATGGGTCATGGAAAGGAAGTGCACATTACTTTGGATAAAGCTACAAGCCAAATCAGCATACGTGACTTTGGCCGCGGCATACCCCTCGGGAAGGTAATTGACTGTGTAAGCCGTATTAATACAGGTGCGAAATATAATGATGATGTCTTTCAGTTCTCTGTAGGTCTTAATGGAGTTGGTCTTAAAGCCGTTAATGCCCTTTCTTCTCACTTTACTGTGATGAGCTTTCGGGAAGGAAAATGTCAAGAAGCCCATTTTGAAAGGGGCCTTCTTATTAAAGAAAAACAGACGCGCAGCAAAGAGCCTGAAGGAACCTTAATTCAATTTATTCCTGATACGCAAATCTTTAAAAAATTCCATTTTGAAGAAGAATATATTGTTAAAAGACTCTGGCATTATGCCTATTTAAATCACGGCCTGACCCTTGATTTTAACAACCAAAAGATTTTTTCTGAAAATGGTCTCCTTGATTTATTAGATAGTGAAGTCAAAGACGAGCGTCTTTATGAGCCTTTTAATTATACTTCCAAAATGTTTGACTTTGCGCTCTTACATACAAGCAGTTACGGTGAAAATTATTACTCTTTTGTCAATGGTCAATATACAGCTGATGGAGGAACACACCTTACAGCTTTTAAAGAAGCTATTCTCAAAGCAGTAAATGAGTATTCTAAAAAAAGCTTCCAAGGCCTTGATGTACGTGAAGGCATTTTTGGGGCTGTCAGTATTAAAGTAAAGGACCCCATCTTTGAATCCCAAACAAAGAATAAGCTGGGAAACACCGATATTCGTAGCAGCCTTGTAGGGCAAATCAAAGAAGTCCTTTTAAAAATGCTTTATGAGGATCCGAAAAGATCCGAAACCCTTATTGAACGCATTACGTTTAATGAAAAACTGCGTAAAGAACTAGCCTCTGTTAAAAAAGAAGCTGCTGAGAAACAGAAAAAAATCAGCTTTAAGATTCCTAAACTCCGTGATTGCAAATTTCACCTAACAGACGATAATTTGCATAGTGGCGAAACCATGATTTTCTTAACAGAAGGTGATTCAGCAAGCGCCTCTATTATCTCCTCTCGTGATCCACTTGTACAGGCTGTATTCTCTTTAAGAGGTAAACCCTTAAATGTTTATGGCATGAAGCAAGATCAGCTTTATAAAAATGAAGAGATGTATAACTTGATGAAAGCCTTGGACATCGAAGATGACCTTTCGGGCCTGCGTTATCAGAAAGTTATCCTAGCAACAGATGCCGACGTAGATGGCATGCATATTAGAAATTTGCTGATGACTTTTTTTCTTAACTACTTCGAACCTCTTGTAAGAGGGGGCCATCTTTTTATTCTCCAAACACCTCTTTTTAAAGTGCGCAATAAAGATAAAACAATCTATTGCTATTCCGAAGAGGAACGTCAAAAAGCAGTGGATAAACTCCAATCAGCTTCTTTAGAAATCACACGCTTTAAGGGGCTTGGCGAGATTTCTCCCCATGAATTTAAACCATTTATTGGACCAGAAATGCGCTTGAATCCCGTAAAAGTAGGGGCTTTTTCAGATATTAAGCCTACTTTAGAATTTTATATGGGCAAAAACACACCTGACCGTAAAGAGTTTATTATGAAACACTTAATTGTGGAAGAAAGTACTCCTAATGGCTGATCTTAAAGACCAAATGCAAGATTACTTCTTGCAATACGCCTCCTATGTAATCCTTGATAGAGCTATCCCTAATATTGTGGATGGACTCAAGCCTGTACAGCGCCGTATTCTTCATACCCTTTATGGGATGGATGACGGGAAACTGCACAAAGTAGCCAATGTCGCTGGCCAAACTATGGCTCTACATCCGCATGGGGATGCTCCCATTATTGATGCCCTTGTTAACCTCGCCAACAAAAACTATTTGATGGATAAACAGGGAAACTTCGGCAACCTCTATACAGGTGATCCCTCCGCTGCTGCACGTTATATTGAAACGCGCCTTTCAAAAATGGCTAAAGAAACCCTTTTTAATCCGGAAATCACACCGACAATACCTTCCTATGATAGCCGTAATCAAGAACCTATTTACTTGCCTGCTAAAATCCCCCTTCTGCTTATGCAGGGTACAGAAGGGATCGCAGTAGGTATGGCGACTCGTATTCTGCCGCATAACTTTAAAGAACTCTTAGAAGCAGAAATTGCTATTTTAGAGGGCAAGGAAATCGTTATTTATCCCGATTTTCCTACAGGTGGCCTGATGGATGCCTCTGAGTACGATCAAGGAAGAGGCAAGGTTAAGCTACGTGCACGAATAGAGACCCCAGATGAAAAACATATAGTTATCCGAGATATCTGCCATGGGACTACTACAGAGTCTCTTATTGAATCTATCGATGATGCCGCAAAAAAGGGCAAAATCAAAATCGAATCTATTCACGACTACACCTCCGATAAAGTAGAAATTGAAATAACACTTCCCCGGGGCCAATATGCAGACAAGGTTATAGAAGCTCTTTATGCCTTTACAGAAGCCGAAGTCTCTCTCTCTTCACAAGTAGTTGTCATTCAAGATAAATTCCCTCTTCAAACAAATATTCAAGATATTCTGAAAGTTAATGCTACTTACTTAAAGCTCTTTATTCAAAAAGAGCTTGAATTAGATAAGCAAAAACTCACTGAAAAAATATTCCATAAGACGTTGGAAAGAATATTTATTGAAAATCGCCTCTATAAAAAATTAGAAACGGTAAAAAGTGAAGACGTCATTGATAAGACAGTTGCAGAAAGCTTACTACCCTTTCATGGCCTCCTCTATAGAGAGCCCTTATTAGATGATCGTCAAAAGCTACTAGCCATTCCAATTAGACGTATAACCTTATTCGATCTGGCCAAAAACCTTGAAGAGATTGCCAAAACAGAAAAAGAGTTAGATATTGTTGATAAGAAACTCAAAAATCTGAAAAAAACAGCTATTGATTACCTTAAAAAGCTCCTGGAAAAATACGGGGACCTCTTCCCTCGTAAAACTGAGCTAACAACACTGCAGAGCATAGATGTTAAACAGGTTAGCACAAAAAAGGTCAAAATTTTTGTCGATGGTAAAGATGGCTTTGTTGGAACAAAAGTAAGCGGCGCCTATTCTTTTGAATGCACAAACTTTGATAAACTTCTCTTTCTCTTTAAAGATGGCTCTTACACCGTCTCTTCTATTAAAGATAAGCACTTTGCCGGTAAAGAAGAGCTTATTTTTGTAGGCCCTGCTGATAAAAAAACTGTTTTCTCTGTTCTTTATAAAGATGCTAAAGGCCATGTGATGGGGAAACGCTTTATTATCAGTAAATTTATTCTAGATAAAACCTACCGCTTCCTAGATGAAACAGATACCTTTGAGGCCCTCACTTCTGAAGAAAAACCTAAAGTCGAGCTTTTCTTTAAGAAAACTGCTCGTTTAAAAGCAAGCTCCTTACTCCAAGATTTTACCAAGATTCTCCTTAAAGGTGTCTCTGCAAAAGGTGTGCGCCTCAGCGAGAAATCTTTAAGCCGCTTTATTTTTAGCTCACCCACAAACCTGGCCTGTATAGCATGTATATCGATGCCTTAAATCCAGCTCCCCCTCAAGAAAAAGCCGTAGAAGAGCTCCCTATGAACAATTCCTTTGAGGAAAAGCTTTTAGAGGGTGTTTTTATGGAGACCCTGCGGCAAATGCAGCGGCATGAATTGGCTTTAAAAAAGGCTATGAAAGGTCATTAACCCTTCTTTACATGAAAAGACTCGATAAATACTTAAGCGAAAAATACCCCGATCAATCCCGCAGCTACTTTGAAAAACTCATCGAGGAGGGCCTTGTTCTTGTAAATGGTCAAATTGTTAAAAAAAGACACCTTATTACAGAAGAAGATAATGTAGAAGTAGAATTTGCTCTCAGCAAAGACCTCTCTATCGAGCCCGAAAACATCCCCCTCTCCCTTATATATGAGGATGAGCATCTTTTAGTAATCAATAAGCCTGCCGGTTTAGTAGTGCATCCTGCAAGCGGCCACTGGACGGGGACTTTTGTCAATGCCCTCCTCTATCATTGTGGAAGGCAGGGGGGACCAGATCTTCGTCCAGGAATCGTGCATAGACTCGATAAAGACACAACAGGACTATTAGTTGCAGCTAAAACAGCAGCTGCACAGCGTCTCCTCGTGGAAGCTTTCGCCTCTCGTACCGTACATAAAGAGTATGAGGCTCTTATTCTGGGTCATATTGAAGCCCAAATGATTGAAAAACCGATAGGAAGAAGCCCACAAGACCGTAAAAAAATGGCCATTGTAGAAAAAGGAAAGCTCGCAATTACAGAAATAAAGCCCTTAAAGATCTTTAAAGAAGCCTCTCTTATTAACATAATCTTAAAAACTGGTCGTACACATCAAATTAGAGTACATATGCGCTCTATCGAACATCCTATATTAGGTGATCCTCTCTATGGATTTGAGGGAATTAACCGTAAATGGGGTCTAAAAAGACAGATGTTACACGCAAAAACACTCTCTTTTATACACCCTATAACTGGGCTAAAACTCCATTTCGAAGCCCCTTTACCAGAGGACATGTTACTTTTATTAAAAAAACTATAGCGCTTTTATTACGTTTCTAATATAGATTAGGATATCGCCACCTTCTAGGAAGGGGCGCAAAAATATTTTAAGGAGTCATTCCATGAAAAACGTATTTAAAGTTGCTATGTTGTCCGTTCTAGCTGTTGCTGCTCTTACTGTTGTAAGCTGCAACCGTTGCGGCGATTCTTGCTCACCTTGTGATTATAACAGCTGTTCACAACCTTGTGAACCAGTATGTTGCCCACAACCAGAGCCAGTTTGTAACCCAGCTCCTACTTGCTGCTATTAATAGCCCAAGAAGAGCTATAACTCTATCTTGAGATCATTTTCTTTTTTCTAAAGAGACTGATCTCAAGATTTTTTATTTTATAATCTTCTTATTTTTATATTCTTTTTCTTTTATCACCTCTTTTAATAGTTATCCTCCTTTCACTATTATATCCCTTCCTTACACTACTCCTGTCTTTATAAAATTTTCTCTAGACCTTTTTAAGCCTATTCATTTATAGACATGATAAGACCCAAAATTTAAAAAAATCATCCATTGTAAGGAGTTTATAAATGCAAAACCCTCGTAAACTAGTCAGGATGGCTCTTTTTGCTGCAACGGCAGCATTAAGTCTATTCGTGACAGCTTGCAGTAGTTATGGCAATAGCTGTAACACGAGCTGCGAGCCTATGATGCAGTATGAAAGCTGCGCACCAACCTGTGAACCTGTATGTCCTCAACCTTGTGGGACTACCTCTTCTGGTAGAATGAGAAGTGCGTTTACAGTAGCAAATGAACAAGCAAACCATTTGTCTGTTCAAGCCGGTTCTCACCACGTAGCCGTTCCTTGTGGACCAGCTGCTTCTGACTGCGGACCATGTGCACCTAAAACTCCTGCTATGTCAGGATGTTCTAATGTTGTAACAATCAATACAGATCTTATCCGTATCACTAAAAGATATCCTGAAGCTGTAGAGCTTAATCAAGAATTTTCTGTAGAAATGACTGCAACAGCTCTTGATAATGCAACAACAATCGTTATCACAGAAACAGTACCTAAAGGCCTTATGTTTGTAAGAGCCGATAGTGGTGTTTCTTCTCGTGGTACTGAAGCTGTTTGGACAATTGACTCTTTAAGAAAAGGTCAATCTAAAGTTGTTAAAGTATGGTTTAAAGCAACACAACTAGGCGAACTATGTGGCTGCACAACAGTTACAGCCGTTCCTTACATCTGTGCTCCTGTTTTTGTGGGACAAGCTTGTATCACATGTAAAAAAACAGGTCCTAGCCGTGTAAATTGTGATGATGATGTAGAATTCATGATTACAGTTTCCAACACAGGAACAGCTGTAGCACGTGATGTTCTAGTTACAGAAAATCTTCCTGAAGAAGTAGAACACGCAAGTGGTCAAAGAGTTCTTCGTTTCCCTCTAGGAGACCTCCAACCTAAAGAAACAAAACAATTCTGCGTACGTGTAAAAGCTAAAACACGTTGTGTTAAAGTTTGTAACAAAATTACAACAACTTCCTCTAACTGCGAAGGCAGTGGTTGCGAATGCTGCCTAGATATTTGCAAATCGATTGTATCGATTCGTAAATCAGGCCCTGGCGAACAATACATCTGCAAAAATGCTGATTACCAAATCGTTATTAAAAACGAAGGTGATAACGTTCTGCATAATGTAACTGTAACAGATATGGCTCCTCAAGGAACACAAATCGTTATGGCTCCTGGTGCTAACGTTTCTGGCAACAACGCCACATGGTGCCTACGCACACTTGGCGCTAATGAAGAACGTGTATTCAACATTAAACTGACTGCTAAAAATTGCGGTACTTACTGCAATAAAGCTTCTGTTCGCGCAGCTGACGGATGTGGTGCTGACACAGAACTTTGCACAGTATGGAAAGGCTGCTCTGGTATCACTATGTGTGTAACAGACTGCGAAGATCCTGTATGTGTTGGTCAGTGCAACACTTACCGTGTTGTTGTACACAATCAAGGTGTAGTACCTAACGCGAATGTAACCATCACTGGTTTATTCAGCGCGGAACTACAACCAATTAGCGGTTCAGGCCCAACAGCTTGCACAGTTAATGGCCAAACCGTTACCTTCAAACCAATTGCTTCTCTTGGACCTAAGCAAACAGCCGAATTCTTAATTCGTGCTAAAGCAATAGCTCCAGGTGATGCACGTCTTAAAGTACAGTTGATGTCAGACTTCTTGACAAAACCTGTAACAGACGAAGAAAGCACACAAATCTACTAAGAAGTAGAGCTTTCTAGAAAGCCTAAAGGCTAGGTCCCCTCGGGGACCTAGCCTTTTTTATTGCCTTTTCCTGTATACTGTTTGTTATGAATGAAGAAGAATGGGATAAAGGCGCCCTTTTAGCCCGTCAAAAAATGCCTATTAAAGGGTTAAAAATCCTACCTCAAATGGTGGGAATCAGCCCGGAAACGCGTAAAGGACTGAAATGGAAAAGCTTAAAATGGATTATCCAAGAGGATAAAAAAGGGGCTATTCGTAAAGGATTTCTCCGGCATCCCTTCAAACATCTAGGCCGCTTTGTTCGCTCCCTCCTGGCTCCCCTCCCCTATAAACGAGAAGGTGACCTCTTTTTCTACGGCGTTCCTCATGAAGAGGCTTTCAAAGAATTGCTGGGCGATCCCTCTACTTTGCTTGTTTTGGGATTCTCTTATTGCCACAAACCTTTTGAATGTCCTTCCGGCCGTTTTACCGAGGATTGCTTGCATGACCCAGAAAATAATGTCTGCCGTCAATGCTTTATTGGTAAAGCACATCAGTTTATTCCTCCTCAAACAGTCTCTCTCTGTATTCCGACTATCCATCATATCGGCGCGAAAATCTTTGCTCTGCAAGAGGCTCATCCCCAAAAAAAGATCCTCTTTATCATTACGGCGTGTGAAATGACTCTTACGATGTTTGGTGATTTAGGTAACATGGCTGGTATCCAGGGTATCGGTATTCGCCTTGATGGCCGTATTTGTAATACGATGAAGGCTTTTGAACTCTCCGAGAAAGGCACCAAGCCGGGCTTAACAGTCGTTTTAGATGAAACCCAGGGTAAAATGTTAGCGCTCTTGAAAGAACGCTCTAAGCGCTTTCAAAAGGCTTAAAGCCCAGCTCTCTATTCCTCTGTTGCAAACGACCCCTTCCCAAAGCTCATGCAAAAGACTAAAAGATGCTTACCTGTTTCGCTTCATTAACAAGGGCTCCTTTAACCTGCATGCGAATTTTCCATTAACTGACAGATAGCCTCTTCATTTCACTTTTTGGTTTCTTGGATTGATGAGTATAAGCAATTAATCCAGCCAAATTGATAGAACTACGCTATCTTGCATCCTTAATTTACGAAATATTTTTGAGCTGATCTTTCATGCTTTCCATAACACATCTTTTTCTAAGTAAGAGCTTATGGATCAGTTTTATATAATTTTGGTAATCATATGTGATAAAAATTCTTGAATCCTACAGTATATAATAACACAAGAATTGTCTTAGTCTGTCTAAGACACAAGCCTGGATGCTTTTGGGGCCCTTCTTTTCCTTCAGAAGTCATTCTTTCTTGAGATAGAGACCATCTATTTTTTCAGAAGTCGTATAGATTACAAAACAGTTCAGATGGATCTGTTAATTTAGGTTTCCAAGCAGTCTGTTTTTTATGAAGAAAGATTTAATCTTGCGAAGGCTTTTTTATACAAGACTTTTAGAAATTTATTGCTGAGAATGCAATCTAAAGAATCAAGGGGCAAAGACGCCCCTCTCATTTATCTATTTTTTAGAAGGCTTACTACATCTATCAAGATCGAAGATTAACTCAGGTAGATTCTTAATGAGAGCTCTCCCTAAAATCTAAGCTCTTATCTATCCCTGCTTTAACAGCCAGCTTCTTATACCTGTTGTGGGGGTGGGGATGCTACCTCCCCCCCCCTATAATAGCTGCGCTGCTATCGTTTATAGCAACGCTCACGATAGTGCCACTTGCTGGAAGAGGTGTAATGGCAGTTGCAACGCCTGCAGCTGTAACTCTGTAGGCAATAGGTACGCTTAAGCCGCTGCTGCTATCCCCCCCTATAATAGCTGCGCCACTATCATTTATAGCAACGCTATTGATAGAGCCATTTGCTGGAAGAGGTGTAATAGCAGTTGCAGCATCGCTACCAGATAGAACTCTGCAGCCAAAAGGTACGCCTGTGCTGATGCTATCGCCCCCCCCTATAATAGCATCGCCATTATTGTTTATAGCAACGCTATAGATAAGGCCGAATGCTGCAAGACCTGTAATTGGAGTTGCTGCATTGGTGCTAGATGAAACTCTGTAGGCAACAGCTAAGCTTGAGCCACTGCTATTATACCCTCCTATAATAGCGTTGCCACTATTGTTTATAGCAACGCTACTGATAGCGCCACTTGCTGGAAGAGGGGCTCCTGTCAAGGCAGTTGCAACGCTCCCGGTAACTGTTGCTGAATAAGCAGGATAAGCAGGATAAGCAGGAGAGACTTGCCCCTGACAATTGCTATTAAGAAAGATAAAGAGAAAGAATAAGGTAACGAATAACTTATGAAGAGCTGATTTTATCATACTTTTATGGTCTTGGTATAAAAGTTTTAATTAATTTTATGTAAAGTTGCCATAAAGAGGCGATTCAGGGCAATATAATTTAAAAAGGGTGAGCAGGCAGAAAAAATGCCCTGAAGGCTATTTAAGAGGCTTTTAAGCTAGTATATTTATTTGGTAGAGTAAGAGGTGCTTTTGAAGATATGAACTATCAGATCATCTGCTCTAAGAGAGCCTATTTCTTTGTACATAGAGCTTAAGTGGCCTTAGGCCTATTAATTTTATTAAGAACAAATCTACTGGCCGAAGAAGCTATTGGCTATAAGTCATACACCTGCAATGGGCTTGAGGCCGGAAGAAAAAAAAGAACCCTCATGGACATTTTTTCATTTAATGTTAGGTCTATTTTAGTTGCGAACAGGACGAGCACCCCAAAATGAGACGCCATATATCACCAGCACATTTCCTATAAAGCCTGGAATCATGGCGGGAATCGGATAATAGGGCAGGAAAGCCTCATTGAGTAGCGGCCAAATAGCTGCAACAACACCTCCAAAGCAAATGCCCACAATAGCCCCCATCCGGGTGATTCTTTTGGAAAACAAGGAAAGAAGCACGAGGGGACCAAAGCTGCATCCAAGACCAGCCCATGCATAAAAGACTAGGTTGTAAATAGAGGATATTTGGAAATAGGCGATAATATAGGCTATAAGGGCCGAAAAGAGAATACCCATACGGGCCACCCGGATCATTTGATCGGAAGTAGCATTTCGATGAATAAGCGTTTTATAGAAATCTTCTGTGACATGGGAGGTGAGGACTAAGACCTGTGAGCCCATGACAGAAATAGCTGCTGCTAAAATAGCGCAGAGAATAAAAGCTGCAAAAAAGGGCGAATAGAGAGAGTTCACCATATCGATAAAGGTTAAATTCGGATTTTTACCTTCTACGAAGTAGGCCGAGCCAATAAGACCTATTACCGTTGCCGCAAAAAGAACAATAATCATCCAGCCAATACCCACACGCTTGGATTTATTCATCTCTTCCACTTTCTTGATACCCATAAATTTGGTCACAATATGCGGCTGCCCAAAATAACCAAGACCCCAGCCGGTAGCAATAAAGAAAATACCGACAATAGTGCTCAAACTAAGATCCGGGAAAAGACCCTTTAGAACACTTTTTAACTGTAGCGTCTCAAAAACAGCATGACCCGGCTCGGCCTTTAAAAGCAGATGAATGGGGACAATAGCAATCATAAAAAGAAGAAAGAGCCCTTGAAAAAAATCGGTCCAAGCAAGCGTCACATAGCCGCCAATCAGTGGATAGATAACGACAATGATAATTCCTATAGTAATGCCCCATAAATAGCTGATATCAAAAATATCACCAAAAAGAAGCCCCAGACCCATAAGGCCGGCAGAAATATAGATAGTAAAGAAAAAGAAAGCCATTAAAGCAGAGAGCAACCGAATAATACCTTTACGGTCTTGAAAATGACTCTCAAAATAGGCTGAAAGGGTTAAACTATTATGCTTTTCTGTAGCTTTGCGTATACGCGGGGCCACGTAATGCCAATTTAAGTACATGCAAACAATAAGGCCCACAGCAGTCCAGGCATTGAATATACCACTTGTGATAATTACTGCTGGATAGGCCATAAATAACCAGGCACTCATATCACTTGCATGAGCAGCCATTGCGGTCACATAATAGTTAAGCCCTCTACCTCCAAGAATGAAATCTTGGGCCGTTGCTTGACGCTTTCGCGAAAAAAAGGCGATCAAAAAGAGAAGGAAGAAGTAGAGAGTAATGGCCGAAACCGTAGAAAAAACCATATAGACCCTTTATTGTGCTAAAAGTTGACCTTTGCGGCGGAAAGGCTTAGGGCCCCTCTCTTCATCAAAAGGACGCATCCTGCTAGCATTTTTACAAACATCACAGCAACAGCCTTGATGCTCTCTAGAGCATTGCTTACAACAGAGAAAAAGATCATTACAGTCCATATTAGCGCAGTTATAGTAAACGTCTGCCAAGGTATTACAGTGTTTGCAACAACCAACAGTAACGCTTTCTTCTTGTTCATCTAGTGCAACTGTTAATCGATCATCAAAGACAAAAAGCTTGCCCTTCCAATGAGCTGTACCCTCATCGAGGCCATATTGAATGATTCCGCCCTTAAGCTGCGATACATCCTCAAAGCCTTTTTCTTTCAATACTGCCGAATAAACCTCACAACGAATACCCCCTGTACAGCACATCAAAATACGCGTATCTGGAGCAAAATTTTCTTTTAGCGTGTCTGCATAGCCATTAAATTCCCGAAATGTTCTACAAGGAGGAAGCACAGCCCCTTCAAAATGACCTACAACAGTCTCATAATCATTGCGCACATCAATCAAAAGGAGTTTTTCGTTACTTTCAAGAGCCTTTCTCCACTCAGAGGGTGTCAAATACTCACCCCTTTTAGATAAATCAACTTCTCGATCGATTGCAACTAGCTGTTTGCGATATTTAATAGTTAAACGAGGAAAAACATTCTCGGAAGCACTATGAACTTTAAAAGTGACTCCTTCAAAGCCCTCTTGAGTAATGAGCCATTCCATATAAGCAATTGCATCTAATCTACTTGCGCTCATCTGCCCATTGATTCCCTGCTCCGAAATATAGATACGGCTCGTAACATCACGGCCTTCTAAAAAAGCCTTATGATGGGCTACTGCTTCAAGAGGATTTTTGATTTCATTAAAAAGATAATAAGCAAGTACGAGATAATTCATAAAGTCCTTCCTAAATATAAAAGTTCTGCCTGGCCTGTCAGGCTATAGCTCCCTTGGTTTAACTTTTCCTCTAGGAGCGAAAAAAGCCGTTGAGGATTGGGCATAGCCTCTATAAAACGTATATTCTTGGGCAACCTGGCTTGTAAAGGAGCTATCCGAGGCGATATAATCACCTCTTTCAAGACAAGCTCATCTAAACTTTTTTTGACAGGAACACCCTCTTCTAAGAGATAGACACCTCCACTACGCGCATCAAGCATGGCCTGAAAATCCATATCTCCTTCAGGAACAAGGCCATAAAGAGCGCTTAAGGTTAGAAGAGGCACCTTCCATGCAAGGCTCAAAGCACTCGCAAGGCTCAGTGCTATACGCATGCCTGTATAAGAACCCGGCCCTTGACCCGCAGCTACAGCGTCAAAAGTCCCCAAAGTCTCCACGATTTCCGCCATGGAGAGAGCTTTACTCACCTCTACAAGAGTGTTATCGTAGGCAACAAAAGGCCTATCAAAGGATGCGTCGAGAAAGAGAATACGTCCCATAAGTAGAGAAATTCTACTCCAAATAGGCTTTAAACACATTGAAATTATGGGGCCATTGATGTTATCCTGTAGCCTTGTTTTATTTGATGGAGAGAGTTTTGAACGACCAGGCACCCGTACACGAAGATATTGATTTTGAAGCTCTTCAGGAAGAACTTCTAACAGCTCTTACAGAAGACGACCTCCCCTTGAACCAGAAATACCCCATTCAAATCCCTATTTTCCCCCTTGCAAAAAGACCCTTTTTCCCAGGGATGGCTACCCCTCTTGTTATTGATAAAGGCCCCTATTACGAAGCCTTGCAGCTTATTGCGAAGAAAAAACAGAAATTTATTGCGCTGGTTCTTACACAGCAGGAAAATCGTGACCTTGCTTCTCTTAAAGGATCCGACCTCTATACAGTCGGTGTTTTAGCTCGTATTTTGCGTATTATTCCACATCCAAGTGGAGATAGTGCCCAGATTATTGTGAGTATAGAAAAACGCCTGAAAATCCTTAAGACAACTAAAAAAGATAAGTTGTTGATGGCAAAAGTAGAAATTATCGAAGATAAAGTCGTCTCCTCTTCGAGACTAAAAGCTTCTTCTATTAGCATTATTACAACGATTAAAGAGCTTCTTAAGCTGAATCCCCTTTTTAAAGAAGAGCTGCAGATTTTTTTAAGTCATTCGGATTTTACAGAACCAAGTAAGCTTGCAGATTTCGCCGTTGCCTTAACAACAGCTGCTCGTGAAGAGCTGCAAGATGTGCTCGAAACCTTTAATATTGAAGAGCGTATAGACAAAACTCTTATTCTACTACGTAAAGAAATCGATCTAAGTTTACTTCAACATGATATACATAAAAAAATTGAAGTATCCGTTGGGAAACATCAAAGAGAATACTTCTTACGTGAACAGCTTAAAACTATTAAAAAAGAACTTGGCCTTGAAAAGGACGAAAAGCGTCTCGATACCATCAAGTTTGAAGAGCGTTTAAAAGGAAAGACCGTTCCAGAATCAGCCATGAAAGTAATTCGTGAAGAATTAGAAAAACTGGCTATCATAGAACCTCTCTCCTCGGAATATGGTGTTTGCCGTAATTACCTCGATTGGCTCACCTGCTTACCTTGGGGTATCACCACCACAGACAATCTGGATCTTAAAAGAGCCCATAAAATGCTGGAAGAGGACCACTTTGATCTTAAAGATATCAAAGAACGTGTTCTCGAGTTTATGAGTGTTGGTGCATTAACAGGTGGTATCAAGGGAAGCATTATATGCTTAGTAGGCCCTCCAGGTGTGGGTAAAACAAGCGTTGCTAAAAGTATTGCTAAAGCTCTTGATCGTAAATTTTTTCACTTTTCAGTAGGCGGCATGCGTGATGAGAGTGAGATCACAGGACATCGCCGAACTTACGTAGGTGCTATGCCGGGCAAGTTGGTACAGGCCCTTAAACAAGCCGGTAGTAGCAATCCCGTTATTTTGATTGATGAAATTGATAAAATGGGTGCGAGCTATCAAGGCGACCCAGGCTCCTCTCTTTTAGAAGCTCTTGATCCTGAACATAATAAGTCTTTTGTAGACCATTATTTAGACGTAGAAATTGATCTGTCTAAAGTACTGTTTATTGTCACAGCTAACACCCTTGATCCCATTCCAGACCCTCTAAAAGATCGTATGGAAATCCTGACAATGTCTGGGTATATACAAGAAGAAAAACTAGCTATTACTAAGCGTTATCTTCTACCCAAACATATGAAAGATGCGGGCTTAACAAAAAAAGAAATCTCTTTTACAGATGAGACACTTCTTTCCATGATTGACTCTTATGCTCGAGAATCAGGTCTTCGTAGCCTAGAAAATGCACTCAAACGCCTACTTAGAAAAGCTGCACGCAAAACCCTCGAAAGTGTGAAGAAAAAACTGATCAAAGTCTCTCCGAGTGATCTAGAAAAATACCTTGGAAAACCCCCTTTCTCTTCCGACAAACTTTTTGAGAAAAATCCGATAGGTGTTGTAACAGGACTTGCCTGGACTGCCATGGGAGGAGCAACTCTTTATATAGAAGCCATAGAGGCTGAAAGTGATAAAAGCTGCCTTAATTTAACAGGTCAAGCAGGTGATGTCATGAAGGAATCTTCCCAAATTGCCTGGAGTTACCTACAAAGTCATTTGAAAGAGCTTCTGCCTAAAAAAGCTTTTTTCAAGAAAAAAAGTGTTCATATCCATCTACCCGAAGGCGCTGTTCCTAAGGATGGCCCCTCCGCTGGCATCACCATGGTAACAGCACTTATCTCCCTTCTCCTAAAAAAGCCCGTCAAACAAGGTCTTGCCATGACAGGGGAGCTGACTTTAACAGGGAAGGTGTTGCCAATTGGTGGCCTGAAAGAAAAGATTATTGCCGCTAGACGAGCTGATGTACGTACGATTATCATTCCGGAAGAAAATAGTAAAGATTTAGACGAGCTACCCGCAGAAATCAAAAAAGGTTTAAAGTTTGTTCCCGTATCTAATTACAAACAAGTCTTTAAAGAGGCCTTTAAATGAGTTTTTCCACCTATTCCGACACAAAAAGAATAGCTCCAGAAGCCCTTGCGACCTTCCGTGAGAGGATTCCTGGGAAAACACTTGCTACCCTTAACGGCTCTTTTGATCTTATGCACGCGGGTCATTTAGAAATTATCTATGCCGCAAGCCTTAAGGCCGACATCTTACTCGTAGCACTCAATAGCGACGCCTCTATTCAGCAATACAAAAGTCCTCAAAGACCTATTGTAACACTAGAATATCGTCTGCGCCTTATGAGCGCCTTAGCTTTTGTAGATTTTGTGACCTGGTTTGATGAAACAGATCCCTGTAAATTATTACGTACAGTAAGACCCGATGTGCATGTAAATGGGGCTGATTGGGGAAGCGACTGTATAGAAGCCTCTACTTTAAAAGAGATAGGCGCGCGCCTTGAAATTATCCCTCTTGTAGAGGGTCTGTCTACCTCCTCTCTTATCCAAAAGATTAAGAGTCTATGAAAACACCGGTAACTCTCTTATTAATTGCTGTTTGCACTCTGCTCTTTTTTGCTAGCCCCCCTGCAGAAGGCTTTCTTTTTGGGCATATCCTGGAGGGGCAAATTTGGCGCCTTATTTCGCCTATCTTACTCCATGGCAATATTTTCCATCTTTTTCTTAATGTCACCTGGCTCTTTTTCTTTGGTTCCCTTGTAGAGGAAAAAATAGGCAGCTTTCGCTATATCCTTCTTATTCTTATTGTTGCAGCCTTTTCGAATACAGCTCAGTATCTGGTGAGCGGCCCCTATTTTTTAGGGCTCTCAGGTGTCTTAATGGGGCTTGTCGGATTTATATGGGCCCGCAGGCGGATAGAGAACTGGCCTGTTCCTAAAGCAACACTTCTCATGGTCACCTGGATTATCTGTATCATGGCTGCTGTAGAGGGTCTTTTCATCCTCTTAGAGAGATTTAAAATAGCCTCTTTTTCTACACATATTGCTAATACCGCCCATATCGTAGGTGCTCTGACGGGGTTCATCGTGGGATTAATACCCTATTTTAAGGAACGATCTTATGAGCGTACGTGATTTAACTATTTTAGGTTGCTCCTCTCAACAACCCACTCGTATGCGCAATCATGGAGCCTATCTCGTGCGCTGGAATGACGAGGGACTTCTTTTTGATCCAGGTGAGGGAACTCAAAGACAATTTATCTTTGCAGGAATAGCTCCGCCTGTTGTCACACGTATTTTCATCTCTCATTTTCATGGTGATCATTGCCTGGGGCTTGGATCGATGCTGATGCGCCTCAATCTTGATAAAGTTCCCCACACTATTCATTGCTATTATCCGGCAAGCGGCAAAAAGTACTTCCAGCGCCTACGTTATGGCACTATTTATCATGAAATAATTAATGTTGTAGAACATCCCGTTGAGGCAAACGGCATTGTGGACTCCGATGATAACTTTACCATTGAAGCGGCCTTCCTTGATCATGGCATTGATAATATCGGCTGGCGCATTACAGAGAAAGATTGTCGTAAATATGATAAGGAAAAGCTCCTGCAAGCAGGTATCAAAGGCCCTCTGGTAAAAGAGCTTATTGAAAAAGGCTCTCTTACTCTTCATGACAAAACTTTCACACTAGAAGAAATGAGCTGGATTCGCAAAGGGGATTCATTAGCTGTTATTATCGACACACGTCGCTGCCAAGCAGCTCTTGATCTGGCAAAAAATGCGCGCCTTGCGCTTATCGAAAGTACTTATTCCGAAGAGCATCGTGATCTGGCCTATCGCAATCACCACCTTACAGCCAAAGAGGCGGCTCTTATCGCGAAAGAAGCTGGTGCTGAGCAGCTCATCCTCACACACTTCTCCGCTCGCTATCAAGACCTCTCGCCTCTTCTAGATGAAGCCCGTGCAATATTTCCAAATACGGACATATCCAAGGATTTCAAGGTCTTTAAGTTTCCAAGAGAGTAAAAAAATAGCCCCTTCTAAGCTCTTGGATGACTCTTATCATAGACTTCCTTCTTTAGCTTAGTACTCACATGGGTATAGATTGTCGTAGTAGCCAGGCAGCTATGGCCGAGTAAAGCCTGTATTGTTTTCAAGTCCATCCCATTTTCTAGCCAGTGCGTTGCAATTGTGTGGCGTATAGTATGTGGCGTAACAGTTCCTGCAATACCGCTTGCTTGAAGATAAAGTGCAAATTTACGATCAACAGAGCGAGGTGTTAAACGCGTACCAAAGCGTCCCAGAAATAGGGCCTCATGATCTTTTTCTATAAGAGCGCGCTCCTTATGTTCTAGATACTTTAATATCCATCCAGCTGCGGTGTCGGTGATAGGGACAACACGCTCTTTTTTACCTTTACCAAGAAGCCTGAGGCTCTGATTGACACTATCAAAATCTCGGCGATTCAGGCCGACAAGCTCACTTACACGTAGCCCAGAGCTGTATAATATCTCCATGATTGTACGGTCACGAACACCTAAATAACTTTTTTGATCGGGGGCGTCAAATAAGCGCTGTACCTGTTCATAACTGAGAAAATGAGGAATACGTCTTTCTAGCTTGGGGCTTTCTATATCCTCCATCGGATTATGTAATGTCTGCCCTTCACGGCAGGAGAATTTAAAAAAAGAACGCAGACAGGAGAGCCGTCTTACCACTGTTCTTTTATTATGCCCTTGAATAGCTGCAATAAATCGCCGAATAATCTGCTTGTCTACATCTTCTAAGGCAATATCTTGGATATAGGAGCTAAAGGCTTTGAGATCAAGTGCGTAATTACGGATAGTATGCTCAGAATAGTTTTTTATTATCCGTAGATAATGCAAAAAAGCCGGTATGCTTTCGGAAAACTTACTCATATAGGGGCTTTTGTTCTCATTTTAAGCAATACGGGGATCATAATAAAGGCTACAAGAATAGTAACAGCTGTAACAGCACAGCCCATAATAAAAAAAGAATCATTTACTGCAGAGATATAAGCCTGTCCCTTCACATTTTTAACAACAATTAATTTGGCAAGAGTCGCTGATTCTGTTGTGGAAAATCCCCTCATTCTTTCAAAACGCTCAGCAAAAGCTTGTGTATAGGCCTGAAAAGCTGGGGCATGGATATTGACATTCGCACCATATATTTGACTATGAAACTCTTCTCGATAAACACCGATGAGTAGTAGCAGCGAAGCCCCAATTGCACCCCCCATTTGCCGGCAAAAAGTCACAACCATAGAAGCTGCAGGAATGTCTGGAAGGGCCACTCCTTGTAAAGCTAAGCTGGTTACAGGTCCCAAAGAGAATGAAACACCAACGGCTCTGATCATTAATATCATGACCCACTGCCAATTTTCACTTTGTACCGTAATAATACGTTCTTGCATAAAACAGGAGGTGAGCAGACAGCTAAGACCCACAAGTGTTAAAATACGGATATTAATAAATTTGGTTAAATACCCCACAAGAGCACTAGTAGGTGCCATAACAAAACCAAAAGAGACCAGAATTAAACCTACAGTCGACTTCTGATACCCTAGAACATTTTCAAAAAGGGGGGGTAATGTAGTAACTGTTCCAAAAAGGATGCCCCCCACAATAAAAAGAATGATACATCCAACACTAAAGCTTTTCTGCTTAAATAGATGCATTCTGATAATAGGGTTTACATAAGTTAATGCACGCACCATTAACAAAATAAAAGAGCAAATACCCGTTATCATCAATATGTGTGCAAAAGAGGATCCCCATCCAAGAGTATTCCAGCTGGCCTTCACATTCGTTAAAAGAATTAAAAGACTGGCCAAAAACCCTCCAAAAAAAATAAACCCTAAAAAATCAAAATGGGGCCCACTTTTATCTATTTCTGTCTCCGTCTGAAAAAGCCATGTAATTAATAGACAGGGTATCCCCATAATAACGTTAATCCAAAAAATCCATTCCCACGGCTGGTATTGACCAATATAACCTCCTGAAATAAGACCTGCAATAATTCCTATACCAAATCCACACCCTACATAGAGAGATAAGGCGAGTGTCTTTTTTTCAGGGGGAAAAGCTTTCTGTATAATGGTGAGCGAGATAGGGAAAATCAAACCACCGCCTACCCCCTCTAAAACGCGCATTGTTATAAGAAAAGCAAAATTTTTGGAAAATACTGCAAGTAATGAAGTCAGCACAAAAATAGAAAATCCTATAAAAAAAGCGAACTTATGCCCATAGTTTTTGCCGAGCCATCCAGAGAGGGGCAAGAAGATACCGACAGCTGCCAAATAGCCTGTTGATAGCCATATAGAATTAGTTTGGTCGATCATCAAAGGACCCGAAATAGAACTATTGGCCATAGCCGTTGAGACAGAGGAAATCATAGCCAATACTGTCGCAAGCGTTATATTAAAAAGGATAACCCACGGCAAAAGACTATCGGAAAGCTTAATAGGGCGTGTCCACATTATTTTACCAAAATAGTAATCTCAGCAGACATTCCCGGGAAAAAGTAGAGTTTCTCCCCCTTTTTATCAATGGAGATCTTGATTGGAATACGCTGCTCAATTTTGGTGTAATTACCAGTAGCATTATCAGGTGGAATCAAAGAAAATTGTCCGGCTGCTGAGCCTTGAATAGCAAATATTTTTCCTTCGAATGTACGTCCGGGATAGGCATCTACTTGTATTTTTACCTTGTCACCAAGTTTCACAGGTGCAATATCCGTCTCTTGAAGATTTGCTAAAACCCAGATGTTCTCTAAGTCATAAAGAGAGAAAATAGCCTGCCCCTTGTTCATGACATTGCCCTTCCACTGCCATCTCTTGGTAATCTGCCCATTAAAAGGGGCTTTTAATTCGGTATGTATAAGCTGTTCCTCTAAATAATCACGCTGCTTTTGAGCGACCTCTAAAGCCGCTTCCGCTAAGGCCAAGGAAGCCTCTGCCATTTCAAAGTTGCGTGTTGCATGATCGAGGCCTTGAACAGAGATAATCTTATCTTGAAAGCCCTGGGTAGCTCTAAAATAGTCATCTTTGACTTTCATCAAATGAGCCTCTTGAAACACTATCTGGGCCTCTTGCTGAAGAACCAAGGCCCTGGACTCTTGATAGCGAGGCTCGATTAAAGAGCGATCTAAACGAGCAAGCAAAGCCCCTTTTTCCACAAAATCACCCTCATCATAAAAAAGCTCTACAAGACGGTATGGATCGATATCACTGCTAATAATTGTTTCATACCCCATAATTTGGGCATCATTTGTATAAACAGTCTTTCCAGACACCTTATAAAGGTAATAACCAGCGCCCCCTAGCAAAACCAGGATCACTATACCAACGAGCCACAGTTTATGTGATCTATCCATGTTTTAAGCTCCCTGTTGCTTGAAGTAATCCGTAATAAGAAACGAGTAAATTATACGAAGCTTTATCCCGAATGAGGCGCGCCTCTGCTAGCTCATTAATGGATATCTCATAATCAAATATATTAATATAACCAACTTGGAACTGATCATGCGCCTGCTGCACCATCTCTTCCGCTAAAAGAACATTGCTGCGAGCATAGACATATTGTGTCAAAGATTCTTCGATATTCCAAATCTGATGGCGCACTTCCTGATGCACTTTTTGGAGCGTGTCTTGGTAGCGTAGATTTTGTGCCTTAGCCTCTGCCTGAAGCTGCCAAACAGATAATTCTCTGCCAAAACTATCGAATAAGAGCCAATTCAACTGGAGACCAGCGCCCCAGGTCATTGATTGATTAGTAAATGAATCGGAGGCGTTAAAAGTCCAAGGAGCTGGATCTCCCCCATAATTCAAATAGAGATCAATACTTGGGAAATAGGTGCCTTTCTTCTTCCTAACCTCTTCTACGGCAATTTTATAGCTATTATAAGCCTTAAAAATTTCTGGACGTTCTTTGTTGGAAAGATTCTCATAATAAAGGATCTCTTTTTCACTAAAAAATGTTTGATTGAGACCTGGATCTTCTGCTAAGGCCATTTTACTTTCTAAGCAGGGAATTCTTTCAGAGGCCCCTTCAATTTTGACTTCGATACAGGCAGGATCAAAGCCCATTAAATAGGCCAGCTGGTCTTTATCGGTTTTTAAATCTCTGACGGCTTCGTAGTAAGAGGCTGTGGCATTAACGAGTGCCACTTTACTTTGATTGACGTTATAGATGATAGTCTCACCAATTGCATAGCGGCTCTGCATCTCTTTATGTAAGTCGGTAAGAAGCCTTACGCGCTCGGTTGTCGTCACTATCTTTTGTTGGTCAAGCACAACTTTATAATAAGCACTTTTTACACGAAAAGTAATATCATTAATAAGGGCTGCATATATAATATTAAGCTCTTCTTTATAAAGCTTTTGCAGAATAACACCGTAGTAGCGATCGGTAGAAAGTACGGCTTGTGATAACGAAAGCTGGCTCAAGAACCCTGTTTTTGCATTTAAAATAGGTGTTTGCGGAATCTGCGTTTGATAGACGGCACTTTGCGCTTCTAGCTGAGGAAGCCATTTGGTATAAGACTCTAAAACACCATAGCTTGCTTTTCGTAGGAGCTCTTTCGTTAAAAGCACCGTTTTATTATGACAAAGTGCTATCTTTAAAGATTCCTCACTTGTCTGCAGCGTTTTTATTTCTTTAGAGAAAAGGCAGCTAGCGGCTAATAAACAGAGACAAATCCACTTGAACATATACTAATGCAACCTAACTTAAGCCCACAAAAAACGAAAGAATTTTTAGTAACTTTTGCCACCGAAAAAGAAGCTTTTTCCACCCTTCAATTAGTGAAGGCTGTCCAAGAGAGCCCCTCGCTTTGGAATTTTGCAAGAGGATCTATATTGATTACAGGAATAGGAGCGCTACAGTCGGCACTTGCGCTTATGCCATATGGCCTCTTCTTCGAAGAGATTTGGAATCTGGGGATAGCCGGTAGCTTAACGGGAGAGGAGGGTCTTCATGCAATTGGCTCTATCGAAAAGCTCACTTTTATGCCTGAGACAACATCTCATCATAGCCGCAACTTCTTTCGACAAGAAACGCTTTTCCTTGGTCCTGGTAAAAAACTTGTGACTAGTGATTTCCCTATTCATGATAAAAATTTAAACATTACAGCTGATCTGGTGGATATGGAGGGCTACGGCCTTGCTTTAGCCTGTCAAAAAATGCAGAAAAAGCTGAAAATGTGGAAAGTCGTCTCTGATTTTGCATCCCCTGATGGGGAAAAAGAGATCCGAGAAAAAATAGAGGCGCTCTCTTGGCAGATAGCTCTTTTTATACAGGAAAGATTATGACTCATTTTAAAGGCAAAGATGCCTTAAGCCATATGCAAGAAAAAAAACTAGAAGGTTCGCTGTCTGAACCTCATGGCCTTGAGCTACAAGGGTTTGCTTTTGCCTGTATCGATGGAGCCAGACAACTCAGCTCTCTTCTGCTTTTTTTGAGCGCACTTGCACTTTCTGGAAAACTTCTTCTTATAAGCGGGCTCTCTTTTATTATTCTATTTGCCGGACGCTCCGCGCTACTTGGTCAGGCAAGACTTGAACGCCTACACCGGCTAGCGGAACAAGAGCGCTATGAAATAGCCCATCACCGTCCGCAAGAAAGAGCCGAGCTTAAGGCTCTTTATGGCTCTAAAGGTTTTAAGGGGGAACTTCTCGATAAAGTTGTCGATGTTCTCATGGCTGATGATGACCGTCTTTTAAAAGTAATGCTAGAAGAAGAGATGGGCCTTTCTTTAGAAGCCTATGAGCACCCTCTGAAACCAGCGCTAGGAATTGTCTTATCAGGTCTTAGTGTTATGGCCCTTTTTGCGGGAAGCTTTCTCCTTGGCTCCTGGGAAGGAGGAATTCTTTGCCTTATCCTTATTATAGGAGGAACCAGCCTCTACAATGCCTATAAAGAAAAAAATCATATGATATCGGCACTCGTATGGAATCTAGGCGTATCCTTACTAGCGGCCCTATTTGCTTACTTTGCTCTGCATAGCTTATGATAAAAGATGAACCTACACGCGTTCTTACGCCCTATATTTTTGATGAGTTCTTTGAGTCGGGACTGAGTGCTGAAAACAGCCCCTTCTTGGAGCCCTCCTCGAAGCGCTTTGGTAAAAATATTTCTCTGAAAGCTTCTCTGGTTGGTGGGGCCTTTCTAGCCATTTCTTTTGTCCTTCTCATGAACGGCTTAACAAGCCTCTCTCATCTTTTTCTTATTTTTGTTTACTTCTTAACAGGAATGGAATCACTTATTGGCGCTATCGAAGATCTTATCCAGCTGGAAGTCAATATCGATGTCTTGATGGTTCTAGCCGCTTTTTTATCTATTCTTATCGGAAGTGGCTTAGAAGGAGGTTTACTTCTTGTGCTCTTTTCTTTTTCAGGAGCCATGGAAAAAGCTGTTACAGCAAAGGCTAAAAGTGCTTTAAGTGGTCTTAGAGCCTTGTCTCCTACCATTGCTTATTCTGTCCAAGTAGATGGTAGTATTATAGAACGCTCTGTCAGAGATATCCAAGTGGGGGAATCTATTTTAGTAAAAGCAGGAGAAGTTGTTCCTTTAGATGGTGAGGTAATTGCGGGGGACTCTTCTGTTAACCTTGTTCATTTAACAGGAGAAAACTTACCAGCTCCTAAAAAAGTGGGTGATATAGTTCCCTCTGGCGCGCGTAATTTAGATGGAACACTCACCCTAAAAGTCTCGCATAACTCTACAGAATCTACACTTGCTCGATTGATTAAATTGATTACAGAAGCTCAGGAGTCCAAACCACGTCTACAGTGGTGGATTGACCGCCTCAGCCAGGGGTATGCCCTCTCTATTATCTTTGCAAGCTTCGCCTTTGCACTTTTATTGCCTTTTATCTCATCTGAGCCCTATTTAGGCCGGGAAGGCTCTATCTACCGCGCCCTGGCCTTTTTAATTGCTGCCTCTCCCTGCGCACTTGTGATTGCTATTCCTATGGGCTATTTAAGCGCCATTAGTTGCTGCGCACGTAAGGGAATTCTTCTTAAAGGAGGTATTATTCTAGACGCTCTTTCGAGCTGTAAAAAAATCGCTTTTGATAAAACAGGCACCCTTACTAAAGCTGAGCTCCAAGTAATGGATGCCCGCTTTCTCAAACAGAAAAAAGCCTCGTTGGAAACACTTCTACAAATAGGCCTCTCTCTCGAACAAAATGCTGTTCATCCGATAGCTCTGGCTATTTGCACCCTTGCTAAACAAAAAAACTTGACACCTCTTCCACTAGAGGGCTTTCGCGTTCTTCCAGGCCTTGGTGTAGAAGCTCAAATAAATGGACATAAGGCCTATGTAGGAAGGCCTGAGGGTCTTCATCTTAATATCGCTGCTGAATGGTTAGAAGCTCAAAAGAAAGGACAGATTTTATCAGTTATTGCTTATGATGAAGACGTTCTTCTCCTCTCTTTTGAAGACACTCCTCGAGAGCATATGAAAGAGCTGATGATACGACTTAAAGAGCGCTTTCATATTAAAACACTTATCTTAACAGGTGATCACAAAGAGAGTGCAAACCGTATTGCTTCTCTTGTGGGTATCGACGAGGTCTATGCAGAGCTCAAGCCCGAAGAAAAACTCAACAGAGTCGCCCTTTTAGCAGACACAGAAGGCCTTGCTATGGTAGGAGATGGTATTAATGATGCACCTGCTCTAGCTAGAGCAACAGTTGGTATTTCCATGGGCCAAGTGGGCAGTTCCTCTGCTGTTGACGCCTCCGATATCGTTCTTCTTCATGATAATATCGAGCTACTCGACTGGCTCTATGCCAAAGCTAAATCTACACGGTTCATCATCGCCCAAAATGTCATCATAGCCTTTGGCGCTATTCTGATTGCTTCTACTCTTGCTCTCTTTGGCATCGTACCTCTTTGGCTAGCAGTGATTCTCCATGAAGGAGGCACTGTTATTGTAGGTCTTAATAGCCTGCGTCTTCTTAAGAGCTGATTCCCATCAGAAGCAGTCCTCACAAAATTCAAAAACTATAGGCTATAAGCCCTTTTCTAAAGACTTCCATCTCCACCTATCATAACAATAGGATAGTTTATAGAGTTTTGTAATAGCCAGCTTCTATTGGTCGGTCCTATAAATGTGCTGATAGCCACACTTCTGATCTCACCATATGAGGGAAGATCAGCTACTGCTATAGCCCGAGGGTTGATAGTAGAAAAATCTACTGTGTAGGCCAGAGGAACACTAGGGGTATTACCTCCTATAATAATTTGTCCGGCTTCATTGATAGCTACACTACTAATCTGTAGCCCCGGATCAATATTCAAAACCTTTGTTGCGAAGCCTGTAGAAGAATCTACTGTATAAGCAATACCATTAGAACCTCCTATTACAGCCTGCCCTTTATTATTGATAGAGATACTTGCAATATTACGATCTAGACTAAGTGTTACTCCCTAAATAGGCATAGCTACTGCTTCTTCATTTGGAGAGTATAAAAGTGTAGCCGCTTAGGTATAAGTAAGATAACCTGTCTCTCCTGTACAAATACTATGAAGAAAGAGAAAAAATAATGTGATGGAGACCCTACTAAGAAATGATTTCAACATATTTTTCACAACCTTTCTAAAAAATTTAATTAATTTTT
>CAIMEJ010000112.1 GCA_903839985.1 uncultured bacterium | reverse complement strand
CTAAAGAAAAAACTTTCCCTAGCTTTTAGGAATACTCTTTTTAGTAAATGGCGAGAAAAAAACCAAACAGCCTTTCTAAAAGAAAAGCGAGCCCTTGAAAAAAAGGAGGGCTGCTATGCAAAACCTTATCTTGATTATTTACAAGTGGAGGAGCGTAAGCAGTTTGAAGAATTTTGGAAAGCTCATCGATCCCAAGTTGTAAAAAAGATGCTTGTTAGTCATGATGACTCCAGTAGTCTTGCTAAAGAGTTTCTATCCCTGCGCGAAAGCCTCTCTCATTACTCAATAACAGAATGTATCTCTCTTTTTAACACTATGCAATCCTTTGATGAACTAGAAGCTGCTTTATGGGGCAATTACCCCTATCTCCGCGCATTTCAAGGTGTGAAAAATAAAAAAAGTCTTGCGGCCTCTTTCTATCCTCTTAATGGATTTGGTTATGGACGTTCATTTTGTTTTCGCCAGTCTTGTCAACTAGGCTCTCTTTTTAAAATTGTACCGGCCTATGCAGCTCTCCTACAACAATATGAATCTCATGGAAATTTAGATATTCTAACCATGGTCGATGCCTATCAAAAAAACGGTTCTAGTTATACTATGGGAACTTTTGCTAATGGGGAAACTATCCCTCGCATGTATAAGGGCGGAAGACTTCCTCGTAGTGAACATAGCAATGTTGGAAGAGTTAACTTAAGTAGTGCTCTAGAAACCTCTAGCAACCCTTATTTTTCTATCTTGGCTTTAGAACATATTACTAATCCGGATAAATTTTTAGAGATCTCTTCCCTCTTTTCTTTTGGTCATAAAACAGGTGTTGATTTAGCAGGTGAAATTGGAGGCAAGCTCCCTCAAGACCTTTCTCAAAATATGACGGGCCTTTTTTCTTTTGCAATCGGCCAACACGCCTTTGATTCTACTCCTCTACAAGCTAGCAGTATGCTCTCTATTCTAGCTAATAAAGGAGCCTGTCTGAAACCTCAGATCCTTAAAATTAGGGCAGGTAAACAGCCCTCTTATTCAGCAGAAAGACTTTTTAATAGGTCAAAATACCCTTTTCAAAAACCTTTGGAGGCCATCGGTATTGACTTCCCTCTTTTTTCAGCAACTCTCACCCCTCTACAAGAAAGCCTTGTAGATAAAACAGAGCGAGAAATCACACATCAATTACCCCTTCCCTTACCTGTATACTCTCATATTATTAGTGGCCTTAAACAAGTTGTAACGGGCAGGCGCGGCACAGCCAGGCACAATAAAATTCATACTTACGACCAAAATAGCCGCGTTATGAATGACTACAAAGCCCTTTCTGAACAGTTTGTAGGGAAAACCAGCACAGCACAGCGAGTAGAACGTATATGGCCTGCAAAAATAGGGGGTGGGCAAATGGTAAAGCATATCTGGTTTGGAGGAATCTTCTTTGAAGACGAGTCTCTTAAAAAACCGGAACTCGTTGTCATTGTCTACTTACGCTTTGGCGATTTCGGGCGGGAAGCAGCGCCCCTTGCTACTCAAGTTGCCAGTGAATGGCGGCGAATCAAAGCCTCTTCCTGATTAAAGAAAAAAACCAACTGGCTTATCAAGCGCTATATAAGGAGCTAATTCTGTTAGGCGCCTTTCTTTACTAACTACCAAGAGAATCTCTGCATTAGCAGTAGCTGTCAAAGCTACTGTCTTAACTGGATCAAGAGGTATAAAAATAATGATCTTATCATAGACATTTACAAAAGATTCTAGAAGGTCTTTAAATTTATGTGTATTCATGAATTCCGTAGCAAACGCAGAATACTCCCCCATCTTGAGCTTATGATAACCCTCTTGCAAGGACTCAGGGGTTGGAACCTCCGGATTTTGCCCTATTAAATATAGTTCAAAATCTTTTCCTCCTGAAGTCTCGTTCAGACCAAAGCAAGAAGCCTCTAGAAAAAGGACTCTTTCACCCTGTATGGCTAGAAGATGCGCCAGAAGTTCGAAAGGCTTTTTAAAAGTATCGCCTATTATATAAATTGTTTTTAGGTGGGCATGTTGATTGATAAAGGAGATAGCCCTTCTTACTGTGTCAATATCTTCTGGCGATTCTTTTAGCTCTCCAAGCGCCGTATAACCTTGGAGTTCAAGATTATGCTCTGTAGCAACAAGACCTTTTTTTATCTCTATAAATACACAAGTAAAAAGAGATCCGATAAGACCTGCTACAAGCCCAAATGAAGCCCATAAAAAAAGCTGGGGACGCTCAGGCATAAGAGGAGCTCTAGCCTCATCAATAGCAGCCGATTCCATTCTCTCAATATTTTGAGCAATATTTTTAGACTCTATTGTTTTAACAAGTTCCGTCATAACCTTGATATTCATTTCCTTGAACATCGCGATCTTTTCTTGCTGCAACCATTGCATGGGCAAAGAACCTGCCTGGCTATTTGCCTCCACTATAGAGCCTTTTATGAAGGACTCTTCTTTATGTAAGTTACTTTTTAATTTCTTTTGCAAGCCCTTTATCTGCTCTTCTATAACCGCTATTGTTTGGTTGTAGAGTTCGAGCATATTAATCTTTAAAAAAACAAGCTCCTGCTCTGTAAGCTTTTTTTGCAATTGATTGACGGTGTTAGTCTCTCTAACATGCATTTGCAAAAAGATTCTTTTTAAATGGAGGTTATTTTTAAGTCTTTCATGCTCTTTAGGGCTGTTATTATAAGAATCTTGTAACCTAAAATTTATTTCTGAGGCTTCTAATAGATGTTTTCTAACATACTCATCTTGGCCAAATGAAGAACTAAGCGTTCCAAGATCACATTTAGTATCCTCTAATCTTTTGGAAGCTAGCGCAAGACGATTGCTTTGGGAGGTTTGTGCTTGGATGCTTCCGATTAAATTAAACTGGATAGACCGAGCGGAAGAGAGGTCTAGCCCTTGATAAATCTTATGAGGTGTTTTTTTATAGGAGAGCCTTTCTCTAATAAGGTTTTCACGCATTTTAAGAAAACGACTCATATTATCTAAGTATTTTTCTAAATGCCCCAGCCATTCATCACCTCTGCTCTCCTCGAAAAAAGGCCTAATACCCCATTTTTGAATAAGTGCAATGTCTTTTACCTGCTCCCAAAAGAGTTCTAGAGCCTTCATATCTCCAAGCCGTATCTGCATCTCTGTAAGTAGCTTGGATTCTTTTTGGATACTACCCAGCTCCTCACTGTAAGCAGCCCAATTCTTGTCGAAACCCTCTTCTTGACCAGCCTTTTCTTCCTGAAGAGCTATTTGCAACAACTCACGCTCTTGAATAAGCTTCTGCTTCTCATTTAAAAGGTCTGATGCCAATCCATTTGTTTTGATTAGTTCTATACCATCTTTGGTATCCAGGATCATAAGATCCGTTTGGATCTGTCGTAATTGCTCAGATAGGTTATAATCAAGTTTAGCAAAACCTTCATCTTTGGTGGAAAGTCCCCTAATGCCATGATTTTCAATATAGCTCTTTACCTGGACCGCATTTTCCTGCATTAACTGATCACAGTCATCTAAAAGCCCTGTTTGCCTTTTTTGTAAATAACTTAGTTGCTCAGCAATTGTTTGTTTATGTTCGGTATCGAGAAAGGTCTTATAAGAGGCTATAAATTGATTCACGACTAAAGCGGCTACGGCTGGATTGTCATTCTTATAAGTAATATGTAAAAACTTTGAGTTTTCTTTATCTTTTTTTATGCCGAGTTTTAATTTTAACTTATCTGCAATCACAGAGGCTGGTAATAAATTTAAAGAAAGGTCTTCTTTTGTAAAATTTTGTCCTTCGAGGCTAAAAGAACAGTCGCTTAAGACAACTTTTTGGCCAAGCGAATAGGTTCCTAAAAGAAGGGTTTTCTTTTTATCCCATAATTTATAGGTCAATAAGTCAGCAAGAGGCTCTATAATCAAAGAACGGCAAAACTCATCACCCCCCTTATACTGATGCAATCTACAAGAAACAGGTAAAGCTTTATTGTTATGAAAAAGATGCTCGATATCTTCTTTATTTTCAGAGAAATTATAACGATTTTGAATAGCGAGCTTTTCTAAAAAAATTTTTTTATTCGCAAAGTCAATAATACCAGGCTTTTTTACCGGTTTAAGTATGGTATGAAGACCTATCTTTTGAACGACATCTTCGGCTACCCTTCTTGATGGCATAATAGCTGAGGCACTCGCTTCATCTCCCCCCTTTCCAAAAAAGGAAGCAAGGGCACCGCCGACAGCTGTTCCTGAACTACTTTTTTCACGAAAAAGGGCTTTAGCCTCGTATGTTATAGGCTGAAAAAGCGCATAGCAAAAAGCTATAGCCATACACAATAGCCCAGTTCCTATAATAAACTTTCTTTTTTTTCGTATTAAGGCAGCGGCATCTGCAAAAGAAAAGAAAAACTCATCTTCCGATATAGGGGTTTTAGCAGGCATTAAACAATAAGTCCCTGTGTTGCATAAAAAGCTCCTGCCCCCGTAAAACTTGGCAATAATTGATCAATAAAGCGATTCCACTGGGTAATTGGGCTTTCGGATATATAGACCGTATCTCCCGGCATAAGGAGCAAACTATGATTAGGGAGCGTGATAATATGATTCCAATCGAGTAAATACACTTTAGGGCAGACAATACCCCCACGAATAACTTGTATACAACTCTTATCGCCTGTAAAAGGAATTCCTCCTGCTTCTACTAAAGCCTCTCGTAAAGAAATCGAGCCTTTAGGTAAATAAACAGCACGTGGGTGACCAACTTCGCCCATAATCATTACTTTTGAATCACTTGGCTCGGCTATGTAAATTTTATCACGAGGGCGCATAACAATATTTTGACACATATCCCCTTCTTTGATGAGCTGTGCCATATCGACTCTTAAAATTTTGCCGCAGCGTAGTACATAACTCATAAAAAGGTTCGCGCTTGGAGAGACCCCAGCTCTTGAAAGCACCTCAAATAATCTAATACGCCCGTCAACTGGCATACTCCGGACCGCTACAGGACCTATTAAATCTACTGTCCTTGTCAAACGTTCGCGATAATCAACAAATACTTCTATTTCACGAATTTGTTCATCATAAGCCCCTTGAAGAGCCTCTTTTGCCTGAAGCAACGTGAGTCCCGCCACACGTACGGGTGGTAGCTGAGGAAGATATACATATCCTTCAATAACGCGGTAGCCGACAGTCCTTCCAATAGCCCCTACAGCCTCTACCAGATCTGAACGCATAGGGTGATAGATGAGAATTTGTAGGATATCATTTTCATCGATAACGTCTATATATTCTTCAAAACTACTTGGATCTAGGCACTCAAGTGGAGCTCCCTCCATTTGCAGGATGGCAAATTTTCCCTGCCTGATTTTATGGGAATCCATCACAAATTCTGCAGCACCTTTCACGGGATAATCATGCTTAGGTGGGCTACAAGAAAAAAGGACCAAAAAAATGGGCACTAAAAATAAGAGGTATAGTTGTCTTTTTTGCATAAAAGACAACACGATAGCACTGCCCGAATATCAAATCAACAAAGAGGATGTAGCAAAGGCATCATGTACTAGCTTGGCTCTTGAGCGGGTAACTTCTTCATCTGTTGTTTGCGCATGTAAAGAGAGAAGATGTGCTTTGCGAGAATCAAAAAAAAGAGCATTAAGCTTTTGATGATCCATCCCTTTTAATAGCCCCATATCAATCGCAAGCTTACAGAGGCTCAAAGAGCTGAGAGTCTCTTCTGTTTCTGCCTGATAACTATGCAAAAGTAGACCATAAGCTCTACTTATACGATTTTTTAAAGCATCATCTTGCATTAACTTTTGGCGTGCTTTTTTCTCTTCTGCAATCAAACGCGCAGCTGCAAGCCTCAGAGAGCGAATGATCTCATCTTCTGAAAGCCCTAATGTAAAACGGTTGGATACAACAACGATATCTCCCACGCAAGATTCAAGAGATCCTCCCATCATGCCTGTTGCTTCTATACCATCTGTTGTTGCAATGAGCTCTTTTAATTCACCCGTTGTTATGAGAGCGGGAAGATGTAAAAAAAGCCTTACAACTAAAGCTGTACCACAATGACGTGGATCGGCTGTTAAAAAGCCAAAACGGGTGTTATAAGACCACTCGAACATCTTGGCAAGTTCAGACTCTAAACGTAAAATTTGAGCAAAACCATTTTCTAGATCTTGCCCACAATCAATTAACTGCATCTGCAAATGATCTTTTAAATTTAAAACCGCTAAAAATTTACCGCTGTCATCAATAATAAATCCTTCCGTCTTGTGACAAGCCTCTTGCAAACCTTGTAAAAAAAGAAAGTGCTCAAAAAGAAATTGTTTTTCTAAAGAGGAAATCTCATCGCCTTGTAAAAAAGAAGCATGACTCAGCTCCTTAATAGAACAAAGGGCTTTAGACATAACATCTAGAAGCTGCTTTTGGCGCGTTGGCTCCATTTTAGAGGGGAATAAATATTTAGCCATGTTGCGATATAGCTTGAGTGTCGTAGCAAGCCATATAGGATTGCTATTATCCCGCCAAGGATGCGCATCTATAAGGCGTAATGAAAATTTGTTATTGGGCGCTGTCACTTTCTTCCACCAATTGTTTAATTTGGTCCCTTAGCAAGGCTGCCTGTTCGTAATCTTCACGCGTAATTGTCTCGTGAAGAGCCTCGTTTAAGGCAAGCAGTCTGGTTGTTGGATTAAAGGGGGTCTGCTCTTGAAGACATCTTCCCATATGTATAGGCCTCATACCCTTAGCACGTATAGCCAGCTTTTTAGAAATGCGATTTTCAGCAAGAAGCTCCGTGATAACAAAATCTTCAAAAACAAGGTAGCACTCGCTGCATCCAAAAGGCCCCCCTGTTTTTACATCATGCATCAAGGTACCACAACTCCCGCAACAAAGGCCTGGATTGCCATCGCTATCCATCTCATGGACTTGATTCAGATGCTGTTGATAAAATGGGCATTCTGCACAAATATCTGTGCTCGTTATTTGCCCTTTTTCAATTTCTGTATAACAGATTTTGATGGGCTTTTTACATTCACTGCAAGGTAATGGTCTATCGCTCATAATTCCTACTGCATACAAGGAATCGGCTTTTATGGCTAGTTATCTATTTAATTTTTTAATAGCAGCAGGAATAGCCTCTATAAAATCACTGGCTAAAGCTCCAAAACCTTTCTCTTCAAAAGCTATTTGACCAGCTAAACTATGGATGGCAACAGCCGTAATTGCTGCTTGATAAGGAGCTAATTTTTGCGCTAAAAAAGAGGCTATAATACCCGTCAAGACATCCCCGGAACCAGCTGTTGCCATCACAGAGGGGGCCCCCAGCATGATGAGCGGGATTTTATCTTTAGCATATATAATGGTCGGAGCTCCTTTCAAAACAATAATAATATCGTTTTCATTAGCAAAGGTTTGCGGATCCTGACCTATTCTTGCCATCTCCCCTCTATGGGGGGTTAAGATAGCTCCTTTGGGAGGCTTAAAGGTTTTTAAAGAAAGCCACCAAAGAGCATCTGCGTCGAGGACTAAGGGCTTCTCCCCTAGATTAAGGAGGCTCAAAAGATCCTGGTTGCTCTGCCGCCCCATTCCCGGCCCTACTAAAAGAGCGCTTGCCCTCAGCCACTCTTGCTGCATAGAATCTTCTAAAAAAGCAGCTAAAACTTCCGGTTTTAAATAAAGTAATAAAGAAGCATCTTTTTTATGGATCAAGAGTTTTATAATACCTGCACCGCTTCTCAGCGCAGCTTCTGTAGATAAAGCAGCAGCGCCCATCATCCCTTCACTGCCCGCAAGAGCCAGAACATAGCCTCTTTCATACTTATGCCACGTTCTTTTACGCTCAGGAAAAAGAACACTCCCTTCAAAAAGCTCGTAAGAGGCTACGGCTTTTTCTATACAGAAATCAGGAAGACCAAAAGATACAACTTTTATATCACCTGTATATTCATATCCCTGGAATAATCCCGTTTTAGGAAGCCCAAGGGTTACTGTAATATCTGCTTTCAGGGCATCACTTAAGACTTCGCCTGTCTCGCCATTAAGACCTGCAGGAATATCTACAGCTATAACAAAAGCCTTTATTTCATTGATTTTTTGAACGACTTTTAAAGGCAGCCCCGCTAGCTCCCCCACAAAGCCAGTGCCAAAAAGAGCTACTATGATAACATCCTTAAAGCGCACTTCTTCTGCTGAATTAATATGCCTACAGGAAGCGCCAAGCGCTTGATAGGCAACTAGCTGCTTTTCAAAAAGGGGCGATCCCTCAGTAAAAAGAAGAATGACTTCTACCTCTAATCCTTTTTGCACCAAATAGCGGGCGGCCACAAGGCCATCGCCTGCATTATTACCCTTTCCACAAACAATTGTAAAACGAGAGCCTCTCGTATAAGCCTCTTCGGCTACAGCTCTTCCCGCCGCCTCCATGAAATCTGCATCTTTATAGCCGGCTGTATAAGCCAGCGTCTCTATTTGCTTCATTTCAAGTGGCGTGATGACTTTCAAAGCAACTCTTCTTTGGGAGCCCGGACCATTAATTGCTTTACGGCCTCTAAAGGGGGAAGCTTTTCATAGATAACTTGATAGATGGCCTGCGTTATAGGAATTATAATATGATGATCTTTTGCGAGTTGCATTGCAGAAACAGCACTATAGGCTCCCTCAACAACGGCTCCAATCCGCTCTCTAGCCTGCTCTGGAGGCATGCCCTTGCCAATGAGATTTCCATAACGAAAATTGCGGCTAAGCGAAGAGGTACAAGTAACTCCTAAATCTCCCATTCCTGACAGTCCGTTAAGTGTTTCGGGTCTTGCATGCTTTGTTTCGGCAAGCCGGCGCATTTCGTGTAAGCCTCTTGTCATTAAGGCTGCACGGGTATTATCACCATAACCTAGCCCATCGGAAATACCACAGGCAATAGCCATAATATTTTTCATAGCCCCTCCAAATTGTACGCCTAGTACGTCGCTATTGGAGTAGACCCGAAAATGTCCGGTAGTAAATGTATCTCTTACAAAATTCATAGCCTCTACATCATAGCCGGCTGCCACAACAGATGTAGGCATTTGACGAATAACCTCTTCTGCCAAGCTGGGCCCTGATAAGCATGTTATAATATTTTTAGCATCAGTGCCTAAGACATCGAGTAAAACCTCGCTTAAGAGCAACTCCGTATTCTGCTCGATCCCTTTCGAGGTGAGTACAACAGGGCATTTGGGAATACCATAGGTCTTTACCTGTTCAAAAACAGGCCTTACCCCGGCAGCTGTTACAGCCTCTACAATCAAATCAGCTTTTTCTAATACAAGAGCCATATCATTTGTAAAGTCCATATTATCAAAGGCTTTAGCAGATAAAAATCGTGGGTGATAACGTTTTTCTTTAAGGTGTGTAACCTCCCCTGCCGACCTGCTCCAAGAAATAACTTCATAGCCCTTCGAAGCGAGAAGGTGGGCGAGGCAAAAGCCCCAGCTGCCGATTCCTAAAAAACCAATCTTCATACCTTTTACTCTATATAACTATTGTTAGGGGGTTCTTGTCCTTTATAACGCGCAAGCAATTCATCGTCAGGATAATAGAAACGCGGGCTTAGTTCAAAGAAAATATTTTCCACATCCACTAGAAAAAGCTCTCGCCATCGCAAACGATCACGCTTTTGTAAAGCCTGCTTTACACTTTCTATGCTATCATCTCCTACCGAATTTTTCAAGGGAGCAAAGGTCCATGTACGAGAGGAATCTAAGGCCTTAAAACAGGCGGCTCTTTCAACAAAATCAATGATAAAATACTCTCGCTTAATGACCCCTCCTTTTGGGATGTGATGTAAAGGTAACGCCTTTTTATGCTCCTGTTCTGCAAAATCAAGAGAAAAGCAAAACTGACTTAAATTAGCAGTTGTATGTAGAGGCCACTCACCCTCTGGAAACTCCATATATTCACAGACCCGGACCCGGCCTGCGTCTTTCACGTAAATACCCACCTTCTCTCTTAAATCGCGCCGCTGTGTGACAAGGGCGCTTAAATCCCCTTCTGCGTGAAAACCGATGAGCTCCGATGAAAAAGGATCTGCCAAAGGATTGTCTATTAAAATGGTTGTAAAATACCTTACGCCAGATGCCCTCCATTTCCTGCCGATATCGGAGGCAAAGAGCTCATATATAGCCACACCATTGCCACAGGGACCTTTTTCGGATAATTCTTTTCCGTTTATATCCAAAAAAGGCATAAGAGGTTGCGGAAAAAAAGAAATCTGCTCTTGAGAAAGCCCAAAATAATCATTTTCTTCAAAATGATCCCTAATAGCCTTATCGTTAAGAGGTGATGTCATAATCGCTGCTTGTAAAGAACACCCCCATTTAAAACTGGCCGCCTTAACCTTCTCAGCAAAAAGTGCGAAAAGCGTTTTATGACTAAAAGAACCAATAGGATATAGCCCTTTTGAGAGATATTGACTTCCAAGGCGTGTACCCTGCCCTCCAGCTAATAAGAGTACAGCTACCTCTCCTTTTTTGAGCCTCTCTTCCCCAAGAGCCTGTAGCTTGCTACTTGGTTTATGCGGTTCAAATACCTCCCACATTAAGGGCCTCCACTATTTTAGTAACATCTTCTACTGCTATTTCTTGCATACATTTAAAATCCAGGGGGCACTCCCTTAAAAAACAAGGGGAACAACTCACTCTTTTATGAATAACACGGCCAAATTTATAAGGACCTGTCATCACATCGCTAGTCGAGCCAAAAAGAGCAATTAAAGGCACTTGTAAAGCGGCGGCTACATGCATAGGGCCGCTGTCATTGGTAATGAAAAGATTACAAGCTCCTACCATAGCCATAAATTCACGCAAATGGGTCTTGCCCGCTAAATTAACCACACGTGAAGGAATACCCTTTATGATCCCGTCAATAAGAGGTGAGGCCGACTGCTCCCCAAAAAAAAGTAATAACACCTTTTCTTTTTCAAGGAGTTTTTTAGTAAGTGCCCGAAATTTTTCTGCAGGCCAGCATTTAGCGGGCCCAAAAGCAGCCCCCGGATTCATCCCAATAACAAGCCCTCCCCCAAGTCCTCTTATTCTTTCAACAGCCAGTGATTGCTCTTGACGTGTGAGAAAAAGCTGGGGTGCTTTTTCTTTAAAAGGAATCCCGAGCGGCTGTAAAAGCTGCAAATAACTATGCACCAAATGCTGGTTTTTATAATTTTTAGGCAGTGCCACACTCTTATTTAGAAGCCACCGTCTTCCAAAACCGATAGTTTTTTGCACACCACCCCTATAAAACCACCAGGCCGAGGAAAAAGAATTGGTAAGAAGAATACCTAAATCGTAATTTCCTTCTCGAAGTTTTTCTAAAATTTGAGCATCCTCTAAACGCCGTAAAAAACCTTTAGGTTTTGAAAATGCAAAGATCTCATTTATATGCGGATCTCTCTCTAATAGAGGGGCTAAAGATTTGCTTATCATAACGCATATATGGGCTCTTGGCCACCTATTTCTTACAGCTTCTATGACGGGTGTAGCCATAACAACATCACCTAGCCAATTAGGCATCCTGATGATAATACTTGACGGTTCTTCTCGTTCCATTTAAGCTAAGCTTTCCTCAAGGTTTGAACAATAATGTTATGGAATCCTGCGATCTTTCAGTAAAGAAATTACGTATCATAGCGCGCCTCATTAAAAAGGCCAAGGATGAACGTGCCTCCCTCTCACTTGCTACCTCCTCCCCTTTTCCTGAACCCATTTATCATCAAGATGCGCCATCTGACACTTTGAATCTCAAAGGCTTACAAGAAAGGCTTCTTCTTCAGACTGCTCTTATTGGCAAGCTTGGCAAAGCTCTGAATTATTGTCGAGGTCAGTTAAAAGCCGGTACCAATGAAAGTATTGTTATAGAAGAGCTTAAAGGCCTTTTTAAACGCAAACAAAACAAAGTTGCGCATGTTTTAAGAAAAACATTAGAAGAATTAAAAGGATCTAAAAGCGAAGCTGAACAACTACGTGCAGCCACAGAACTTCTGATTATTGACCAACATCGCCTAGCAGACGGCCTCGAAAGAGCGCTCCTGCAATTACGCGCTAAGCATCAAACAGAGAACTTTAACAGTAGTTCTGAAAAAAAACGCATCGAGGAACAAACAGCCTTACGCTATAAAACACTCTTAGATGAAGCTAATCAAAAAAACATCCTTCTAGAAGCACGCCTCAAAAAAGATGCCGAAACAAACGCCCGCCTAAAAGCTAGCTTTGAAGATGTACTTGCAGGCGTAAAAAAAGAGTTTGAAAATCAATTATCTGCCAAAGACAGCTCTTTTAAAAATCAGAATGAGACAGAATCCCTCCTCAAAAAAGAAGTGCATGAGCTGAAAAAGCAGGTAGCCCTTCTCAAGGCGCACCTAGAAGGTATCTTGATCGATAAGAAAAAAATCGAGCAAGTTCTTAAAGGCATGCGTGAAACAGAAACCGGGCCTTTAGAAACAAAAATAAAAGAACTCGATGTTTTACTTCAAACAAAAGAAGATGAGCTGATTCACATCCAAAAGCATCTGGGCCGTAAAATCCAAGAGATCGCAGGCCTTCAAGATATGCTCCAGGAGCAAGAAACCAAAACTACGGCCTCCGAGCATCGGATAGAAGAGATTTTGCTAAGTATCGAAGATCTCAAAGAACAACATCTGCGCGATGAAGGCTTCTTAAATGAAGAAATTTCTTCTCTAAAAGATCTTCTCGATCAAAAAGCCGAAGAAATCGATTCTCTTCAACAAGAGATTGTGCGCCTACAAGATGTAGAAGAAGACTTCGAAAAAATGAAGGAATCCATTTCTCTCCTACAGCAGAACTTGCTACGTGTAAAATGATCGTTCTTGGTATTGACCCTGGAACGCATGTAAGCGGCTACGGTTTAATCGATACCGACGCTAATAAAGTCCTTGACTATGGCTGCATAAGGCCTCCTACCAACCTTTCTCCCAGCAAACGTTATCTTATCATCTACCAAGCCGTCCTGCATCTTATAGAAACATTCTCTCCTGCTGTATGCTCTATTGAAACGCAGTTTATTTATAAAAATCCCAAAAGCGCCCTAACTCTTGGTATGGCCAAAGGTGCTGCTATGATTGCGTGCGCACAAAAAGATGTAGAAGTCTTTGAATATAATCCGAGCCAAGTAAAAGCTGCAGTAACCGGCAATGGTAAAGCTACTAAAGAACAAGTTGCCTATATGATCCGTGTTTTATGCCATCTGAAAGAAGCCCCTAAACCCTTAGATGCAGCAGATGCCCTCGCCCTTTGTTTTTGCCATATTAATAGGAGCAAATTATGTATGAATATGTCCGTGGCACGCTTGTAGAAATCTCCCCCTCTCACGCCATTATTGAAACAAGTAACGGCATTGGATGGAAAGTCTTTATTCCTTTCAGCAACTTTTCTCTAGGCCAGGCCATTGGCTCTCCTATTTGCCTCTATACAAGTTTTATCATCCGAGAAAATAGCCAGAGTCTCTTTGGGTTTTCATCACGCCCAGAAAGAGACCTTTTTGAACAATTACTAGCTGTTTCTGGAGTCGGTCCTAAAACGGCGCTTTCTTTAGTAGGACATCTAGAGTATAACGCTTTGCTATGCTGCTTAGGCTCTCAAGATATCCAAAGCCTTTGTAGAGTTCCCGGCATTGGCAAAAAAACAGCTGAGCGTATTGTATTAGAAATTAAGGATAAGCTCCCTCCAAGTCAGCCTGGAATAGGTGTCCATGTTCTGCGTCATGATGCCATTAGAGCCCTGGTACATCTAGGTTACGGGGAGAATCTGGCACAAAAGGCTGTGACTACTGTTTTAAAAACTCGAGAAGATATAGATCTCTCCTCTTTAATTACTTTTGCCCTCAAAGAATGTCTATAGATTTTATTCGAAGTATTTTAGATAAATACTTCCCTCACCCCAAGTCCTTTTTAGATCATAAGGATCCTTTTACTTTTCTTATTGCTGTGATGTTATCGGCCCGCTGTACAGATAAAAGAGTGAATCAAATTACACCCCTGCTCTTTGCTAAAGCCTCCACCCCTGAGGAAATGGCTGAGCTTCCCTTAAGTGTTATTAAAGACATTATTCAACCTTGTGGACTCTCTCCTGCTAAATCAAAAGCTATCCGTGAGACTAGCTTTCTTATTGTTCATAAGTATAAAGGAGTGGTCCCACAAACTTTTGAAGAATTAGAATCTCTTCCAGGCGTTGGCCATAAAACGGCTTCTGTATTGATGGTCCAGGCCTTTGGAAAACCAGCGCTTCCTGTGGACACCCATATCTATCGGCTGGCAAGACGCTGGGGGCTAAGCAGCCATAAAAGCGTTAAAAAAGTAGAAGAAGATTTAAAAAAACTACTCCCTCCCGCATCGTGGCATAATGTTCATTTACAAATGATTGAAGCTGGACGCAGTTTCTGTCCTGCAAGGGGTCATATAATAGAAAAGTGCCCTATTTGCTCCGTGCTTGTCCAAGAGATTGCCCCATCTGGCAGTAAATCTCCAAAGGCCCGGAAGAAAGCAAGTCCTCATCGAAAGAAATCCGCCCCTTCTCGAAAAGTAAAATAAGGCAAGAACCTCCAAAAGAAAAGTATCCCTTTTCCTGCCCCTTGACTACCTCTCCGACTGCATAGGTCTGATGAATAGTACCAACGCAAGTAGCACCCACTTCAATATAGAGGATGGTTCCAAAAGCTTCATTTTCCAGGAAAGTAATAGCTCTTTTATTTTCCCATAAAATAGAGGGATCTTTTTTTAAAGCCCATGGATTCACTGAATAAAGAGGCCCTCTTATAGGGGAGGCAGCGGAGGCTTTGCCATCGCAAGGGAAATGAAAACGATGATAATCCACAGGACAAAGCCGAGAAATAACCATACTACCCCCCTTAAAACGGGCAGCTAGCTCTTTATCTTGTAAAAGCTTTTCCAAATTCATAGAGCTATTTTTTATATTAAAACGCGTTGCTTCATCTACTTCCGGAAAGAAAAGATATCTGCCATCTGCCGGCATAACAGCTACGCGCTCTCCATAAGAAAGGGGCCTACATTCCTCTTTAAGTTCGCGTGTAAAAAAATCATTAAATGAATCGAAGTCTTGTTTGACAAACTCTTTACTATCAACATGATACTTTCTAATAAATTTACTTACATAACCCTTAGTCCAAGGTTGCTTTTGCCACCATCCATAAACCTTACTAATAAAGCTATTTTTGGACACAAAATTGCGTATGCAGCATTGGGGCCTTGTATAGAGAATTTTAAGAGCCAAAGCCCCAAAGACCTGCTCTTTTATCAGATTGCCTGTTTTTCTATCTTTGACCAGTATGGGTTCCATAAGGTAAAATAGTAGCACTTTTTATGGATATTCACCAAACAATTGCAGCTATTGCTACAGCCCCCGGAGAAGGCGCCATTGCTATCGTTCGTATGAGCGGGAGCGAAGCCCTATCTATTGCAGCAAAGCTCTTTTCGGTGCCCCTAGTAAAATCGCATGTAGCCTATTACGGTAAAATCTTAGGAGCAAATGGCCAGACGCTGGATCATGCCCTAGCTATTTGTATGAAAGCTCCTCACTCTTATACAGGTGAAGATATCGTTGAGCTCCATTGCCATGGAGGCAGCTTTATTACTAAACGTATCTTAGAGCGCTGCTTAGAAGCTGGCGCTGTAACGGCTGCCCCTGGAGCTTTTACTTTCCGCGCCTTTATGCATGGCAAAATGGACCTAGCCCAAGCAGAAGCTGTACAGACTCTTATTTCTGCGAAAAGCACAGCCGCTATGTCACATGCTAAGAATCAATTAGAAGGCGCTCTATCTAAGAAGGTTCTAGCCTTCCAAGATAAACTCTTTGGGATTGCGGCGATTTTAGAAGCTTGGGTGGACTTCCCGGAAGAGGGCATTGAGTTTTCCTCCCTAGAAGAGGTCTCTATAGATCTTCAGCTTATTAAAGAAGAGATAGAGGCTTTTGCTGCCACTTTTCATGAAGGTAAAATGCTCTATGAGGGCCTAACACTCTGCCTTATAGGTGCACCTAATGTGGGCAAGTCTTCTCTTATGAACGCCCTTTTGCGTAAAGAGCGCGCTATTGTAACCCCTATTGCAGGCACCACACGCGATATTTTAGAAGACCAAATGCAAATGGGAGAACTCTCTGTGCGATTGCTCGACACAGCAGGCCTACGTGAAACAGAGGAAATCATCGAACAAGAAGGCATTAAGCGCTCCAGAAGCGCCTTGCAGGAGGCTGATCTTGTTTTGCTTGTTTTAGATGCATCCCGTGCACTCTTAGCAGAAGAAGAGGCTTTAATAAAGACCCTTCTTCCTGAAAAAACACTTCTTATTTGGAATAAATGTGATCTACAACCGGATATAGAAGGAGCTCTTAAAATCTCTGCCCTTCAAGGCATAGGCTTAGAGAAGCTTAAAGAGGCTATTCTTGCAAAAATTTCCTACAATACTAATAAGGACGAAGTGCTTATTACGGCCTTGCGTCACAAACAAGCCCTTGACGAAGCAGCAAAGAGCCTAGCCTCTGTCATTGAAGGCCTTCAAAAAGGCACTTCCCCTGAATTTCTAACTAGCGACTTAAAAGAATCTCTTAAGCATCTCACACAGATTATAGGAAAAGACATCTCTGAAGAGGTTCTCTCTGCTATTTTTTCCCGTTTTTGTGTAGGTAAATAAACCTGCCTAAAGGGGAAAATCCTTCCATTTCGCTATTGCGGAGCTGGTAGCTTTACAGGGCTTGGGCAGGCACAGCTACTTGCTTGATCCGGAGACAAACATCCACAATGTGTCTCTTCGGTACAATTACATCCTTGATTATCACACTGCACTTTTTCGGGGGCTCCGATCAGGAGGCTTGTCATTAAAGAAAGAGATAACAAAAAAATTATTTTCATAGAAATTTCCAGCTGAATATTTTGATTAGACTACCCTAAACTAACTCCCCATTTTCTTCAATCAGGGAGACTCTTTATCTCAGGGCCTGTCTTTTCAAAAGTTAATAAAAAATTAATATTAAATTAATCTTTTTTTAACAATCCACCTATATAGTTTTTCCAAATTTAAAAGGAGTATAGATCATGACGTTACCATCAGTAAATTCTTCAACAGCACTTTCAATTCACCGTATGCCGGTAGAACCAAATGGCTATGTATTAGGACATAAGGTGGTTGTAATTTCAGGAAAAGGCTCTTATATTGACGCTTCTAACGCAGATAATCAAGTGCTTTTCCCTTACAAAGGCCTTCATAATCTAAGGATTGTGCAATATATTGCTATTGGTATTTTTGCTACTTTAGCAGCTATAGGTATTGCTACTGGTCTTATACTTTCTGGTGCCGCAGTTATTTCCACCGGTCTTTTAATAGGTCTGGGCGTTGGGGCCTCTATAGCAACCCTTGGCACGCTCCTCGTACAAGCATATAATCAAGATGACCCCTTACTTAAAGTTGCAGAGCGTGAACGCCTCCTAAAGGAAGCTCAATCCAATCCATATACAGATGTTCTAACAGATGCGGAAAAAGCTGACCTTTTTGCAGTAGATCGCCAAATCTCTCCTTCAGCTGCTCTTACCGACTTTTATAAACTCTCTACATTAAATGGTTTTAATGCTCAGAGATCCGCAGTGGATGTCCCTTTACAAGGAGTCAGTCAAGCATCTCTAGATATTGATCAGTTAGATAGCGAATTACAGACAAATTTGGCCCCAGCTATTGCTTATACCGACGCCCAAAAGAGTGCTGCAGATAGACGCTTTAACACAGACGTACAAAGTGCCCGCATAGCACAAACAGCTGGGATGGCTGGAATGCTTGCTGGCCAGATTCTTATAGGTAATAACACTGCTGGTAACTTTATAGGAAATGCAGGAGCCCTTGTAACTATTGGTGGCCGAGTCGTAGAAGAAAATAAAAGAGCCGAGCTTGTAGGGGCTAAAAGACTACTCGACGATCAATTAAAATGGTTAACAGCGCAAGCAAAGCAACGGATGGGCTATGAGGGGCGAAAAGCAAATATTTTAAGGATTGCTGGACCTCATATTATTAGACTTCAAGAGATCGCAAGCGAAAGCACTCCTCATTTAAACCGCTTATTGTGTTTATAAGGGTAAATGCTAAAATAAGGGGATGACCCCCCTTATCCATCTTCTAGACGAAGAGACCATTAATCAAATAGCGGCTGGTGAAGTCGTTGAAAACAGCGCTTCTGTTGTTAAAGAGCTTATAGAGAACTCTTTAGACGCAGGCGCTCTTTTTATACGTATCGAAATTATTGCTGGAGGCAAGCAATTAATTCGTGTCCAAGATGATGGCAAAGGGATGCCTCCAGAAGATGCCCTCCTTTCTTTAAAACGTCACGCCACTTCCAAAATCCGAAGCTCTTCTGATTTGGATCTCCTATCAACAAAAGGTTTTAGAGGAGAAGCTTTAGCCGCTATCGGCTCTATTTCCAAACTTCGCCTTATTACCAATCATACCCTCGATGAGCATGCAGGGTTTATGATTATACAAGAGGGAGGAAAAATCCTAGAAACGGGGGAGGCTCTACGTAAACAAGGAACAACCCTTGAAATTACCTCTCTTTTCTATAACACCCCGGCCAGACGCAAATTTCAACGCTCCCTCCAATCAGATACAAATGCTATTTTTAAGTGTGTAGAACAGCAAGCGCTGTCGCATCCGGAGGTGCACTTTGAACTTTTCCAAGGTTCTGAAAGACTTCTCTCATGCCCTAAATCCTCTTTGGAAGAGCGCATGCAGTTACTTATGGGCAATCAAGATTTTATTCCTCTTTATGCAAAAACAGGCTCTTATGCTTTAGAGGGCTTTATTAGCCACCCTCTACTTTCACGCAGCAATCGCACAGGGCAATACCTTTTTATTAACCAACGCTGTATCTACTCTCCTGTCATCTCTCAAGGTGTTTTAGAGGGCTATTCAACGTTATTAGAAAATAGACGCTTTCCCCTCTTCGTTCTACACCTAACAATGGATCCCCACCTTGTGGATGTCAATGTCCACCCCCAAAAAGAGGAGGTTCGCCTACGAGAAGAGAGCTTTCTACGCGGCTTTATTGCTGAAACAATTGCCTCAGCTTTACATAAGCCCATGCCTACAGCTACTGCCAAAGCTTTTTTTGTGGAGCCACCTACGAGCCTCCCTTGGGAAAGCCTATCTACCAAAGCCTTTACTTTTTCAAAACCTTCTCCTAGGATTAACGCGGAGCAACTCTCTTTCGATAAAAGCCCTTTTCCTATCGTAGGCTCGTGGAAAAAATATCTTTTAATCGATCCGGTGCATGTCCCCTCTTCACATAACCTCGTTTATAAAGAAGACTCTTTATTGATTTTGCATAGAGAAAGGGCCCGTGAAACCCTTCTTAATGCTCAATTAAAAACTAAAGAGCCTCCTGCTTCTTGTTACTTAACAGAGCCCTTAGCCATTGAGCTCTCCTCTGCTGAAAAAAGCGCACTACAATCACTGCCCTTAGAAGAATGGGGTTTTGTGGTGCGCTCTTTCGGCCCCAAGACTGTTCTAGTAGAGGCGTTGCCTGTTGCGTTAAACCCCTTGGATGTCAAAGAGATTTTTCTCAGCTGCCTTACAACAAGCAGCAAGCCTTTAGAAAAAGTAGCACGCCTTTTAAGAGGAGACACTCTCTCACCGGCTTTATGGCTTGACGCCTTTTTTGCTTTAGAGCACATTCAATGGTCACCAAGTGGAGAACCCAATTTTTTTATATGCGCATTAGATTCTTACAAGAAAAGCTAGGCCCACTAGAGGGCTGGATCACGGAAGACCCTTTAGAAATTGCTTACTTAACAGGCCTTATTCTCTCCCAAGGCACTTTTGTCTGTACCAAAGACCATGCCCAAATTTTTGTAGATGGCCGTTATACAAGCTATGCAAAACAAAAAAGCCCTATCCCCATTGGAAGTGAAAATCCTGAAAGCTTTTTTAAAGCAGGGGCCGTAATCGGTTTTGATGCCGACAAAATGAGTGTGGCTAGACATGCAAAACTGCGCCCTGATGTTAAGTGGATTGCTTCCATAAACCTTGTCAGCCGCCTTATTAAAGACCCTCTAGAGCAACAATTAATGAGAGAGGCGGGTATCTTAGCTGCTAAAGGCATGGCTTTCTGTAAAGCCGCTTTACATCCTGGAGTCTCCGAAAAAGAAATAGCCGATGATTTAGATTATTTCTTTAAGAAAGAGGGTGGTGAGGGCTCAGCTTTTGAGAGTATCATTGCTTTTGGAGAAAATAGTGCCTTTCCTCATCATAGATCCGGCTTGCGTCGATGGAAAGAAGGGGAACTTGTCTTAATAGATATCGGTGCTACTAAAGCTCGCTATCAATCAGATATGACAAGAACCTACCTTTTTGATACTAAAGGCGAGCTCGAAAAAATTTATCATATTGTAGACGCTGCTAAAAAATCTGCCTTAAGTATCTGTAAGCCGGGCACTAAAATAGGCGACCTTGATTTAGCAGCTCGTACTCTTATTGAAAAAGCTGGTTACGGCCCCCTCTTCTGCCATGGACTTGGCCACGGCATCGGTTTAGAGGTCCATGAATTTCCCTCATTGAAAAATAAGGATCCTTTCAAAGATATTGCTTTAGAGAAGGGAATGGTTATTACGATCGAGCCGGGCATTTATAAAGAAGGTCTGGGCGGCGTTCGCCTAGAAGATACTATTCTTATAACAGATCAAGGGTATGAGAATTTAACATGTCACGGACTTTAAAACTTTTTTGCATTATAGGCCCTCTCTTTATTTTGATCGCTATTATCTCTTTTTTGTGGCCCTCCTTTATTGTAAGGCTTGATCTAAAGAATGTAGAAAAGATTTTCACGGCTGAAACCACCCAAGAGCAAATTACTGCTGGGAAAAATAGAGCCGCTCTATTTCAGGTAAAAATTGATCAAACCCTCAGCTTAATACATAGTAGTATTCTTTATATCCAAGAGAGCAAAGCTCTTCAGCAAAGCCTTGTAAATGCTCTTGACACAGGCACTGCCTGGAAAAAGGTAGGCGAAGCCCTCTCTTATAATGCGGGTATTGGCCTGCTGCAAGTGACAAAAGGCTCTGAGCCTCTTTTAGCTGTAGCTCCTCAAAATGCCCTTCTTTATGCTACAAAGATCACCAAACTCAACGACCATGTTATCCTCTCTTTGGTCGATGACTATAGTGGTGTTTTAGAGGGTTATCTCGGAATCAGGCTTGCTGAAACACCCGCAGCCCTTCAAGACCCTGTAGGCTTTTATTTTATCTACCCTCTTTCTTATTTTTTTCCAGACGCTTCTATTGAACCTTCTGACCTCTTGAAAACTCTGAAGCCTTTTGCGGACAACTTAAGTGATTCTATTGAAAAAAATACAATAACCTCCCTTAAGACTCTTATTCCTTATCTGGCAAAACTCTATCAAAAGGAAAAAATTAAACTCCATTCCAGTTTAAGCAAACCCTCCCCTAAAGATTTACTTGCCTTCTATGACCATGAAAATGTCTTTTTTATTAATTTGCGCATCAGACAGTCTATTCGCTCCTTACTCGAAGGCATTGATAAATCTCCCTTTGAAAATGGAGCTCCTTACGGCATTTCTTCTTTCACCATTAATCCTAATAAAAATTTTAATGGCCTTTCCATGCTCACCTCCGATCTCTTTTTTGAGAGATCTTTAACGACTACTACCTCCAAAGAGGGCTCTTATTTACTCATTGATAACCCCCTTCTGAAAGAAGTCTTCATGGCGGCCACCACTGATATTGCTACAAGTAGCGGAAGTTATTCTGTGACAATAGGTAGCAGCCTTTCGCCCCTACTAAGTCAGCTTATTACTAATCTAGAAGCCATTGCTATTATCTCGGAAAATAACAAACCCTATGTAGCAATTAACCCCGCAGGACTCAGCCTGCCTCATGCAGCCATTGAAAAACTCTCTCTAGAAGCCACGGCTAAAGAACCCTACGGTATTGTTGAATTTAATAATGTCCGCTATCAGTTTATGAAAATAGAACCCTTTGTTGATAGCCATTTAGCCATCATTATATTGCGTCCAGAAAGCATTGACCCCTTGACTTCTTTACATACAACTATTCTCAAAGAACTTAATAAAACTTCCGACACCCTCGCCTGGCAACTTTTAGGAATCAATCTTTTTATTCTTATAGCAGCCCTTATTATTCTTGTTTTTCTTTCGAGGGCTGTTACCAAACCTGTAAGGCAGCTAGCTTTTGCTACAGAGGCTTTGGCCAAGGGTAACTATGCTGAAATTGACTTTCCTTCTATTACAGCAGATAGCAAAGATGAAGTTTCTATTTTAAATGAGGGCTTTAAAAATATGGTAATTGCCCTACGTGATAAAGAAAAAATGCGTGCTGTATTGGATAAAGTCGTTTCGAAAGAAATTGCGGCAGAGATTTTAAAAGGCCATATCCATCTTGGTGGTGAAAATCGCATTATGACCGTGATGTTCGCTGATATTCGTAATTTTACGCATATGTCAGAAAAAATTGAGCCAGAAAGGCTTATATTATTTCTTAACAAATTTATGACGAAAATGTCCTTTATTATTGAAGAGCATTATGGGGTCATTGATAAGTATGTGGGTGATGAGATTATGGCTCTTTATGGAGCACCTCACCTAGATGCTGATAGCGCCCGAAAAGCTGTTGAAACAGCCCTTCTCATGGTTTCTGAGCTAAAAAAATGGAATATTGAAAGAGTTGCCGAAGGATTTCCTGAAATTAATATTGGCATTGGTATTAACACAGGTAAGATGGTTGTGGGCAACATGGGTGCAGAAAATCGACTTAACTATACTGTTCTTGGGTCCAATGTCAATCTAGGCGCACGTCTTTGTTCTAAAGCGGAACCGATGCAAATTTTAGTAAGCGAGACTACATTAGAGACTTGTGGCCTCAAGGACTCCCTGGAATTTCAGGAAATTGAAGCCCTTCTTCTTAAAGGCTTTAGTGAGCCTGTAAAAGCTTTTTCTATATTGGGATTTAAAAAATAAGATGAATAATCCAAGCTTTCGCCAAAAGCTTTTTGTGAGCTACCTGCTTGTTTTTCTAGCTTTTCTGATTTTTCTTTTTCCCTTTGCCTCTGAATCAGTACGCACCATTGTTCGTAAAACCTTCAAACAGCGACTACTCACCCTTATTTCACAAGTAAGTAGTGCCTCTTCTACAGAAGATCTTATTGATCATCTAAAAGCACAGGAGTCTTTTCTTTTTTCTCGTGTTACACTCTTCACAAGTACACGTGAGATACTTTATGATTCTTCTTCTGTAGATCCCCAGGAATTTGAAGATCCTGAATTTGTGGAGGCCCTTACTGGAAGCACCGGTTATAGTGAGGGCTATTCACCTGTTTTAGAGCAGAAACTTATTTATGTGATACGGGCCTTTGATTTTCAAGGTAAACGCCTTATTTTACGTGCAGCCTTCCCCTACAAACAAGTTAGCGGGCTTATTGTAGATTTTGAAATAGGCTTTATTGCACTCGGTTCGGCCGTACTCCTTATCTTTGCTATTATGATGTGGATCATTATCCATCATTTAAGCCGACCTATCCAAACAATTATTAATGCTATTAAACCCTATCAAGAGGGCCATTCAGACACTATTACAAAAATATCTCTTTCTGGCAGTCAAAGTGAATTTTATCAACTAGCTGATACGATTAATTCCCTGAGTGACCGTGTTCAATCACATATCAGTACACTGACTCAAGAACGCAATAGTAAAGAAATCATTCTTGACTCTCTAGGAGAGGGCATTATCGCAATCAATGGGTCTCAAGAAATTCTCTTTGTCAATAGTATCGCAGCACAACTTTTACAAATAGATCGCTATAAACTCATTGGTAAAAAAATAGAAGACCTGTCTCAGAAAAATCTTCTGATACTATCTACACGATGCCTCAAAGAGCATCAGGCTGTTGCTGGTAACCTTACTCTTAAAGATCAGAAAAAGTTTCTAGAGATCCTTGCAGTCCCTATCACAAATGCTGATGGAGCTGTTCTTATTTTAAAAGATAAGTCTAGCCATTACCGTATCATTGAAATGGGCAAAGATTTTGTGGCCAACGCCTCCCATGAGCTCAAAACACCTATTACTATCATTCGGGGCTTTGCGGAAACGCTCTATGAGCACCCTGAGCTGCCACCGACAATGACCCATGATATCATTACTAAAATTGTTAAAAACTGTGGCCGCATGGAAATGCTCATTAAAAATCTTCTTACCTTGGCGGATATCGAAAAACTACCTCTTTCTAAAATGTATGATTTTAATCTTGTGACCCTAGTCGATAATTGCAAGCAAATGACACAAGCCATCTGGAATAATGCCCAAATTACTATTACCTGCTTAACGCCTGAACTTCATCTAATAGCAGATCCCGATCTTTTAGAGCTGGCTATATGTAATCTTTTAAGTAATGCCGCTAAGTACTCTAAGCCCCCAGCTATTATTAGAGTGCATCTCTCCGAAAATAACGGTTCTATTTTTATCGCTGTTACAGATCAAGGTATCGGCATTCCTCCTGATGATTTGGAAAACATCTTTGACCGCTTCTATACAGTCGATAAAACGCACTCTCGTAGACTTGGAGGAGCTGGCCTTGGGCTCGCTATTACAAAAACCATTATTGACAAACATGAAGGCTCGATCAACGCCTCCTCTCTCCTTGGAGCCGGTAGCACTTTCACGATTATTCTTCCCAAACGCTTTTAACAAAATAATCTTAACCTGAGTTTTTAGAGGTCTGCAGGAATGCCCGCATCTTTTGCTAAATCAGAGCGATGGGGGATATGTATCTGCGTATCTAAGATAGAGGCATAGAAAGTAAGTTCTTTATTATGGGCCTTAAAAAGCCCTTCTATATCACTTTTTGTGAGAAATTCATTCGAAACAAAGGTTTTTTTATTACTCTTTAAAAGCCGCTTGCCGGCTATATACTTAGATTGACGCAGCCCTACAATACTCGCTGCTAAAAAAGAATCATTCAGAAGTGCCGCAAGAACCTCTTCCGAAGCATAATGAATAGATATCATGTAACGATTGCGGTCAGCTTCAAAAAGGCAATAGGACTGGAGCCCTTCTTTGAGAGCCTTATAAACAACTGCTCGTTCACTAAAGGGTATTTTGGCCACATCTTGCAGCGTAATCAAGGTAACTTTATTTGGATCCGGTTTTTTAGAAGAAGCGCGCATCCAATGCCCTTTAAGGGTCAATTCCGCTATAAAACTTTCTGCATAATCACCCATACGTATTTTTAAAAAACGAAGCAAAGCCTCCTTATAGAGATCCTGATCTTTTTTAAAGAACACTGCCAGATTAAAGCGACTGTTATGAGGAATCACATTTAAGAAAACCTTCTCTTTAATAGCCTTTTCTATGCCCGGCTCTTTGCCTTTTTTCTCTATAGCACTCACCCTATCACTTTTTGTCTTTGGCTTTGTCGCAATAAGTGAATCTAGACACGCCTGGACCTTTTGCCCTCGCTCTATATCCTGAACCCTACTCTG
>CAIMEJ010000111.1 GCA_903839985.1 uncultured bacterium | reverse complement strand
TGGCCATTACAAGGCCTTCTAAAGGCGTAAATCCCATAGAGATGTCTATAGGCTGACCATTTAGATGTGCAGCCATAGAAGCCCCACTTCCTAGATGAGCCGTAATCACCCTTTTCCCCTTCACGCTTTTTAAAAGAGCCTCATGTGCCAGACCATGAAATCCGTAACGTCTTATACCATATTTTTCTGTCATTTGCTTGGGCAAAGCATACTTCTGAGCTTTCATGGGTAGATTATGAAAAAAAGAAGTATCGAATACAGCCACATTCACAGCCGAAAAAAGACTCAAACAGGTTTCAATACTCTTATAAGATAAGGGATTATGAAGTGGCGCTAAAGAAAGGAGCTTCTTAAGAGGAGCTAAATCCTTTTTACTGTTAATAATGAGAGGTTTATCAAAGATTCCTCCATGTACAAAACGATGTGCGATGACATCAATAGGAAAGCTTTCGAAAATCTCCCTTAAAAGCTTTTCGAAATGCTCCTTTGGTCTTTTTATAACAAGCTGGCACTCCCCTTTCCTAAAGACAGCCAGCTTTAAAGAAGAGCTTCCAAAATTAATCACCAAAAGAGTCATTGCCATATTCTGTGCAAGATACCCCAAAGGATCTTCAGTTGCACTACAAAAAAATGCTGGAGTTGTCTTAGTGATTGTTATTACAAAATAAATATTTTACAAAAACAGTCGTTGTAGTAGTCCTATCTTGATAAATAAGCCGATTTCCAGTACAATTAAGCGATCTTTCATTTAAAAAATGAGTTTAGTGCCTTGGAAGATCACAGCAAGCGTAAAAAGCCCTCTGGATGTTTTGTTACAACGATCGAGGAAAAGCTTGTGCCTAAACTGCGCCACGATCTACAAGAGCGCGGATTTACTTTTTCACAGCCCCCTTATACCCATTTCCAAGCAAAAAAAGCCTCTCTTTCTTGTAGCCTCTATTTATCCGGTAAACTTACTGTACAAGGATCTGGTAGTGAAGAGTTTATAGAGATTGTTCTTCCTTCTTATACTTATAATGACGCCTCTTTTGATCCTCATATCGGCAGTGATGAGACAGGAAAAGGCGACTTTTTCGGGCCTCTTTGCGTTTCGGCCGTCTTTGTTAATAAAGAGAGCCTTCCTTATTTACAAAAACTGGGTGTTAAAGATAGCAAAGAGATGAATGACACCCGTATTATGGCAATTGCTAAAGATGTAGAGACTCATACCATTAATCAAACGATCTGTCTTTTCCCTGAAACTTATAACCGTCTCTACGCACGCTTTAAAAACCTCAACAAACTGCTTGGATGGGCCCATTTCGAAGTTCTCCATAAGGTCTCTTTAAAAAGCCATTGCCGCAAAGCCCTAGTTGATCAATTCGCAAACCCCCGACTAATGGAAGAAATAGTCTCTTATAAGGAGAGCTCTCTTATTCTTGAGCAGCGCACAAAAGCTGAAAGTGATATAGCCGTTGCAGCGGCTTCTATATTAGCGAGAGCCGCCTTCTTAGAGGGCCTTAAAAAAATGGAAGAGGACTTTAGTGTAGTGCTTCCCAAAGGAGCTTCTAGTGCTGTGGCAAATGCAGCTCTTAAGATTGCACGAGAGTCAGGAACAGCCCTTTTAGATAAAGTTTCTAAGATCCACTTTAAAACCTATAAAGAAACGCTAGGCCGACTATGACAACAGTAAATAAAAGTGATTTCTTTTATACAGTTGGGATGCTCATTGTTATTGCTTTTCTTGTTTTTCTCTTTAATCTAGCCATACTAGGCTCTGCTTGGGAGGTAACGACATTTAGAGGGCCTCTCCAAGTTAAGGCTATTTCTGTGGTGCAAAAAAGCAAATCCCATTACATCACCTCTTTACAGAAAAAAGAGCTCTTAGCGCTCCTTAATGAGGGAGTGGCTCTAGAATCGCTTTCTTTTATTCCCAGTAGCAGCTCGTTTAAAAAAATAGATCTTCACCTCTTTGAGGAAGACTCTATTGAGATAATGCCCAAAGGTCTTCTTGATAAGAAAATGGTGTTCTCTATAAAAAGAGGTATGACAGAAACATTTATTGTAGAGAAAGAGGCCGGCCAAATTGAGCAAGCTATCACCCGTGCTTTTGAGGACTAATGCTTAAGTCCTTATCGATAAAAAACCTCTCCCTTATTGAAGATGCTGAGGTGAAGTTCGGGCCCCATTTTAATGTGATTACAGGTGAAACAGGAGCGGGAAAATCCTCTTTTATGAGAGCCCTTGCCTTCGCACTGGGTGAGCGTGCCGAGAGCTCTTACATCCGCACAGGTTGCTCGAAGGCCTCTATTGTCGCCCTTTTTGAAAAAGAAGGTATCGAAGTTCTTCTCGAAGAACTCGGCATTGATCATGAAGGATCAAAAGTTATTATCAAGAGGGAGATATCCAGTAGCGGCCAAAGTAGAGCCTTTATTAACAATCAGCCCGTACTTATCAATACACTTGAAAAAGTCGCAGCTGAGCTTATCAATCTAGCAAGCCAACAAGCGCATTTTGAACTTTTACAAAAAGAGACGCCTCAAAGGCTCTTGGACACTTTTGCAGATTTAGATCTCCATAGCTATCAAGAACTTTTTCAAGAACTTGTACAAAAGAAAAAAGAGCGCGAGATTTTTAAGAAAAAGCTTAATCAAAAAGAGACTCTTTTAAAAGAACTATACGCCTCTCAAAAGCTCCTCGAACAAGCTCACCTTCTAGATGAAGAAGCAGTCCTTTTTGCCGAATACAGCCGCGTAGAGAGTCAAAAAGAGCGCTTAGAACTCTTCGATAAATTGCATACATCCCTCTTTTCATCAGATAAGAACTTTCTCTCTCTTACACAGCGTTTTTTACAGCCCTGTGAAAATATCCCGGAGATACACACCTCTTTAAAAAACATCTACGCAGAAGTTTCTGATCTTTCCTATAACCTGGAAAAATATTTAAGTAATCGAGGCCCCTCTAGTGAAGAGCTCGAAAAAGATCTGAAAACAATCGATCGCATCAAGCTTCTCTGGAGTGCAGACAAGGAAGAATGTCTTGTAGCCCTCCAAAATATTGAAAAAGAGATCCATTTACTTAAAAACTTCGATCAAAATATGCAAGATCTGGAGCATGAGATTACTGATTTAGAAAATAAGGTTCAGTTGGAAGCTGCTAAATTAACCTCCCTACGCTTAAAAGCTTCGCTATCTCTCGAAAAGGCTATTACTCGTGAGATTGCCTCTCTTCATATGGCAGGAGCTATTTTTCATATAAATCTAACTCCTACCCCCTTATCTGTGCACGGTGCTGAAAGCGTTGAATTTATGTTAACAGCTAATGTAGGCGAGCGTAAAACACCTCTCAAAGGTTATGTAAGTGGTGGGGAGCTCTCCCGTATTATGCTGGCTTTACAAACAGTATTAGCAGGGCCTCGTCCAGTTCTCTTATTTGATGAGGCCGATGCAGGCATTGGTGGCATGACGGCTGTGGCAGTGGCTCAGAAACTCAAACAGATTGCTGAAAAATACCAGGTTATCTGTGTTACACACCTTCCTCAAATGGCAGAAGTTGCGGCACACCACTTTCTAATCGAAAAATTTTCCGAAGAGGGAAGAACCTATTCTAGAGTTACCGCACTTAAAGACAAGGAGCGTTCTCAAGAGATCATGCGCATGAAAGGAACTGCATGATCCTCTTTAAAAACCAGACGAAAACAGTATATTTGTGGTCACGCCTGCTTAATACGCCTTTCTGGACTATCTACAACATGCTTTTTATTATTCTATATAAAGAATTGCATGCCACCCCTCTTCAAATCACTCTAACTATTGCTATTAAGCCGATTGCTTCACTCTTTTCTTCTTATTGGGGCTCCTTAATTTATAGAAAACCCAACAAACTGATTACCAACCTCGTTTTTGCTAATATTCTCAAATACGCCCCTTTTCTGCTCTTTCCTTTCGTAACGAATATCTGGTTTTTTATTGCCTCTTTTGGTTTTTACATGATTTTTGTGAGAGGAACCATTCCAGCATGGATGGAGATCATCAAGCGCAATATTCAAGGAAAAGCACGTGAACATGTTTTTGCAGCAGGCTCTATCGTCGATTATATTGGCAGCGCTGTTCTGCCTATAGCTCTTGGATGGATCTTAGATGATTATACAGGTTCTTGGCGCTGGATTTTTTTTGGTGCAGCTTGCATTGGCATCGTTTCTACAGGACTCCTTTGGACGCTTCCTGTACAAGAGGCCGAGACAAGTGTCCAAACAAGCCGGTCTGTAAAAGGCGCTCTACTGCGCCCTTGGAAAGAAGCCTGGATTCTTCTAAAAAGACGACCTGATTTTGCTAAATTTCAAATAGCCTTTATGATTGGGGGCTCAGCTCTTATGATGCTGATGACCATCCTACCTATGTATTTCGTGGATGTCCTGCACCTCTCTTATATGGAAATTGCTCTGGCTATAGCAGTTTGTAAGGCTGTTGGTTTTGTGGCAGCCTCTCCTTTTTGGGTAAGGCTCTTTCATAAAATGAACCTCTATCGTTTCTGCTCCTGGGTTACTCTTTCAGCTGCACTCTTTCCGCTTATCTTAATCCTTGGCTATTTCAATAGTCTGGCTCTCTACGTTGCCTATTTCATTTATGGAATTATGCAAGCAGGTAGCGAGCTCTCCTGGAACCTTTCCGGCCCCCACTTTGCTGGAGATGAAGACAGCACTCCTTATAGCGGTACTAACGTTTTATCTGTTGGCCTGCGTGGTTGTGTAGCCCCTTTTATAGGCACGCTGATCTATGACTCTACTAATTCTTTAATGGTCATGATTGCATCCTTTGCTCTATGCCTGCTAGCAACAGAGCGCCTTTATGCATTTAGCAAAATAAAAGCCTATAACAGCCTCCATCTAGATAAAAAATAATCCGTTAAAAGTTTTCAAAATAAAGGGAGGTTCTTTATCAGGATAGATTCCCTGTAGACACCTCCTTGCCCCTTGACTAAATAGCCTATTTTTGCATAAATGTAGAGCCTCTAGTTCAAGGAGTTTTATTCGTGAAAAAACAGTGGCTATTCTCTTTAATGCTACTAGGAAGCGGTGTAGCTGTTGCCAATGATGCAACTTTTGTTGATTCTGTACGCTTTCAAGTAGAAAATTTTAAGGGCAGCTATGGCAAGTGTGAGGCTTCTCGCCCTTATGGTATTCTGGCAACAGCCGATGCCATAGGCAAAGCAAATCTATCAACAGATAATGCCCAAAATATGCGCTACGGTGAAGCAGAGATTGATTTACTCTACGGCTTTAAAGTCGGTCCTCTAGAGGGCTTTACACTAGAGGCTGGTTACGGCTCAGACTACGTTAATTGGAATACAAATCCTTATTTTAATCAAACAAACTTTAACTATGTTAATTTAGCAGCACTTGGCTATACAGGTAGTATAGATAATTGGTTCTGGCAAGCAGGCTTTGGTGTGCATGTCAATAATGATCATAGTGAAGGCTGGTTCGATTATGCTCGTTTTGGCGGCTTTCTGTGGGGCCGTTACACATTAACCCCAACAGTTGGTCTTCATGTAGGAACTCTTACACTGACTGGATTACATAAAACAATCACCTATCCCCTAGTTGGTTTTGATTGGCGTATTGCACCGAAATGGAACCTGGATCTTATTTTTCCCGTCCAAATGGAACTCAGTTATTATTTAACACAAAAATGGACTCTTAGCACCTATATTAGGCCTTTTTTAACACGCCAGCGGATAGGCCCTGATGAACCTTTTGCAGGTATTTTTGAATACCGTAATATAGGAGGAGAACTCAACCTCTCTTACCAATATTGTGGACTTGATTTCTCTGTTTTTGGCGGCTATACATTTAGCGCTATTTTCAAAATAATGGATTCCTATGGCCATAATGGAAGCTATTACAACTTTGCAACAGCCCCCTACATCGGATTCGATGTTCTCTGGGCTTTTTAAAGAATCCTTAACTCCAAGGGAACTTTTGACAAAGGAAATCTACGCCTGTTAAAACTTCCCTGAAGTTATAGGCTATATAGTCAGGCTCTATATTTTTATAACTTTGCTCGCCTTGATTTGATTTAAAGAGTATTGTTTTAATACCTAGCTGTTTGGCACCAAACATATCACGAAACATGTCATTACCCACGTAGATAGCCTCTTCAGGGCGTATGCCGAGTCCATCGAGTGCCTGCAGAAAAAGACGTGGGTCAGGTTTACGATAACCGTAATCTCCAGAAATAATGATAGGCTTAAAAAAATCATGAATTCCTAGAACTTTCATTTCAGCAAGAGAAAAACAAGATTGGGCATCAGAGACAAGTGCTAATGGAAAACGGGCCTTTAATTGATCAAGAACTCTCCAAACATCGCTATAGAGCTGCATTCTTTTACGTGAAATACCTCTATACATTTGCGCTAAAAAAACAGCCACGGACTCTTCATTAGGCAATTGTATTCCCTTGCGGTGCATGATATCTTTCCAAATGCCCACAACATTAATCTCTGCATACATCTCACCTTTAAGAGCTCTTTGCTTTTTCATAACCTCGTAGTAGAGATCACGCAAATCCCACCTACGCATATCGGTGCCTATATAGGTGAAAAAATGCGCCATCGCCCTATAAAGCTCTTCCATGCCCTCATCTGTTTCGATGTCGATAAGAGTACCGTAGAGATCAAATAAAATACCGCGGATTGCCATGCCCTTATCCTTGATGGTGAAAATTTAAAAATGCCTGATCGAGCAATTTTTTTCTATGCTCACTATTTACCCAACTATTACGGGCAATGCGTAACATAGTGATAGCCACATAAAAAGGCAAACGCCTAGTAATAGCCTGAAAAGCATCCTCCCTATGAGGAAAATGTGTGCAGTATTGCCATAAAAAATGGCCGATAAAGGGCTCTGAAATAAGAGAATCATTTCTTTCGACTAAAAAAGCGTGTTTAATTTCACCGATTATACGCCCAATATCAAAAAGGCGATCCGAATAATGTGATTTTTCTAAATCAATGGCGACAATTTCGGTATGGTTACGAAAAAGGAAGTTAGCAGGAGTGGCATCACCATGGACGAGTACTCTATTATCTTGCCACATCACCTCTTTCTCTGCCCATTTGGCGATTAAATGATAAAAACTTTCAGCCTCCTCATTATGCACGAGATTTTTCTTACGCAAATGATTCACAAGTGTCACGGCGTAATGCCGCTCCTCGTTAAAATCGACTCTTTGTGAAGATATAGCTGTTTTATTATGTAGTTTTGCTAAAAAATCGGCTAAAACAGAAAGCCTACGATAAAGTCTATTAGGATGCCCGTGTGCACCGGCTTTTAAAACATCACTGAACGTTGTTCCAGGACAATATTCTTCTACCAGCGCGCAATTGATATCATAGCTACGCCCAAGCGGCTTAGGAACATAAAAAGGAGGCTTATCAAAGCCAAGTGCTCTAAAATGCTCCAGAGCCTCCCATTCTTTTGTAAGATATCCAGCTGCAACATTATAGGCTCTTTCAAAAAGCCCATAGAAAAATTTTCCAATAACGGAAACACCACTTTTTTCATCTGTGTAGAGAAAAACCTGGTTAGAGCCTCTTAAAACGTGTACAGAAAAATGCAAATGGGAAGAATCCCCTATTTGTGGCCATATATGTTCTTTTAAAAAACCATAGAAGGGATCCGCATGATCCAAACGGCCTATATACTTCATATTAAAACGCCCTACCTAGAGTTAAGTAGGGCATAGAAATACTAGCCTCGGATAAATCCAGGACCCGCTCCAGGAGCAGAGGATCCAGGTCTAACAGGGCCTTTGGCTGAAGGAGCTGTTTCTGTTGGTTCTCTACCTTCAGAAAGATCCATAGCCATTTTACGCCATTTTTCTACAGTTTCTACGTAGAGAGGAGCAAAAGCACGCAACGCGGAAGATAGTGCGTGAGCCATATCTAAAGTACAGTGCATCAAAATAAGTTCTTCTTTGACAGCAATACCTACACCACCACCAGCCATTTGGCCACCTAGCATAGAACCTTCGAGCAAACGCTCATAAAGCTTTAAGCGGGTCTTATCATCTCTTGGAAGTCCGTCCAAAACAGGTGAATAGAGATAAAGACGATCGGAATTAGGTTCGTAAGTAAGGTGCAGAGAAAAAGTATCATCAATACCTAAAATACATGTATTGTTTTCATCGAATTTCAAACCTTCGATGCCTAATTCTTTTCCGAATTCTTTTAAATTGTCTTCAGCATTTTGAAGAGACATAACTATTGATCCTCCAGGGAATTTGCGTAGTT
>CAIMEJ010000110.1 GCA_903839985.1 uncultured bacterium | reverse complement strand
TAACTCTGTAAATCTTTCGCATTTTGTATATAAGCACCGCCTATATATCCAATAGATGTAACTCCAAGACCTAGCATATTTTCGGCCTTTTTTAAGGAATACCCTTGAAAGTTTCTCTGCAGCCTTTTTTCTTCAAAAGCCAGCGTAAGCTCATCCTCTTTTTTGGCAAAATGATCCATACCAATTGGTAGATAGCCAGCTTCTATTAAAGCCTTGCGAGCATGAGCGTAGAGAGCAAACTTTATAGGCGTAGAGGGCAGGCTCTCTTCTGGAATAGCTTTTTGATGGGCTTTTAGCCACGGGATCTTCGCATAGGAAAAGAGAGCAATACGATCAGGACTCATTTCAATAATTTTACTTATTGTGTCTGTAAAAGAGCTAAGAGTTTGAAGAGGAAGGCCATAAATAAGATCCATATTAATAGAATCAAATTTCAAGGCCCGGGCTTTCAGCATCGTATCTCTTGTCATTTCATAACTTTGATAGCGATGAATAGCTTTTTGCACAGCAGGATCTGTATCCTGTACACCAAAACTAATGCGATTAAATCCGAGATTTTTAAGCAGTTCTAATTTATCAGTTCCATTACGTGGATCAACTTCTATAGAAATTTCTGCAGCTTGGTCTAAAGGAAAAATCTCTATAAGCCCCTTATAAAGCCTTGTGAGCTGATCCTCTGTAAGCTGTGTTGGCGTACCACCGCCTAGATGAAGCTGTGTTAAGAGATGTTTCTTTTTAAATACAATAAGACGTGCCTCTTCTAAAAGCGCTTCTACATATTCATCTTGACGATCTTCTCGGCGATTTAAGATGACAGAGCAGCCACAAAAAAGACACATTGTTTTACAAAAAGGGATATGAACATAGAGAGATAGAGGCGAGTCGTGTTCATCAAATCGCTCTAAAGCCCTTAAATAAACATTCTCTTCTATATTATGCCATGCAGGAGCTGTGGGATAACTTGTATAGCGCGGGGCTGGACAATCCAAGGAAGCCAGGAGATCTGGATCTATTTCTTTTAAGACCACAATCTATCCCCCTCTTCTTGAGCCACTTTAACTAAATGCTTAACAAGTGCAAAAGAGCTTCCTGGCTTGACACCATGGGCTAAATTAAGAATAAAACCCTTATCCCCTTTTAAAGAAAAAAGCAAATTCTTCACTGCTAAAGAAACAGTCTCTTCATCTGTAAAAAGAAGATCCGGATCTAAATTCCCCTGTAAAGCAACACTTGGGCCATATTTTTTACGCACATCTGAAAGAGAACAATCCAGGCTGACTGCATCTACACCTGTTTCCAAAACGGCTTCTAAACGATTACCTAAATTTTTACAGAAAAAAATAAGAGGGGCATTTACACTCTTTTTAATCACTCTTAAAGGCTCTAAAACAAGCTTTTTAAAGCGTAGATCATCTAAACTACCAGCCCAAGAGTCAAAGAGTTGCAGAGCATCTACACCCGATTCTATTTGACATTTTAAAAGACTAATAACCCCCTCTGTTAAGGGCTCTATGAGCTCTTCTTGACCTCCCATATAAGTGGAAAGTGTATAGGGGGCCCCTGCAAAGCCCATAAGAGGTACAGAGAGTCTTTTTTTGAGACTGCAAATGGCCTCTCTTAAGAAAGAAAAGGAATCATCTTGGATCTTCAAAGTTCCTTTAAAAGGCTCTACAACAGGCCCTCCCTCTGGATAGCTGTATCTAAGACCAAAGGCATCAAGAACCAGTAGAATATCTGAGAAAATAATAGCTGCATCTACACCTAGCTCTTCAATAGGCTGCAAGGTTATCTCTTCAATCATAGAAGGACTATGAAAGAGGTCGTACAGGGAATGCTTTGCTCTTAATTTCTGGTAAGAAGGACTATAGCGCCCTGCTTGCCGCATAAGCCAGACGGGAGGTCTTTTGTTATTACGGCAATGAAGCGCATCTACAATGCTATTATCCAAGCAATCTTTCCAAAATAGCGTCTACGGTAAAGCCGAATTCTTTTGCCAAAGCAGACGCCGGAGCAGAAGCCCCAAAAGTATCCTGGCAAATAGCAATACCTTCTAAGCCTATGTATTTATGCCAGCCAAAAGAGACCCCAGCTTCTACAGCCACGCGGGTGCCTAAATCTCCCCCTATGACGGATTGTTTATAAGCATCACTTTGCTTATCAAAAATAGCAAAGCACGGCATTGAAACAACGCGTACAGATTTGCCTCGTTTTTCCAGCTCCAGCATGACATTCATGGCTAAAGAGAGTTCTGAACCTGTAGCAAAAAAAGTAAAGTCGGGTTTTCTTTCTTCTTTTTTAACAATATATCCGCCTCTTCCAACACCTTCACTATAAGGCACATCAGTTCCTGAAATATCGGGTAAATTTTGACGAGAAAGGGCTAAAGCCGTAGGCCCATGATATTTAAGAGCTGAAAACCAGGCCATCTTAACTTCATTATTATCTGCAGGCCTTATAAAATGTAGTCGAGGGATAGCACGTAGAGCCGCGTAATGCTCTACAGGTTGATGTGTAGGGCCATCTTCACCCAGGAATATAGAGTCATGTGTAAATTGATAGATAACAGGCAGCCTCATTAAGCAAGCTAGACGAATAGCATTTCTCATATAGTCAGAAAAGGTTAGAAAAGTTCCTATGTAGGGCAAGAACATTCCCGTAGCTGACAATCCGCAGGCCATGGTGGCCATACCAAATTCACGAATACCATACTTAATATTACGGCCAATAAAAGAATCACTACTTACCAAGCCAGAGTCTTTCATCATTGTTTTATCTGAGCCTGATAAATCAGCAGAGCCTCCAATTAGTTGAGGCAATAAGGGACTTACTGCGTTAATAACTTCATTGGCGGCGCTTCTTCCAGCAAGAGGGCTTTTCATCTTAAGCGCGCGAAGGATCTCTTCTAAATTTTCTGGGATCTTTTGTTGCTGCATCTGATCAAATGTTTTAGCAAGGTCCGGATTGCTTGCGCGCCAAAGAGCGTAATCCTTATCCCAAGCCTCCTCGAGGGCTGCATCCTGAACGAGCTTTTTCTCAAAATAAGCTGTTACAGCTTGAGGAACATAAAAATCTTCTAAAGGAAGCCCTAAAGCCTCTTTTGTAGCAATAAGCTCTTCAGGCCCGAGTGGTTCCCCATGGGCTTTAGACGTTCCTTGTTTGTGAGGTGATCCTTTACCGATAATTGTACGAGCTGCAATTAATACAGGGCGCGTCTGATTGGCACGTACTTTAGAAAATACGGCATCAAGAGCATCAAAATCACTGCCATCTACCTGATAAACATCAAAGCCATAGGCCTCAAAACGTTTCTTTGTGTCTTCTGAATCACAATCTTTTAAAGGGCCATCGAGCGTAACTTTATTGTCATCCCAAATAAGAATCAAATTATCCAATTTTAAGTGACTGGCTAAAGAAGCCACTTCAGCAGAGACACCCTCCATCAAACATCCATCACCTGCTAAGGCAACTACCTTGCTTGTAAAAATTTGATGAGACTCTGTATTAAACCTTGCCTGTAACATCTTAATACCAAGTGCCATACCAGCGGCATGACCTATGCCCTGACCAAGAGGCCCAGTCGTTGTCTCCACGCCATCGGTATCTCCTTTTTCGGGATGCCCTGGTGTATGAGAATGTAATTGTCTAAAAGCTCTTAGCTCTTCTAAAGGCAGCTTAAATCCGCTCAAATGCAAACAAGAATAGAGGAGCATTGATCCGTGACCTGCAGATAGCACAAAACGGTCTCTATTTATCCAGGTAGAATCTTTAGGATTATGCTTCAAAAAAGATCCGTAAAGGTAGGCTCCGATCTCTGCGCAACCAAGAGGTAGCCCAGGATGTCCAGAATTCGCCTTTTGAACGCCATCCATTGCCAAGCCTCGAATAGTACCCGCAATTTTTTCTAGATTCTTTTTGAGTTCGTTATCCATCTACTTTGAGCTCCTCTGATTTGAGGCCCAGGTATAACACACCTTATAAATTAATTGGTAGGTGGACACTCAGGATGTCTAATCCAAAACTCATTATGTACAGCACGTGCAAGAGTATCAAGATATTGCGAGAAGAGTATTTTTTGCTTGGCTGCAGCTCCAACTGTTACCCCTTTATAGGAAGGGGGCAGAACTCTTTTAAGGAGCGCTGATTGATAAGGAACGTAGGGCTGGGAAGAAATAGCTAAATAGGTTTTGCCTTCAAGGTCATACCCCCCCTTCTTTAAGGATTCTAGGGCGTCATAGGTATTGGAGTGCCCCACTTTTCTTTTTTCTGCTTTTATAACAACGAGCTCCACCTCCTCTAGATACTTGGGCTTACATATATGCTTCCAGAGCAAGGGAGTCATACCTTCCTCTGTTTCTATATCTTTAAGAACAAGAGTTCCCTTATTTGGACAAGCAAAAAGGCGCGTAGGCTCGTACAAGGAATCCCTATTTCGGGAGCGTATTAATAGAAAAAGCCTTTTAAAACGTAGCCCTTTTTCATATAAATGGACTAAATGTTGCATACGAGATTGCACGTCGGGCCCGTAAGCACAAATAATAATGACATCATCATACTCTAAGGAAGGAGTACGGACTTCTCCGATAAATCCAAGCTCCTCCAAGGCACTTAATATGGTTGTTTTCTGCTCATAAGTCAGGTTTTTTTCGGAGAGCTCTCGACTATTTAAATCTTTTTTGCGTAGTAAAACCTTGGTGGCTTCATAAACAGAACAAGCACTCTTATTATGAGGTAAATAAAGGGCATCTAAAATAGATATAAGAGGCTTTTTGGGCTCCCCCTTATCATTAAAAAGATCGCCAAAAAGAGATACATTAAGTGCTAGGAAAATAAGAAATAATTTCATATAACTTATATATTCTTAAGCCGGTATTTTTTTGTAAAGCATGAATCCTACAAGTCTAGAAATTAGCTCACAGAATAATTTGAGCTGTCTTTATCAATCTCTTTATCATATAAGAAGAATAGGAAGCTGTTTTGGAAGGTCTGAACAAATTGCTTCAGGAGCTGCTAATTTTGGTACTTTTATAGGCGGAATGCTCCTCTCTTGTGCCTGTGGCAAAAATGAAACAGTACGCATGACAGCCCGTATTGTCCTTATTACTACAAAAGCTCTTTCTGCTGTGAAGGCCCAAATTGCTTTCGCAAAGCATTCTGCAGACTTAATAAAGGCTTTTCACTTACAGGCCCAAAAAGCTCCATTGGCACATGTCCATTTAGGGGGCTGGTCTTTTCTTTCAGTAGCCCAAAAAAGACGGATGGAACATTCTTTAAATCGTGTTATAGAAATCATCCAAGCTGTTTTTGCCTCTTTCATGGCTCTTATTTACCAGCTTTTTATGACGAGCAGCTATCTTTTAGAACTAGCGGATGCTATCCAAGGCAAGGAGGATGCTATCGACCAAGGGGTCAAAGATATTTGCATTAACTGTTCCACCTGCACCCAAGATAGCTCCGAGATTTTTACAGATCTATGTCATTATGAAATTAAAATTCATCAAACATTACGCTTTTTAGGTGCCGGATACGAAGCTGACCTTGTAGCTTCAAGATTAAAGGGATGCACTCTAGGAGGTATGGTTTGCCAACCCTTTGTCACCATCTGCGGCGGCGTAAAGAAAATTTTAGGATCTCAATGGGAATCCTCCCCTGTCCTTACAAAGGAAGTAGCCGTGATTATCTAAATTCTGTTATCCTGCTACACAGAATTTATTTATATGGGACTTTCATATGCAACCCCTCTCACAAGATATCCGTAAAAAATTTCTCACCTATTTTCAAAGCAAACAGCATGCTTTGATTCCCTCTTCTAGTGTTGTCCCACATGATGACCCTACCCTCCTCTTTGCCAATGCAGGTATGAATCAGTTTAAAGACCTTTTTCTAGGAAAAGCCGAAAGGAATTTTACCCGCGCCACTACATCGCAAAAGTGTATACGTGGTGGAGGCAAACACAATGACCTAGATAATGTAGGGCATACAAGCCGCCATCTAACTTTTTTTGAAATGCTCGGAAACTTTTCTTTTGGAGACTACTTTAAAAAAGATGCTATTAAGTTTGCCTGGGAAGTAACGACAGAAGTCTTTGGTTTTGACCCTGAGCGTGTTTGGATTACTGTGTTTAGAGAAGATGATGAGGCCGAACAGCTTTGGAGCGCTTTTGTACCAGCCAATCGCATTGTTCGCATGGATGAAAAAGATAATTTTTGGGCGATGGGAGATACAGGTCCTTGTGGACCCTGCTCAGAACTCTATTTTGATAAAGGCCCGCAATATGGCTCTGGAACCAGTCCTCGTGATGATGTAACTGGCGAACGCTTTTTGGAATTCTGGAATCTTGTCTTTATGCAATATAATCGCTCTAGCGATGGCAAAATGACTGTCCTCCCCAAACAATCTATTGATACAGGTGCCGGTTTAGAAAGAGTTGTGAGCTTAAAAATGGGTGTAGACTCCGTCTTTCTCACAGATATTTTACGAAGCCTGATCGCAGAAATCGAAAATAAAAGTGGCCGTGTTTATGGAGGCCCAGAAAGCCCTATAGCGCCTGCATTTCATGTGATTGCCGACCATTTACGCTCTCTTTCTTTTGCTATAGCAGATGGGGCTAAACCAAGTAATACAGACCGTGGATACGTTTTACGCAAATTATTAAGACGCGCTGTTCGCTATGGGCGTTTACTTGGGTTTGATAAACCTTTTCTAGGCACGATTTTACCGCGCCTTATTACGCTTATGGGGGAAGATTATCCCGAACTTGTTTCAAGCCAAGATTTGATAGCAGAAATTTTGCATACGGAAGAAGAGGCTTTTTTACGCACCCTCCAAAGAGGGGGAGCCCTTTTATCAGGGGTTATGGAATCCTCTAAAAAAACAGGCATAATCAGCGGTGATGATGCCTTCAAATTGAAAGACACTTATGGTCTACCCTTTGAAGAAATCATTCTACTGGCTAAAGATGCTCACCTGGAATTAGATACAGACCGTTATAAAGAGCTCGAAGAACAAGCAAGACAGCGCTCTAAAGCCGCTACAAAAGTCACCAACCAAACAGCTGTTGACTTAAGTACACTGCCTCTATCTACTTTTGTGGGCTACACTCCTAAAAAAATTTCCACTACTGTGCTTGCTGTGCATTTAGATGGCAATAAGGGATCTGTTTTCTTGAAAGAGACCCCTTTCTATGCTGAAAAAGGTGGTCAAGTCGGTGATACAGGCTATATTGGTCTTTTTCGTGTAGAGAATACGGTCACGCCAGGAAGTGGCATTATCGAACATATAGGCGTTCTAGAGTCAGGAGAAATCCTTCCTGGTCAAGAAGTTATGGCAGAAGTTAATCTAGAGAGACGTCGTAAAATTGCGAGCAATCATACAGCCACTCACCTTTTACATTATGCTTTGACAGAAGTTTTAGGCGGCCATATTAAGCAAGCGGGATCTCTTGTCGATAATGAAAAAATACGTTTTGATTTTAACCATCACAAACCTCTTTCAACCGAAGAAATCGAGCGTATTGAAGATATTGTGAATACAAAAATCTGCCAAAATAGGTCTGTTAAAGACTATGAGCTCTCTTATGATGACGCCCAAAAAGATAAAAGTATAAAGCAATTTTTCGGTGATAAGTATGGTTCTGTTGTACGCGTTATTGACGTGGGCTTTTCTAAAGAACTCTGTGGTGGATGCCATGCAGAAATGACAGGACAAATTGGGTATTTTCGCATCAGCCGTGAAAGCAGTATCGCCTCAGGCGTGCGTCGTATAGAAGCTGTAACAGGCCTGGAGGCTGAAATGCTTGCTCGCAGAGACACCCAGATGCTTGCTAAGCTAGCTAGTCTCTTAAAAGGACCTCAAATCCTCGAGCGTACTGAACAGCTTCAGGAAGCCTTGAAAAGTGCGGAAGCAGAGGTTAAAACTCTTAAAACAGCTCGTATGAAAGAAATAGCTGCTTCCTTAAAAAGTGATCTTATCGTCACAGAAGTAGACTGCGCTATTGCTGATTTAAAAACGCTTGCAGATATACTCTCTGTACAAAATCCACATGCTCTGATCTTGCTGGGAGCCCAAGAAAAAGAGCGCTGCGCTCTGCTTGCAAAAATGCCCAAAGGGGCCTCCAAAAGTGCTAAAGAGCTTCTTTCCCTTATCACTCCTATTATAGAGGGTAGTGGTGGAGGTAAAGATGATTTTGCACAAGGTTTTGGAAAACTACCCGCAAAACTACAGGCGGCTTTAGAAGCTGGAAAATCATGGCTTTCGACTTAAAACTCTCTCTTCCTAGTGAAAGCTTTGTCATGGACAAGATCCCTTCAACGGGTAGGGCTCTTGTTGTGGCTGAGCTTGCCAAAAAAGGCCCTGTTCTTTTTGTTACAAGTAAAGACGAAGAAGCTGCCTGTGCGGAACTCTCCCTCTTTAGGCCAGTTACTCTTCTGCCTGCTGCAGAACAAGACACCCTAGGAGAGCGCTTTAAAGCACTCCAGGAATTGAGTAATGGAGCCTCCCTTGTCGTTACCTCCTTGCAATCAGCTCTGCAGAAAACAGCGGATCCCGTTTGGTTAGCCGTAGAACATATCTCTTTAAAAGTCGGCGATACTGCCTCTTTCCAAGATTTAAAAGAGCACCTTTTACGCCTAGGCTATAAAAATGTTGTCACCGTTTCAGATCGTGCGGAGATTGCTTGGCGAGGCGGTATTATTGACTGCTTTGCAACTAATGCTAAGGTTCCTCTCCGTATCGAATTTTTTGGTAATGAGATTGTATCTTTGCGCCATTTTGATCCTATCAGCCAAAAATCTTTAGAAAAGCTGCAAGAAGCCGAAATAATGCCAGCTCGTGATGAGGCATCCAGCTCTCTTCTAGATTATTTCCCTGATAATGTCACCATTGCCTTCGATGATATGGTGATGATTGAGGACCTCCTGGTGCTTCTTAAGTCCTCTTTTTTCAAAGACTTTATAGAACCCTGTAAACGCCTTGTCTTCTTTGCGAAAGAATCTCTTACAGAAATTGCCGAAATCGAAAAAAAAGGCACTTTTTCTTGGTGTGGCCTAGACTTTGCCGTTAAACATGTAACGCATCCTTTCGTGCCCCTTGAGCAAATCGCCCACGACCCCCTTCTGCCCTCTCTTGCAGAAGATGCGGAGATAACCTGCCATTTTGCCTGTGTCAGCAAAGGAGATAGAGCTCTTTTACAAAAACGCATCGAAGAAGAGGCTCCTACTCTTCTGCAGCACAGCACGTTTTTTGAAGGATCGCTAACCTCCGGATTTTATGCTCCAGGACATCTTTTAGCAGTTATCCCAAGCTACCTTCTCACCTCTAGACGTCTTATCAAGCGTAAAACGGAAAGGGTTTTTGCGCATTCAACAGCCTCTGATCTTCTCCACCTTCAGCCAGGTGATCTGGTGGTCCATTTTCATCACGGTATCGGCAAATATAGAGGTGTAGAAAAAAAGATAAGCCACTTAGGGGTAGAGAATGAGTTCTTGCTGATTGAATATAATCATGGAGCCAGCCTATTTCTTCCTCTAGACAAGGCTTTTCTGCTAACTAAGTATGTGGGCTCTGATGAGAAAAGCATTGAGCTTCATGAGCTTGGCACGAATCGCTGGCAAAAACAGCGGGTAAAGAGTGAAGCGGCTATTACCACCTATGCTAAAGATTTAGTGGCTCTTTATGCCGAACGGAAGCTCCCACGCACCCATTTTTGTGCTCCTGATGGAGAGCTCTATAAACGCTTTGATCAAGAGTTTCCTCATGAACTAACAGACGATCAATCTCTTGCCATCAAGGCCATCTCTGACAACCTTACCAGCTGCTATGCTATGGATAGGCTTGTTTGCGGCGATGTGGGTTTTGGCAAAACAGAAGTTGCCATGCGCGCTGCCTTTAAGGCTGTAACAGATGGTAATAAACAGGTAGTAATCCTAGCGCCGACAACGCTTTTAGCACTTCAACACTATGAAACATTCTCTGAGCGTATGGCAGGCTTTCCTATTCGTATAGGACACCTGTCTCGCTTTGTCTCTGCTAAAGAGCAGCAAGTAACTATTCGAGGAGTGAATGAGGGCACAGTAGATATTCTTATTGGCACACACCGTGTCTTAAGCAAAGATATCACCTTTAAAAATTTAGGGCTTTTAATTATCGATGAAGAGCAGCGCTTTGGTGTTAAAGCTAAGGAGCACCTCAAAACATGGAAAAAAGATGTAGACTGCCTTACCTTAAGTGCAACGCCTATTCCGCGAACTCTCTATTTATCTCTTTCGGGCACGCGTGATCTTTCTCTTATCAACACACCCCCTTACGACCGCCTGCCGATTAAAAGTGTTATTTGTGAAAGTGATAATGAAACCATAAAAACAGCCCTCCTCAGAGAACTTGCCCGTAGTGGCCAAGCCTTTTTCATTCACAATCGTATAGAAACGATCTGGGAATGTAAAAAAAGACTCCTAGAACTACTTCCTGATGTCAAAGTAGAAGTGGTGCATGGACAAATGGATGCCGATACTATCGATACTATTTTTCACTCTTTTAAAAAAGGTGATGTTCAAATACTTGTAGCTACAACTCTCATAGAAAATGGTATTGACATTCCCAATGCCAATACTATTTTAATAGATCACTCCGAAAATTTTGGACTCAGTGAACTTCATCAGCTCCGTGGACGTGTGGGCCGTTGGAATAAAAGAGCTTATTGCTATTTTCTCATCCCTCCTAAGAGGACCCTTTCGGATATAGCCTATAAACGCCTTCAAGCCCTTGCAGAGTCGAGTGGTTGGGGTGGTGGTATGAAAATTGCTATGCGTGACTTAGAAATTCGCGGTGCAGGTAATATCCTGGGCACTGAACAATCAGGACAAGTATCTACCATCGGCTTTCATCTTTATTGCAAGCTGCTTAAAAGAGAAGTGGATGGCTTACAGGGCAAAAAAACGCCTGATGCTTCGGAGACTCGTCTAGAGCTTAAAATAGATGCTCGTTTACCAGAAGACTATGTCAATGCTATTGAATTGCGCATGGAATTTTATCAAAGAGCTGCAGAAAGTGCTTCTCTAGAAGAGACAGAAGCTCTGTTTGCCGAAATGACAGACCGCTTTGGCCCACTGCCACTACCTGCACTTTGGTTAAAAACACTCTCAAGGCTGCGCATTTTAGCTGCTTTAAAAGGCATTACTCTCCTTAAACAGCAACAAACAAGCCTTTATATAGAAGGTGCTGCTGGTAAGCGTACCGTCCTGCTTGTATTCCCAAATGATCCGGATCTCTACGAAAAGGCTATTACAGCTAAACTGTAAAAACAACTAAGCATTAGGCTGACTTTTCATTTTATATACCTGAAAATCAACTAGATATATACCAGGCTGCCTTATTAGAAAATATAGCCGATCAAGGCAGAGAGCTGCGCCGATTGCCAGCTAATTTGGGTGTTATGGGCCTGTGCATATATAGTGCCTTGAGATCCAGGGAGAATACGTCCAGCTTTCGTGGTACTATAAGAAATAATTTCACCACGTAGGCCTACTTGCCAATGACGAGCAAAACGGTAGAGCCCCTCCATCCAGCCTACTTGTCCATAGGTCACTTTAGAATGACCACGGATTTGAGACAACTGTGTGCTTTCTTGAAAATTAATGCGTGTTCGAGAAGAGGTAAAATGAATTTCATATCCAAAATCTAAAGAAAAACAGCTTGTCCACTGCGTATGCAGATCGACTCCGAGAAAAGGCCCATTTTGCATCTCTTTAAAGGAATATTTTGATTCCATAGATTTTGTCCAAATATATTGACCATCATAGCCCCAGCCAAAAACAGGCGCTACAGCTAACCAATCTGTAAAACAGAAAAAACGGCCAAGTGCTGCTTGAATATCCAGCATATGCCCCTTTACACCACCTGTTTGTAGAGCTGGACTTTCTACAGAATTTATTCTACTATTGCCGCTTCTAATATCACCGTAAGTTATATTGCCGCGAAGATACCAATAGGTACTTAAGTCC
>CAIMEJ010000109.1 GCA_903839985.1 uncultured bacterium | reverse complement strand
CTGATCGCCACCAAGAGTTCATATCGACGTGGCGGTTTGGCACCTCGATGTCGACTCATCGCATCCTGGGGCTGAAGAAGGTCCCAAGGGTTTGGCTGTTCGCCAATTAAAGCGGTACGCGAGTTGGGTTCAAAACGTCGTGAGACAGTTTGGTCCCTATCTGTTGTGGGCGCAGGATATTTGAGAGGAGCTGCTTCTAGTACGAGAGGACCGAAGTGGACAAACCAATGGTGGTTCGGTTGTTCTGCCAAGAGCATAGCCGAGTAGCTACGTTTGGAAAGGATAAGCGTTGAAAGCATCTAAACGCCAAGCCTCCCTCAAGATAAGATATCCCTATCAGACACCATGAAGATCACATGGTCGATAGGTTGGAGGTACAAGTATAGCAATATATTTAGCTGACCAATACTAATCAGTCGATTGGTTTAATCAATAAAACGTTTTTCAAGCGCTTTTTTACATACGTGAACTGTAACAGTTTAACTAACATTTTTACTTGGTGGCAAAGGAGAAGAGGAAATACCTGATCCCATCCCGAACTCAGAAGTCAAGCTTTTCATCGCCGATGGTACTACACTCAAGAGTGTGGGAGAGTAGGTCGTCGCCAAGTTCTTTTTACTTTCAAACCCTTAGCGGGCATACCGCTAAGGGTTTTTTTTATGCCCTAAAATTTCAAGCGATACTTATAAAAAAATAGGCGCGCAAGAGTTTCGTGCCCTTGGATAAGAAAATAGCCATATAATCTTTTTTCTTTACAAATGGGCTCTACATATTTAGCATGATTTAAGACCTTATGTGGACAGCACTTATACTTATGGCAGGGCAGAGTGAGCGATTTGGCGGCGCACTTCCTAAGCAATACAACCTATTAAAAGGCCGCCCTGTTTATCTACACACTCTAGAAGCGTTACAACGTTCTGGTTTATTTAATCACATTATTTTAGTGGTTGCTAGCTCTTATATAGGCGCCTTTGTACATGAAGGCGTTCAGATTATAGAAGGGGGAGGGACGCGCAGAGAATCTACCTATAAAGGTCTTTTGGCTTGTCCTCCTTCTACAGAATATGTTTTAATTCATGATGCAGTGAGACCTTTTGTTAGCCAACGGATTCTAAAAGAGAACGTGGAAGCAGCGCTGAAATATGGAGCTGTAGACACCTGCATAGATAGTGTAGATACACTTGTGAAAAGAGAAGGTGACTTTTTAATAGAGATTCCCCCACGTCCTCTCTACTTAAGAGGGCAAACGCCGCAAACTTTCGCTTATAAAGTTATTAGAAAAGCGCATGAAGAGACGCCCTTATTTGCAGAGCATGTAGATGATTGCCGCCTTGTTTTAGAGAGTGGTGTACGCCCTTATATTGTAAAAGGAGAGGAGCTTAACTTTAAGATAACAACACTAGATGACTTACAAAGAGCTGAAAATCTATGAAACCAGCTATTGTGGTCTTTGACGAAGCTCCTCATTTTCTAGATCATCTAGCCCCTTTGGCTATCTGGCTTGATATGCCTCTTTTAATACCCTCTTTTAAAGACTATAGCCTTGTAAAAGAGTACTATCCGGAGGCAGACTGCCATTTTATAGACTTTAAAGAGCTTGTTTTAACGGAGCTTTTAAAGACATATGATCTTCTTCTCTATAGTACTGCCAGTAGAAAAGCCTTTGAAAAAGAGGTGGGAACAGCTATTAAAACAGTGTTTGTGCCCCATGGAAATTCAGATAAAGATGTGCGTAAAGAGATTCAAGAGGAAGAGATGGCTTTTATATACGGCCAGAGAATGCATGATTTTTTAAGGCCGAAGAACTATATAACAGTTGGGAACTATAGAAAAGAGTATTTTGCCCATAAAAAGTATCCGTCACCTCTTCAGTTTGCACGTAAGCAAAAAACAATTCTCTATGCCCCTACATTAGAATCCTTTCATCCAGAAATTTTAGATGTTCCCGATCATCTTAATTTAGTTATTAAGCCGCATCCTTTTTTTGCACGAGAGAGGAGTGGTTTTTTAGCAACGATTCCCTTAAAAGATAATATACAGGTTTTAGAAGAGTATCCCCTTGTATATCCTCTGCTAAAAGAAGTCGATATCTATGTGGGGGATATATCTTCCCTTGGCTATGACTTTTTAGCTTGTGATAAGCCCCTTTTTTTTATTGGAAAAGAGCCTCTTTACTCTCATTGTTTTGGGCATAGGATCTCAAAAGATATTTATAAGGAAATAGAAAAAAATAGTGATTCCTATCAAAAAGCTCGGCAGGAGGCCTATGCCTATACTTTTGCACCGGTACCTTCCAAAAAAAGTGTCTATGAGAGCTTAAAAAAATATTATGAAGCTTGATTTTTGGAAGACAAAAAGTCTTTATCAATTGCACTCCTGGCAAACAGAGGGACTCGCAAAAGCCCTTAAGGATCTGGGGGCAGAAGTGCGTTATATTGATGAGGAGAGCCATCATATTCGGGAGATGCTCCAAAGGCTTTGGAGCGACCCTCCTAGGCAGACTCTCTCTTTTGCGCCTCTTTCTCTTAGGAAAGATTTAAAAATAGATCTTCCACATCTACAGGTTGATTCCTTGCTTCCAGCTATTCCCAAGGAAAGCATACTCTCACCAAGTAATCAAAAGGGTATAGTTTATTTTGGCAGTTACCGTGATCATGAGAGTGTCCATAGGAATTTATACAGAGAATTTTCTAAGGGGATCATTGAAAAAATAGAGATAGCCTTAAGAAAATGCTTAGAGGGGATGCCCCCAGAAGTAGCCTTTGAAGAAGAAGAGGATAAGCTTCTTGGCGTAGATATAGAATCTATTTATTTTCTACTTAGGCATCTTAGCAAAGCTCTTTCGACCAAGAACATGCTCCAAACCTTTGACTCAGTAGCTATTTACGGCTCTATCGATTTTCCGCATGTCTATCAACCAGTCTGTAAAGGCTCATGGAAGGATTGGACACGTAATCACCCCTCTTTTTCTTATCATGGACCCCTTGCAGCAAAAGAGGTTATTAGTACTATGAGTTCTTATAAACTTATATTAGACCCTACACCTGCATATAAAGGTGTTTCTCTAAGACTCTTGCAAGGCCTTGCTGCAGGATCAGAGGTTCTTACCTATCAAAACCCCCTTGTAGAAAGCTATTTTGGAAGGGGCAAAGGGGTGAGTTATGTAGGAGAAGAGGTTCGTTCTCAAAATATTAAAGAAGGGCAAGCTATTTTACGAGAATCTTTTATATGGGATGTGCGTGCAAGGGAGATTCTAAATGCTCTTAATTAACATAGTAGGACGTTTTAATGGGGCGGGTATCCAAAGTGATATAAAAATTTTAGAGCGTGTTCTCACCCAAATAGGACATAAAGTTACCTGTACAAATACGATGGAAAGGTCACGCTATTTTGCTATTCATAAAAAAATTTGTTTTGATATTAACCTCTTCATAGGGGCTCCCGAGCCCTTATACTTTCCTATTGCCAGAAGAAATATTCTTAAACCTAATCAAGAGATAGCATGCCCTTTAGAAGGGATCGACGCTATTTTTGCCAAAACACGCTATGCAGAAGCCCTCTTTCAAAAAAAGGCAATAGAAACGCATTATATAGGGTTTACCTCCCTTGACTGCTTTTTGCCTAATAGCACAAAAGAACCTTTTATTTTACACACGACAAGTCGTAGCAACCTGAAAGGGACTCCAGCAGTTATCGAAACCTGGAAGCGCTATCCTGATATGCCCCCTCTTGTCATACAGATGGCCCCTGTTTTCTCCTCTCAGATTATAGATTTGCCTCATGTAACTTGGATAAATACGGTTTTGCCCGAGGAAGAACTGCGTATTCTACAAAATCGCGCTCTTTATCACCTTTGCCCAAGCTATACAGAGGGCTTCGGGCATTCTATAGGAGAAGCACTCTCTACAGGTGCATTAGTGATTACAACAGACGGGCCCCCTATGAACGAGCTTGTGACAGAAGATCGCGGAGTTCTCATACCTTGGACTAATGCTATTCCTGCAGGTCTTGGAGAGGCCTTCTATTCGAAGCCAGAACAGATTCGTGAAGCCGTTTTACGAGCAGTCTCTCTGAAAAATAAAGAGGAAAGATGCCTTGAAGGACGTAAGTTTTTTCAAACCCTTGAAAGCTCTTTAGTCAAACGCTTGTCACTTCTTCTCTGAAACAGGGTGAGCCTTCATGTAGGCTGAAAAGTCAACTATCTCCTGACAAATAAAGTCAATAGGGCCTTATACCTCTTTCAGTGCCTGATTTATTAGCGCTTGTGACGGTTGTTTTTGTTAAGGGATTTGCAGGTAGGGCAGCGAGTAACCATTTTAATCTGACTATCGATATAGGAGGAGCTGCAAAACTCGCAGATGAGGAGTTGAAAGAAAGAGGGGTGTGAGAAGTTATTTCTTTTGCGTTTAATAAAACCAATAACAAGAAGGAAGATAATAAAAGCTAGAAGATAAAAGCAGATCAGGCCGGAGGCACTAAGTAGAATCATGAGGTAACTCCGTTGGGGCTTCATCTACATAGGCTATAATAGGCGGTGAGAGCTTTTTCCAATTTTCACCATCTATTTGAGGAAAAAAGAGGGTAAAGAAGAGAAGGTGGCAGGAGGTTGCAATGAAAAAAGCCTTAAAGAGCTTTTTTTTATTTTGATGTCGCGAAGAGAGACGTAATTCAAGGGCCTTCCCTTTTCTTTCAAATTTCAGCATGAATTTCTTTTTGATAAGAGAGCCTAATAGTAAGCCCTAGATCCTGCACTTCATAGAAAAGCTTTAAAAAAGTACCATAATCGACGTAACGGTCTATATTTAAAACAATGGTTGGTTTGGCATGAGGAGTTGTTTTACGCAAGAGCAAGAGCTGTTTACGCAGGATGGTCGGAAGGTCTGCCAGAAGAATTTTTTCTTTTTCTTTCCCTACAAATATATCACGCTCTTTATTCATAAAGACAACCATTTGGGTTGTTAAAGGGAGGCTATCTTGACGGATTTCAGGAGTTTCAATATTAAGCGATTTAAGAGGGAGCATATCGGAGGTGATGATAAAAAAGATGAGCAGAAGAAAGATAATATCCACAAGAGCCGTTAAGTCAATCAGGTTAAACTGATGTTTAAGGCGCGGCTTAAAACGCATCATCTTGTTGGTGCTCGATAAGATCTACAATTTCGGAGGAAGTAATCTGCATTTCTAAGACGAGACTCTCAATACGGCTCACAATATAGTTATAGGCAATAATAGTTGGAATAGCCACCACCAGGCCAGCAGCTGTTGTTATAAGGGCATATTCTAAAGCCTCTCCGATATGGCTAGTGGAGATATCTGTTAGCCCACTGAGGCGCATTTCAGCAAAAGCATGGATAAAACCCATTACAGTTCCAAGCAGGCCAAGAAGAGGGCAAAGTGTGGCAATAATAGAGAGAATCTTAGCATTCTTTTCCAAAGAAGCGATCTCACTTAGACCCTTTATTTGCATGCTATTTTCAATGCGATCGCGCTTTTGATGATGACGCGCTAGGCCAATTTGCAGAATACGACTAACAGCACCGCCAATTTCTTCACATGCGCGTATGGCTTCTGTGTGATTGCCATCTTCGATATGCTTTCTTAAGGAAAGAAGAAGTTCATCATTATCGCTTTCGGCCTTTTTAATATGGATAAGTCTTTCTATAAATATAGTCAGGCTTACAAGCGAACAGCCCCCGATAAGGAGCAGAATCAGGTTACCGCTTTGCAAGTACCAATCAGGAGTATCAAAAAAACCCATAAAAGCAAAAAGCATCATTTATTCCTTAAGTAGCTCGATAGTAGCATAGAGGACTTTGTACTGCAAAGGCCAGTCTTTTAAAGGGCAGATGGTTTCTTGTTCTTTAAGTAGGCGTGCAGCTTCTTGGATATGACGTTCATCAAATTCTAACTGAGCTAGGAGCATTTTAGAGCGAAAATGGAGAAATGGAAGATTCGGCCTATTAAGAAGAGCTTTAATGCGGATTCGAGCTATTTGATAGTTACAAAGGCCGATTTCTGCTTCAATGATTTGGAGTTCTACCTCTTCAACGATATTAGTTGGAGCCTTATGATTTTCAAGGAGCTCCAAAAATACTTTTTTAGCACGTGTATAATCTTTACAGCTCATCGCTTTAAGGGCGCTACTGTAGAGCTCTGCTGCTTTATCTTGTAGGGGCGGTGTATCTGCTGCTAGAGGGGTTAAAAAAAGGAGGATGAGGCTAAAAAAGAGTTTAAACATAGCTTTTTTGCCCAGAGTATATAAGAGAAAAAAGGTTTTAGCAAATTATTTTGATGTTTTTTTTAAGCAAAATAAAAAAATATATAAAAGGTGTTGCAGAATATCTGCAAAATCAATATTTATTTAACCATACCTTAAGTAGCAAATTAAAGGGGTATAGCGCCTTTTGGCAAAGACCTTTAAGGGCTTGTTACTTATAGAAATCGTTAAAGATAGGAGAAATTAACATGGCTTTAAAAAATACAGTAAAAGATGTACATCATCTTTTGGCCCGTATTACTCATGATTTGCAAAAATCAGAAAAAGGTAACAAAGCAGCAGCACAAAGAGTTCGTACAAGTACAATTAAGCTAGAAAAGCTAGCTAAAGTATATCGTAAAGAATCTATTGCTGAAGATAAAAAATCTAAAGGCAAAAGTCCTGCTAAGAAAAAAGTAGCTGCTAAAAAAGCTCCTGCTAAGAAAAAAGTAGCCGCTAAAAAAGCACCTGCTAAAAAACATGCTAAAAAAGCTAGCAAAAGCTTTTGGTCACTATAAGCTTCTGACTTCTAAGGGGTAGTTTCTTCTATCCCTTTTTCCTTCTTCTCAAAAAGCGGATTCCCCTATAAACTAGCTCTTTTTATTGAAGAGGTTTATATGGTCAAAGGCGCACTTAAAATTCATAGTCAAAATATTCTGCCCATTATTAAAAAATGGCTCTATTCAGAAAAAGAAATCTTTATTAGAGAGCTTGTCTCTAATGCTTGTGACGCTCTTCTTAAGGTCAAGATTCTGCAGGAAAAAGGACAGTGCCTAGAAGATGGAGAGGAGCTGCGTATTGATATTCATCTAGATGACAAGACAATTGTTATTAGTGATACAGGCCTTGGTATGACGGCGGAAGAAGTGGAGAAATACATAGCTCAAATCGCCTTCTCAGGTGCAGAAGAATTTGTGGCTCTTTATGAAAAAGATAAGGACCAAATTATAGGCCATTTTGGTCTTGGATTTTATTCTAGCTATATGGTGGCCGACCTGGTTGACATCGACACGCTTTCCTATAAAGTGGGCTCAGAAGGGGCTTTTTGGAGCTGTGATGGTTCTACGGAATACGATATGGAAACCTCCTCTCGTAAAGCAAGAGGGACCTCTATTACCCTCCATGTGGGCACTGAGCATAAAGAGATGCTTGACAAGGCCCATTTTAAGAAGCTTTTGCTACAATACTGCCAATTTATGCCCTTTCCTATTTATTTGGAGGGAGAATGCATCAATAAAAAAGAACCTCTCTGGATTAAATCAGCCCTTGATTGTCAGGCAGAAGAGTATAAAGATTTTTTTAAAACTCTCTATCCCAATGACTTAGAGCCTCTTTTTTGGGTTCATTTGAATGTGGATTATCCCTTTAATTTGAAGGGTATTCTCTATTTCCCAAGGCTTACAGCTGGTCATAATTTTAAGGATAAACAGATATATCTTTTCTGTAATCGCGTCTTTGTCTCCGACGGAGCGGCAGAGCTTCTGCCGGAATATCTCTCCATCTTAAAAGGAGCTTTAGATAGCCCAGACCTTCCTCTTAACGTATCTCGTAGTATGCTGCAAACAGATAAAACTGTTCGTCAGCTAGGTGCCCATATCAGCCGTAAGGTAGTCGAGCGTTTAGTTGTATTCTATGAACAGGAAAAAGAGGGCTATCTAGAAGCCTGGCCACATATCGAAATTATCATTAAGCTCGGTGTGCTACAAGATGAAAAGTTTGCAGAAAAAGCTGAGAGCTTACTTGTCTGGAAGACCTCTAAAGGCTCCTGGGTATCTTTAAAAGAGTACCAAGAGCGTTTTGGGGATAAGATTTTTTATGCCTCTGATAGCCATGTAAGCTCTGAATTACTGGAGCTTTTTCATGCCAAAGGTAAGGAAATCTTGTTGAGTGAGTCAGCTATTGACGGATCTTTATTTAGCTATTTGGAAAATAAAGCCTCCCTTCATTTTCAAAGACTTGATGGAGCATTGGATGAAATGCTCTTAGATAATGATCGGGAAAAAACTCTTTTAGATGACAAGGGGCAAACCTTTGGTGCACGTCTTGGCCTCTTTGCTAAAGAAAAACTGGGTAGGAGCGATCTGCAAATTGAAGTAAAGAGCCTTGCAAGCGATAGCCTTCCTGGTTTTGTCCTTATTAACGAGCAAGAAAGACGTATGCGCGATTATATGGCACTTCATCAGGCAGAAAAGGCCCACCACTTTAAGCCGCAAAAAACTCTTGTTCTTAATACTAACAGCCCTCTTATTCAGTCATTAGACAGCCTTGATAGCAAGGATCCTTTACTTGCAAAAGAGATACTTGAGCAGGTCTTTTATCTGAGCTTGCTCTCTCAAAAAGAGCTGCAAGGAGAGGAAGTTGGAGTCTTTGTTAAACAGCAATCTATGCTGCTAGAAAAGCTGACAAGTCGTTTGTAATAAGAGAAAAAAAGCCCCGAAGGATTCGGGGCTTTGAATAAATTATTCTTTAGGAAGGTCTACGCGTTTAGAAGAGCTTTCGGGCTCACTATCTGTAGATGGATGAACTTCAGAAATGGAGGCTTTAAGCACTTCAATCTGTGATCCATCGACCATTTTCAAGATAACTGTAGGTCCTTCAGGATTTTTAGCTACGGTTCCAACGATACCCATAGCTGTAACACGGTCGCCTTTTTTCATGGAGCTTCTTACGGATTCCATCTGTTTACGACGTTTTTGTTCGGGTCTCCAGAGGATAAAATAGAAGAAGAAGACGGCAATTACTACCATAGAGACAGTAGGCCATATGCTTTGAGCGGGAGCTTCTGCAGCTACATCTGCAAAAAGCGCTGTGCTGGAAAGATACGCCAGCAAAAAGAAAAGTTTTTTCATGTGATGGTCCTTTTTAAAGGATTAATAATAAGGCTGAACCGGCTTTTTGCCAAGAGCCTTTTCTAAAAGAGGCTTTAGAGTCCAAATTTAATGATTTTGCAACGAAGTCCGACTGATCTAGCTCCGGGGGATTTCAAAAAGAGACGTGAGATGTAGGTATATCAGGCAGAGCGGCCCCAAAAATCATTAACAGAAATCTTGAAGATAGCACCGAGTAAACTATAGGTTAATAGATATCTCTAAGATAGCGGCCTGTTTTACGCAGATCTTTGAGGAATAGACGCGCTTTTTCCAGGTCGAATCCCGCTTCATTTTGGGCAATTTGAAGAAGTGTGGCCTCCACATCTTTAGCCATGCGTGAAGCATCCCCACAGACGAAGAAATAACTGCCTTTTTCTAACCATTTCCAAAGTTCAGAAGCTTCTTCCATCATTCGGTGTTGAACGTAGATTTTTTCTTCTTGGTCACGAGAAAACGCTAGGGAGAGCTGTAAGAGGCGTTTAGAAGAAAGATCCATCCAAAAATCTTCGTAGAGGAAATCAGTAGAGCGTTTTTGCTCGCCAAAAAAGAGCCAATTACGGCCTGAATGATTTTCAACAAGACGTTTCTGCATAAAGCCGCGGAAAGGGGCTACACCCGTGCCTGGGCCCACCATAATAAGGTCGGCTTCTTGATGAGGCACAGTAAAATCTTTCGAGGACTGTAGATAGATAGGAACGGTTGCCGGCTCCATATGGCAAAGAAAATGCGTACCTACACCAAGCCTTAAATGCCCTCTAGATGTATAGGAGGTGATGGCAACTGTAAGATGAATTTCGTTCGCAGAAGCTTCTTGAGCCGAAGCAATAGAATAAAAACGAGGTAAAAGAGGGGGCAGTAGGTCAGCAATTTCTTGGGCAGAAAGAGTCTTTGGGTGATCCAAAAGATAGTCCCAGAGCTCATAGCCCTCAGCTGCTTCAAAGTCTCTTGGAATACGGGTAATGCTTACATGGTTCGTGAAGTAGTCCCGTAGAGAAAAAGAGCGTGCTGTACGTTTACATGTGATTTTTTCATTACCAGTAAGATGAAGAGATTGAAGAGTCTTTTCTATAAGGAGAGGGTTGTGAGAGGGGAGTATGGCAATACTATCACCTACTTTGTATCCTAGTCCAGATCCGGCGATATCTAAAATAATATGCCAGGTCTCTTTAGAAGAGCCTGGCAGACTTAAGAGAAAGCGTTCTTTGAGCTTAGCGAAGAAGGGGGCGGCTTTAGTATACAACGCTTCCGTACCAATCAATTTTAAACGGCTCTGCTTTGAGCTGTTCTGCGATCGAGGTAGCCTTCTTGGTAGGTTTTGATGTCTTCTGTGTGAACAACCCAAGCAGCACCTTTACGCGTGGCTTTCATGTGGCCGCGGCGTGTGGCATAATAAATCTTTTGAGCAGGTACATTCAACATTTTAGCTACTTGACCAATAGAAAAATAACCTAGTGTATTGTTAAAGAGCAATTCACCATCAAAAACAGATTTTGAGCGGGAATATTTGTTCTTTTTGTAATCGTTAAGATCATCGACATCGATTTCCCAACGTGTTTTCTTAGTTGCTTGTAGTTTATTTTGTTTAATAGCTACATAAATAGCCTGACGCGTTACATTATTGAGCTTAGCAGCTTCTGTAATCGATATCAGTTTTTTTTCATTTGTAGAGGTCATAACAAGCCTTTCTCCATAAAATTAGTTCTTATTTAAAGAAAGATTATGGAGGATGGGAGTTATTTCTTGCAAGCGAATATTTTAAAAGGAAGAACTTCTTCTTTATTGACAAAACGGGGTGGGAAAAGAGACAATATCTGACTATTATGACAGTACGTGTACGCATCGCTCCGTCTCCTACGGGAGATCCTCATGTAGGCACTGCCTATATGGCTCTTTTTAACAAAGTTTTTGCCCGCCATTTCGGTGGTCTCTTTATCCTGCGCATCGAAGATACAGATCAGTCAAGAAGTCGCCCAGAATATGAAAAAAATATTTTCGACGCCCTTTCCTGGTGTGGTTTAACTTGGGATGAGGGGCCGGATGTGGGGGGGCCTTATGGACCCTATAGACAATCCGAACGCTATGATATTTATCGCCAACATGCCGAGATCTTGCTGCAAAAAGGCATGGCCTACCATTGTTTTGCAACAGCCAAAGAACTCACCGAAATGCGCGAAATTGCCGCTAAAACAGGCAAGAAACAGGGGTATGACAGACGTTATAGAAGCCTAACAGCCGATGAGGTAGAAGCGCGCATTCAAAGCGGTGATCCGTATGTTATTCGCTTAAAAGTGCCCTTAAGCGGCGAGTGTGTTATCAATGATGGCATCAAAGGACGCTCTATCTATCCTTGGGCAGATGTTGATGATCAAGTGCTTATTAAATCAGATGGTTTCCCCACATATCACCTTGCCAATGTTGTAGATGATCATTTGATGAAAATCACCCACGTAATCCGGGGTGATGAATGGCTCTCCTCTACGCCTAAGCATATCTGCCTCTATGAGGCATTTGGCTGGGAACCACCCGTTTTTATGCATATGCCCCTACTTCTGGGTAAAGATGGCAAAAAACTTTCTAAGCGACGTAATCCTACTTCTATTTTCTATTATCGCGATACGGGCTATCTTCCTGAGGCTTTTATCAATTTCTTAAGCCTCATGGGCTATAGTATGACAGGTGATAAAGAGATATACCATTTAGATGAGCTTGTAAAAGAGTTTGAGCCTAAGCGTATCGGTGTTTCAGGCGCTATTTTCGACACCCAAAAACTTGACTGGCTCAATCAGCAATATCTTATCACTAAAATACCTGAAACGAAGCTTTGGGATCGTTTACAAGAATGGCAGTTTAATGAAGCTTTCATGAACAAATTAATGCCCCTTGTACATAGCCGTATTAAAACATTCAGTGAGTTTATACAGCTTTGCGATTTTTTCTTTGTGAACAATATCCCTCTGAATAAAGAGGCTCTTTGCCCTAAAGAGATAACAGAAGTTCAGGCTGCCAGTATTCTGCAGGCCATTATTTGGGCGATGGATGAAACTGACGACTGGGGTCGTTCCGGGATTGAAAAAGCCTCCCAAAGAGCCGCTGAAAGACTGGCTGTGAACCACCGTAAAGTGGTTATTCCTATTCTTTTTAATGCCATCATGGGCAAAACTTTTGGGCCTCCGCTCTACGACTCTGTGGCTATTTTAGGCAAAGACCGCACGCGTGTGCGTCTCATGAGAGCTATTGAGTTTTTAGGAGGACTTTCTTCCAAAGAAATAGATCATCTGCGCAAGACCGTAACCACCTCTACATGAGATGTTTGCGGAAACATATCGAAGGGTTTACAGCTATCTAAAGTAAATCCTTCTAGTCTCTTGATATCTCGTTGAAGAGTAGACGGATTGCAGGATGTATAGATGATAGTCTTTGTTTTTGAACGGAGAATGTTTTGCAGAACGGCATTGTCAGCCCCTGTTCTCGGCGGATTAATTAAGACAAGATCTCCATAAATAGCCGCATTTTCCGCTTTCTGGACCTTAAAAAAGACATTTTTGATGCCATTCTTTTGGGCGTTGAGTTTAGCAAGACGTACAGCTTCACTGCTTAGTTCTATGCCGAAGACCTTTTCAGCAAGAGGCGCACTTAGCAAACTGGTGATGCCCACTCCACAATAGAGATCAGTAATTATCCTAGGATTTTCTTTCTCAACGAGGCTTTTAATATAGTGATAGAGATTAAGGCTTTGCTCTGGAAAGTTTTGGCAAAAAGCCTTTGAAGAGACCTCTATAGAGAGGTTATCTATTAAAAAAGGACCCTCATCTTTAAAGTGAGGTATCTCTTTTAAGAGCTTATCAGAAAAAAGCAGGCAGCGGTCTACAGCGACAAAAGTGTGGTTGTCGATACCCCTAAAGCCTAAAAGGCCCTCTTGATGGTGCAGCGATATTTTTTTGCGATAATAAAGAGTTTTAGGAGCCTCTACAATCGGAAGAACAACAGGAAAAAGTTCTTTTAGCTGGGTCTCTTTGACCCTTAACTGCTCTTTATAGCTCATATGCTGGAGTTGGCAGCCTCCACAGCGCCCAAAATAAGGGCATGGAGGGGGGCGCCTTTCAGGGCTTGGTTCTAGGACCTCTACAACATGCGCCCTAGAAAACTTCTTGTGACGGCTGGTAATTTCAGCAGAGACGATTTCATTCTCCAGGGTAAAGGGCACAAAGACGACTTGGCCCTCATCTTTGGCTAAACCATCACCTCCAAAGATAACTTTTTCTATCCGTAGTTTCATAGAACAGTGAAATCTTTGATATGTAACTGGATATTAGGTTTATGATGGAATTTATTGATCATAGGGGTAAAAAGAATGCGTAAGGGCTGCTTTTTTTTCAAAAGCTCGGGAAGACGCTCACCCATTCCGAAACCGATACCCTCTAGAAAACGGTCTTTCTGCTCTAGATAAAATTTTACATGTGATTTCCCAACAATTTTGGCAGGCCATCCTTGACGCACATCTGTATAAAAGAGAGGGGGTGGATTATCATTACCGTAGGGCTCTAAAAGGGCGAGAAGCTCCATAAATTCAAAAGAGAGGTCTTTAAAATCAGCACGGCCATCAATTTGAGTTTTTGATATAAGATCATCCAGAGGCAGATTTTCTCGGGTAATGGCTTGAAAACGCGTAATAAAAGCCGGAATATTTTCCTCTAGGATAGTGAGGCCTGCAGCATAATCATGACCACCAAAATTAAGAAGGAGATCACTACATTCTTTGAGGGCTGGTAAAAGGGGATATTCACGAATTGTGCGCCCTGAGCCCTTGCCTATACCCTTATCTACGGCGATAATAATAGCAGGACGATTATAGCGTTTACAAATTTTGGTAGAAACGATAGCAATAACACCTGAGTGCCATTGAGAAGAACTAAGAATAATAGCTTTTTCAGTGGTAAGAGAGGGGTTTTTCTTAAGCATTTTTTCTACGTCTAGCGTCACACTTTGCTCAATTTTTTGACGTGTTGTATTAAAAAGATCTAGTTCTTTAGCCAGAGATTCAGCTTTTACCGGATCTTTGATAAGCAGAAGTTCTACGCCTTTACGGGGTTCTGCAACACGGCCAAGACTGTTTAAGCGGGGGGCTATTTTAGAGGCGATATCATTGCTTGTAAGATCACCTTTTTCTACATGGCAGAGAGCGAGGAGTTTTATAAGGCCGACTCTTTGTGTAGCGCGTAGTTGCTGCAGGCCGTAACGTACGAGAATACGATTTTCTCCTAGCAAGCTACCCATATCAGCGATAGTACCCAGGGCTACTAGGTCAAGATAGGATTTAAGGTCTATCAAGGGGGCCTTAGGAGAACCTGCCGCTGAAAGGGCATTTGTAAGAGCATGCGCTAGTTTAAAAGCAACGCCTACTCCGGTAATTTCACGATTCGGGTAAGGGGAATTTAAAAGCTTAGGATTCAAGGTAGCCAGGCAGTGGGGTAATTTTGCTGTAGGCTCATGGTGATCAGTAATAATCACATCTATATTATGTGCAGCTACTTCAGCAATTTCTTTGGCAGCTGTAATACCGCAATCGACGGTGATAATAATTTTACAGCCTTTCTCTAGAGCAAATTCAAGTGCATGCAGAATAAGACTTTGTTTGAGAGCGCTGCGATTAGGAACGTAATAGTAGATGGGAATGTCCAAAAGTCCCAAAAAATCGGTAAGCAGAGCCGTTGCTGTCATCCCATCAACATCATTATCTCCGTAGATAAGAATGGCTTCTTTGTGAGCGGCTGCTTGTAAAATACGCTTAACAGCTTTATCCATATCTGGAAAAATTTCAGGAGGCAGAAGATCGGGTAGCTGGCCGTATAGATAGCTGTGGACTTGTTCTTTGCTCTTAAGCCCTCTTGCAAGGAGAAGCTCGGCGATGAGAGGTGGTAATCCATATTCTTGGCTTAAGGTAACAGACCCCTCTATAGAAGAGGGGTAGATCCACAAGGGCGCTTTGGATGCTCGCAAGCGTCCCCCTTAAGATTGTTTAGATAAAAGGAAAGAAGCCTTTTTTTCTTCACGTTTATGTAAGTAGACAAGCAGAGGCGAGGCTACAAAGAGCGATGATAGCGTTCCTACAATAACACCGATGGCCATTACCATGGAGAAATCAAAGATAGATTTTCCTCCAAAGAGAACCAAAGTGACGAGGACAAGAAGTGTTGTTCCCGATGTCATAATAGTACGGCTCAATGTTGTATTCAGTGCTTGGTTAACAACGTCTCTTAGATCCATTTTACGCTTAGATTTCAGATCTTCACGAATACGGTCAAAGATAATAATTGTATCATTAAGAGAATACCCAACAATTGTCATAAGTGCTGCAATAACTTGTAGGTCGATTTGCAGAGTGATGCCTAGCACATTTAAGAGAGCAATAGCCCCTATTGTAATGACTAGATCATGACCCAGACCAATGACAGCTGCAAGTCCATACTTAAATTCAAAGCGTATAGAGATGTAGATCATGATGCAAACAAGCGCGATTCCAAGACCTATAAGCGCTTGATCACGCATAGCATTAGAGAGCTGTCCACTCATTTGATTCCAGTTTTGATCAATGCTATCCAGGCTATCCTGAGTTACCGTAAGCCCTTTACTTTGAAGTGCTTGAATAACCCATTTAATACGAGGATTATTCTCAAAAGCAATGACTGCACCAGAGGGTTCTATTTCTTGAGGAAGCCCGAAGAAAGGTTGGCCTGCATTTTCTAGATGAGAAGAGAGTTGAATACGCAAAGAAGTAGGGCTCGAGAGCTCTCTTACCTGTACGTCTGCGTTTCTAGCACCACTGCTTATAAGAGCCTTGAGAGTCTCTTCACGCAAGTTGATATTAGCTCTTGGCTCTAGATTTAAATTCAGTGCATAGCCACCTGTAAAGTCCATGCCTAAGATCTGGTCCTTTTCTTTAATAAGGAATCCAGTCCCTAGAGCAATAACAATTAACGAGGCGATAATAGCTGTTTTCGCTTGTTTTAAGAAGTTAAAATGAGGAGCTGTTAAGAACTTCATCATGGGCAGAGATTTATTTTTTGGATTTTGTACCCAGCCTGCAAAAAAGTAGCGTGTCATAAAGAGCGCTGTGAACATGGAAGAAACAATACCAATGATCAGTGTCAGCGCAAATCCTTTAATCGGACCAGAGTCAAATTGAAGCAAAATAAGTGCTGCAATGATGGTTGTAAGGTTCGAATCCATGATGGCTGAAAAAGCCTTGCTATAACCAGCAGCTAGTGCTGAAGGAAGGCGTTTACCTGACTCTAGCTCTTCGCGTACTCTTTCATATACAAGTACATTAGCATCTACGGCCATACCAATTGTTAAGATGATACCAGCAATAGAAGGCAGCGTGAGGGCTGCTTCTAGGTTTTGTAGTACAGCCCACATAATGGCTAAGTTAAAGAGCACTGCAACAGATGCTACAATACCGGCAAAGCGGTAATAGATAATCATGGCAATGATAACGAAGACAGTAGCAAGTGCCGCGGCAGTAATACCGTGGAATCTCTCGGAAGTACCAAGGTCGGGGCTAATATTATTTTCTGAAAGAATTTTAGGAGTAAAAGAGAGAGAACCCGCTTTTAAATCGGCTACGAGCTGATTGATTTCTCTCTGGGTAAAGTGCCCTGTAATCATAGCATGATCACGTATGGGGCTGTTAAGCGCTGGAGAGCTAATGATTGTCCCATTAAGAACAACGGCCATTCTCCAACCTCTTCCAGAGGAAAAGGCTTGCTTAGGAGTTCCCATGATTTTTTCTTGAGAGAACTGATTTGTCCAAGCAAAAAGGTCATCACGGAAATGACGTTTTTGTCCGGCACTATCTTGGCCTGAATCAATCACGCTAAAAGTAAGCATATTACCTTTTTGCGGATCATAGGCACCCTGAACTTTTTCCAATGAGGAGCCTTCAAGAGCAAAGTTATGAAAAACAATAAGCAGAGGATGTGTCTGGCCTTCCCAAGAGGCGAAGTCTTCTCCGCGTAGAACGGCGATTCCAGAGAGAGTGTCGTTAAAGTTACTGGAGGGCAGAGGAGAGTTGGGGCCTGCAAGGCGTAGACCATTTTCATAAAGGATCTTAGCAGCTTCGCTTTCGGGGAAGAATTCGAGAGAATCAGGACGTCCTCCGAGATGCTTCCAAGCAAGCATTTGTATCTGTTCTGGTTCTTTATTATTTGTTACAACAACTTCATTCCACACTTCTTGTAAGAACTCATTCACGTAAGAACCGAGGGAGCGATTCAGGGGAGAGAACTTCTCATTAACGATGTGGAAGGTCATAGAAGCGGCTTTAATAAGTTCACTGGAGGAAAGGCCTTGAGAGCCAGGAAAATCCAGTAGAATATTTGAGCCTTCTACGCGAATGGAGACTTCGGAAAGACCCATTTTATTGACACGTTTATAGAGCTGGTTAACGCCCTCTTCTAGATCATCCTTATTATTAATAAGGCGACCTGATTTATCTTTAAGGCCTATACGAACACTTTTACCGCCTGAAAGATCAAGTCCCCATTTAAGAACTTTACGATCATCACCTCGAAAGAATTTTTTAGTGGATAATTGGAGGTTGCTCCAATAGATATTTCTAGTCGGGGCAGGAACATCTAGACGTGCATCTAGCTGAGGATTAATTTGAGCTGCATGGTAGCCATCTCTTTCACGTAAAAGATCTTCATGAATTTGATCTTCAATATGATTTAAGGTGATCAGGCGCTGTTCATAATCAGACATTTCAAGAATAGCGTGGGATTGACTACCGCGTACGCGGAAATTTTCACGAGAAGCTTTTACAATAGGCCCAAAAGCATCATCTTTCTCAAAGATCATGTCAGAGGCATATTCAGAACCAAAGCCATAATCATTACCAGAGTAACCAAAAAAACCGCTGTCGGCTAAGATCTTCTTGAGCTGGTCTATATCTTCTTTGACTGTTTCATTTGTAGTTCCTGCAAGGCCTCTTGCAATCACATAATAAGAACTCTTTTTAAAGCCTTGAGGAATAGTTTTTTCACTCGTGGCCGGAGCATAGATAACAAGCGCTGATTTACGCGTGTCAACTGGCATTGCGCGCCAAGCTGATTCATCTACAACAGGGTAGTTGCTTTCAGAAAGCTGGGGGCTTTTAGGGGTGAACTGCTTTTTAATCAGGGCTTTTAGATGGGAAGTTTCTTCTTGCGCTATAGCACCTAAATTAAGTGTTAAAAAGCTAGTGCTACCTGGAAGATCAGAGAGATTAATAAAAAACTGGCTGCCTTCTTGCTCAATAGCTTCATGACTCACGCGTGCAATACGAGAGACTTCATCTAGAAGAAGCTGATTCATGCGATCAGAGGCTACTGTTTCAGCTTCTGTTTTAGCATTCGTCTTATCAATAATTTTTAAAATAGCCGGTTTAATAGCAAGAAGAACTCTTTGGTTAGCCCAATCGATGGTAATATTAGAAAAATAGGGGTTAACTGCTACTACATCCAGAGTTTGGTTATTATTGCTGCCGGCTCTTTTTTCAAAATGTTCTACGACAAAAGAAGCGGTAAGGGGTTTTTGACCCTCTTTAAAAGCAGCTGTATTTTTTTGTACGATAGTGCGGGCAGATTCGACAGTATTAATTTGTGCTGTCAGTAGTTTGAGCTGCTGTTCTTTTTCTAGGGAGAGCTCAGACTCTGCCGCCAGGCTATTTTTCGAAGTATTAAGACGAGAGGCTAGATTATCGAGTTGACCAGATAGACCCTCGGAGAGTTTGGCACGTGCTCTTTTACTCGTTTGAGAAAAGCTTGCGTAGTAATCTTTTGCAAAAGAACTTTTGGAGCCAAAAGTTTTATCAATAAGATTAATGCGTCTGCTTAAAGCGATGAGGGCTTCGTCTTTTTGTTTAGAAGAAGAGGCGTCTTGAATAGCGCCAAGAGATGTGGCCGTCTGGCTTTCTCCGCCTGCTGCTAAAGCAATAGGAATAAAGCGATCGACAACAAGACCTTTCCAAGCAGGTGTTGGACTACCGTCATTATGGAATTTTTTAGAGAAGGAAAAATAATGACTCAAATTTTTTGCATCAAATTGTGTGCCAATTTTGCGTTCAATGACAACAGATTTATCAGCACTTAAGTAGGTAGCTGGAGAGAGTTGGCTTGGAACAAACGGGATTAAAAGCCCTGCGCGCTTCAGATTTTTAGCAAAAAGAGAGGCTTCTTTAGAAGATTTAAAGTCGATTTTGATAAAACGGGGATTGTTTTCCACAGAAGAAATTTTTTGAGGAGCAATGCCTAAATTAGCAGCAAAAGCCTCCAGCCAGTCGCGAGCTTCTGGTTCTAAGCTGTTGATTCTTTTGGAAATCTGTAAGCTAACCTCAGCGGCTTGCTTCTGATTAATCGATTCTTTGAGAGGTTTTGTATAGTAGAAAACCGTCGGAAGAATATTGTAAATCGTTAAAACTATAACAGCTAGGATAAGCGCAAATTGCCAACGTTTCTGTTTTTCCATGGATATCCTGAATAATATAAGATGAGACGATTTTAGGCGGCAGTTACAAAAAATTGCAAGTTCGTATATCATATCGCCCTTTAACTGTTTGAGAAATTGTCATGGACTGCACTTTTCAGAGGGCCGAACCAACACCCCTAGCTACCGATTTGAACAACGAAGAGTGTGTTCCAAAGCATGTTGCCATCATAATGGACGGCAATCGCCGCTATGCTAAAAATAATAATCTACCCACACTTCAAGGTCACTGGAAAGGGGCTGAAACTTTAATAGAAATCGTCATAGCCGCTAAGGATTTAGGAATTAAAATCCTAACAGTATTTGGTTTTTCTACTGAAAATTGGGAGCGCAGTGACCAAGAAATTGAAGCTTTATTTGAAATATTAAGAGTCTTTTTAATAAGTCAAAGACCTCGGATGCTGAGTGAGGGGGTTCGCCTTCAATCTATTGGGAATATAGAGCGTTTTCCTCTATCCCTTTCTAAAACACTTCAAGAAACAGAACAGTTAACAAAAGGGGGGGCAGTTATTACGCTTGTTCTAGCCTTGAGTTACGGGGGGCGTGATGAGCTTACGCGCTCATTTAAAAATTTACTCATAGATTACAATAAAAATAAATTTACGCTTGATAGCATAGATGAATCACTGATAGAAAGTTATTTGGATACAAAGCGGTGGCCCGATCCAGATCTTTTGATTCGCACTAGCGGAGAAATGAGGGTTAGCAATTTTTTGATTTGGCAGATGGCTTATTCTGAGCTATATTTTACGGAGGTCTTATGGCCCGAGTTTTTGCCGAGACATTTGCAGGAAGCCGTTAGCGCTTTTCAAAAGCGTTCAAGAAGAAAGGGAAAATAATGGCCTCATCAAAAAAAGATTATAAAAAGCGCTTTGTTTCGAGCTCTTTATCTATTGTTTTAATAGTCGCGCTCTTCATGTTAGCTCCCTATCCTTTTTTTAAGCCGCTCTTTGCAGCAATCACAGCAGCCATTGCTTCTGTAGGGATAGTAGAGTTTGCCCGCCTTCTTCGAGGCAAGCAGATTTTTTTAAACTATAAGTTTCTTATATTGCTCACTTTTGCTTTTTGTTTTCTTGTGCTTATTGCGGCTCATTTTACTTATTTGCGCTCTTATTTGTTGCTCAGCATCCCGATATCTTTTATAGCCCTTTTTTTTACGACGTTTAAAAATCCCAAAGGAAGCTTAGATCATATTGCCTATAGCATTCTTCTATTAGTTTATTTGGCTCTTCCTATGGGCCTCATGGTAGATATGGTCTACGGCATAGCTATTCCAGAGGGGAGTGTGACGGGTCTTTTTTGGCTTGCCTATCTCATTATAGTAGCAAAATCAACAGATATGCTCGCTCTTTTTACCGGCCGTGCTTGGGGTCAGAAAAAACTTTGTCCTCATGTTAGCCCTAATAAGACAGTCGTGGGTGCTGTAGGAGGCATTGTAGGGGCTTCTTTTGTAAGCATTGTGATTGCGTGGGCTACACCTCTTTTTTTAAACAAAACATTTATTTCTTTGGAAATGGCACTTCTTCTAGGAATTATTATCGGATGTGTTGCGGAAGTAGGTGATCTTTTAGAATCGCTTTTCAAACGTGATGCAAAAATTGATGAAAGTAGTAATATCTTGCCCGGCCTTGGGGGAATTCTAGATGTTCTAGACTCTTTGCTATTAACTACGCCTGTTGTTTGGGCGGCTATGAGAATCTTATCATGATTATTACAATAGATGGCCCAGCGGGCACAGGAAAAAGTACAGTAGCTAGATTGCTCGCAGAGCGTATAGGATATACTTTTTTTGATACAGGGGCGATGTACCGTGCCGTTACCTATGCATTACTCGATAGAAAAATTCCTTTTACCGACAAGGCACATATTGAAGAGCTGCTAGCGCATTTTGATTTTCGCATAGAGACAACCGGTGGAGAGCATCACTACTACGTCGACAACACAGATGTAAGCCATGCCATAAGAAGTGCTGTTATAACCAAGCATGTATCGGAAGTTGCAGCCTTATCTGTTGTTCGGGAAAAGATGGTTGTTTTGCAAAGACGCTTTGCAGAGAATGGACATTCTGTTTTTGAGGGCCGTGATCTTGGCACAGTTGTTTTTCCTAATGCTGAACTAAAAGTTTTTCTTACAGCCTCTGCTGATATTCGTGGAGAGAGACGCTTTCGTGAGCTGCTCTTTAAGAGACCTTCCGAAGCAGAAAATTTAACAAAAGAGCAGGTCATGCAGGATATTTTGAGACGAGATCTTCAGGATTCCACGCGCAGCCACAGCCCTTTAAAAGCAGCCGATGATGCTAAGGTTATAGACACCTCCTTTATGACAATAGAAGAGGTTGTTGAGGCTATCCTGGCCTTTGGCATAGGCCCGCATGCACTTTCTTAGAAAAAACCCTTCTAGAGCATCGACACCTTGGTTTTTTGGTTTTATTAGCAGACTTTCAGGATTTCTTTTTTGGCTGCTTTATAAAAATGAGGTCTATTTTTCAGAGCCCCTTCCCAAAGGCGGCGCTATTTTGGCAGCGAATCACACCTCTTTCTTTGACCCACCGATTATCGGAGGGACTTGGCCGGCAGAGATGCATTTTTTAGCCAGCGATTATCTTTTTAGAGTACCTCTTTTGGCCCCCCTTATTAAAGCGCTTAATTCGCATCCGGTTTCTAGGGGTTCAGGTGATATTGCCGCATTTCGTTTAACAGCAAACCTCCTTAAAGAGGGTAAAAAAGTAGCTGTTTTCCCAGAAGGCACCCGTTCAAAAGATGGTAAATTACAAGAGTTTAAGAGGGGGGTAGCCAAGCTTTCTTTTTTGAGTCATGCAGCCGTTATCCCTATTTATATTGAAGGCACGGATAAGATTTGGGGGCGCTCGCATAAACTCCCCAAACTTTGGGGCAAAACACGTATTTTTTATGGGAAAGCTCTCTATCCCGAAACATATAAGCATATGGAAAAAAGAGAAGCAGAAGAAAAGCTCACGTATGATCTTAAAGAATCCATTCTGGAGCTACAGCATATTGCGGCCAAGATGACTCGAACATCCACCAAGTTGCCCTGACTAGAACCTGAATCTAGCGCGTCTACCAATTCCGCCATGGCCGCGGAGCAAAAAAGGGTAACATGCCCTCTAATTTCTGGGCAAGAAAGCTCTAATTTGAGATACTTGCGTTAATAAAAAGAGAGGATACTCATGGCAGATAATATTTTACATGCTACAGATGCCGATTTTGCAAGCAAAACAGCACAAGGCGTTGTTCTTGTCGATTTTTACGCAGACTGGTGCGGCCCTTGTCGTATGCTTGCCCCTATTTT
>CAIMEJ010000108.1 GCA_903839985.1 uncultured bacterium | reverse complement strand
CACAGGCAGTGCAAAAAGATGTACGCGTGGAATCATAACCTCTCGAACTATGCGGTCCTTAAAGGCTATAACGGCATGAATCAATTCTTTATCATGGGGAGTTTTTCCTTCGCTAGCCTCTAAAATAGCTATAACTTTTTCCGTAACGCCAGCGCTTGTTTGGCGCATGAGAGGAAAGGCTAGAGCATCGATAAAGCGTTTAGAGAAGGAAGTTACAATAAAGTGCAGAGGAGAAAAAAGAATCAAATATAAAGAGACGACAGGGGCAGATAAGATAAAGGCCTTTTCATAGTAACGATAGCCAATGATAGAGGGTAACAGATCAATAAAGATCCAGCAGGCAAAGACGAGAGAAACGAAATAGAGAGGGCTCATTACGTAGGTGCCCAGGAGAGCAACTGAAATAATAAGGAGAAGAAAGCGTGTAATGCGGACTGCTGCATAGATTCTTTCTGTTTCTTTTTTCTGAAAAAAAAGTCTTTGAAAACGCTGATAAAAAAAAGCAGGTCTAATAAAGTTAATTTTTCGAGTAGATGCCGCAAAAAGAGATAGAAAAAAAGCACCAAGGAAGGCGAGGGTCGTAATAAAGATCATAGTTAGGTTATTATACTATCTCTTTGTCGAGGCGCAAGTTATTTTTATCAAGATGGGCTAAAACGCGCTTTTCGGCACGGCGCATCTTTAAGCGTTCTGCGGGATTACCATCTCTATAGCCAATGAGATGGAGAAGGGTATGAACGATATAGAGGCCTGTTTCTTTATAGGGATCGGGATAGCTAAGGGCTGCTTTTGGACAGATAAAAACTTCACCAAGTAATTTATAACCAATGGTTTCCTCATCTTCATCCAGGGGGAGTGTAATACAGTCAGTGGGGGAGGGGTCGTTAAAAAACTGCTCGTGAATAAGACAAATCTTTTTTTCCGTAACAAAATTGATATGAATTTCATCAGCAGAAACATCTAAAAAATGAAGAGCGGTTAAAATATATTTTTTAACCGCTCTCTTCGAAAGCTTAAGATCTTTTTGCGTGTTCTGAATCAGAACATGCATAAATTAAAAAGTAGGTGTTTTAGGAAGCGCTGTAACGCGTGTGTTCACGCCGTCTTTCCAACGTCCTAGTTCACGTAGTTTGTCGATGCGCTCAAAACGTTTTAATACGTTACGTTTTGTCGCTGTTTTACTTGAGCTTCCGTAGCTTTTATGTCTTGACATGAGAAATCCTTATGAAATCTTAGGAATGAAAATAGCGGCATCAAGACCTACAGCATTAACATGCTCTTTGTAGCCTTTGGGCAAGTTGTCCTTGCGCGCGCCTGTTTTTTTGCCAGCAATTTTAGGCCTGCGAGGGCTTACACTTCTGCGTTCTTGCTGTTTACTGATGCGTACCATGAAATATCTCCTTGAAGCTCATGGATTATACAAAAATTATCCATTGAGCGCAAGCAATCTCTTTTAAGAGAGCTTTTCTATAAAAATATAAATTTTATTTATTCTTAGAACCCCGAGGACGTCTGGCAGCTTTGCCCCCTTTTAGTTCCCATTTGCTTTCAAGCGTAATAAAATCGACTTGAGAGAGCTGAACTTCAAATTTGGTCCCACACGCATAGGTATGGCCCGTATGCCGGCCCTGCATTTTATGAAGAGCTTCATGATAGACATAGTAGTCATCACCGAGGTCGGATACATGGATAAAACCGTCGAGCATAAGAGAGGGGATGTCAAAGATGATGCCCATAGGTTTAACACGTGATACGATGGCTTCAAAGGCGCAAGCTGGATCTTCTTCTTGAAGTTTTTGCAGGTAGCGGAATTTCTTGAGAATAACGACAGAGGTTTCTGCCTTAGCGCTAATGCGTTCTTGCTCAGAGCATGTATGGGCGATTTCTTCCAGTGTTTCAGGAGCCTCTTTTTCCATAAGGAGTCGATGAATAACCAAATCTATATAGCGTCTGATAGGGCTTGTAAAGTGTGTGTAGTAGGGAAGGCTCAATCCGTAGTGACCAAGGGCTGATGGGCTGTAGTAGGCAAGACGCATACTGCGAATAAAACTAACAGCTAGCTGCGGACCAAAAGGTGTTTGGGTAGCTTCATCGAAGAGTTTTTGTAAGTCTACGGGCGTCGGTGTCTCACTTAGTTTAAAGCCAAAAGCACGAGCTAGCTGAGCAAATTCTTTTAAAGAATCCGCAGAAGGCTCTTCATGGACACGGTAGGCTACTGGAGTGCCTCTCTTTGTCAGGAGGGTGGCAACTGTTTCATTAGCTTTAAGCATAAACTCTTCAACGAGTTGGTGGGTGATATCATATTCGACTCTTTCAAAGCCTTGAGGTATGCCATCTGGGTCTACCATCATAACAACTTCAGCCATACCGAATTCAACACTGCCACGTTCGGCTCTTTTCTTTTTAAGCAAGAGGCAGAATTCCACCATCAGCTCGAGAGAATCTTTAAAAGGGCTTTCTAGTTTTCCATCGAGGACGCTTTTAGCTTGTTTATAGGTAAAGCGTTTACAACTATTAATCACACTGTGATAAGGATGGGCTTCAAGAAGCTCTCCTGTCTCATCGAAATGCATTTCAATTGTACAAGCAAGGCGATCAACTTTTTCTTTTAGGCTGCAGAGATGGCTAGAGAGCTCATGTGGCAACATAGGTAGGCAAAAGCCTGGAAAGTAAACGGAGTTACAGCGAGCTTTTGCTTCATTATCGAGGGCGCTGCCTGGCTTAACATAGTGAGAGACGTCGGCAATGTGGACCCAAAGAGTATATCCACTAGCAGTTTTTTTCAGTGAAAGGGCGTCGTCATAGTCCTTAGCAGTATCTGGGTCAATTGTGAGCGTTTCTAGTTTGCGTAAGTCCTTGCGATTTTTGATATCGATTTCTTGGACAGCATCACCAAAAGCGCGAGCTTCTGCGATAACTTCAGCCGGAAATTCCTGACGCAGGCCAAATTCTTCGATGGCTGCTGGAATATCGTGTTTAGGTTCATTTATAGAGCCGATTTTATGCACAGGTGTTGCAATAACGGGGCTGTCTGCGGATCCCCAGTCGATAACGCTCATAATTAGGCGGTCTCCGACATGGAACTCGCTAGCATCTTTCAGAACAATGCGTTTTTGTTTGCCGAGAAGGGGAGCGTAGGCGAGGAGTCCTGCAGGGCTTTCTTGCCAGATAGTGCCAGCGATATGGCGCCGGCCTCTTTCAAGTATTGCCAGAACACGTCCTTCGGGTCCTTTAGCAGAAATTTCAGATTCAACAAGAATTTCTACAGTATCGCTATCTATACTATTAAGAGTTAGGTGTTTAGGTATAAAAACATCTTGGTCATAGGAGGGCGTTGAAACAAATCCAAAACCTCTTGCATGCATGCGAATGATACCGCGTGTTAGCCGATCTTTATCTTTAGCGAGAAGATATTTTTCAGAAATAGCAACAAGCTCGCCTTCAGTTACTAGTTCAGCAAGGGCTTTTTGAAAGAATTTCTTGTGAGCCTTAGGAATCGTAAGAGTCTGAAAAAGCTCCTCTTGCGTGGAGGGATGGCCTTGTTTCCCTGTAAAGTATTGTAATAGACAATTTTTATAATGCTGTTCGTGCTTCATTAT
>CAIMEJ010000107.1 GCA_903839985.1 uncultured bacterium | reverse complement strand
GGCTGAAATAGCCTTAGAATCGGCCTTAAAAATAGTGAAAGAAAAGCGTCTGGAGGTTGATAAGATTAAAACCCATAAAGACGAATGGATAACACAAACCAGCAAAGAACTCTCTAAAGAGGAGGAAAAACTCCTTGACGAAGTAGGAACAACCATGTTTTATGGTAGAAAAGCAAAGGAGCGTAAAGATGAGTGATGATAATAAAGTAGGAAGTTCATCAGGCAGTCCCGTAAATCCCGATGATGCGCAATATTTAGCAGAAGCCGCAGCTGAAGAGCAGCTGGCAACACCACCCGCTCAAGCTTTTTCTCTTAATAAACAACAAGATCAGAGCTCAACAAGTGATGATACTAATACAAAGAGCTCCAAAGATGCTCAAAAAAAAGAGGATATCAAAAAACAGCAGCAGCAACAAGCAGCCGATGCCGCTGCCAAGCAAGCGCAAGCTGCACAGAAAAAACCCTCCCCTTTAGACAGCTCTTTTCACACTAATCTGAAAGATCAAAAAACGGCCACCCCCACAACTTCAGCTCCTTTGCAAACACCTAAGAAAGAACAGCCTAACCCTTTATCGCTACCTAATACAGGTGAAAAGCTCCCCTCTAAAGATCCCTCTGTCTTACAAGATATCTTAAAAAGCCCCCAGCCAGATACTACATCTAAAAATCTGGGCACTCCGACAAAAATGGATCCAAAAGAGACTTTAGCTCCCCTAACAAATGCTCTTAAATCTGCAGGTCAAGATGACTTTGTTAAAGCAAGTAGTCTTAACCAACAAACCTCTGCCGACTCTACTGCCAATAAAATGCAAAACTCTCAGACTACGAGCTCCCTATCTCAGCATACAACAGATGTGCAAACTATTACATCTGATAAGGATACAGACTGGAAAGACAAGCAGACAACCGTCCGTAAAGATGATATAGAACAGACCCACCTAGACCGTAAGTTTACAGGTGATAAAATAGAGACCCAAATACAAACTAAAATAGAAACAACAAATGAAATAACCCCCTCTAGTGGATCAACCGGCACAAATATTGCTGAACGTGCAGCGCAAGCTATTGCCACTCAAACAGACTTTATTAATCTAGTAGCCTCCGTTGCTACTAATCAAAAAACTACACAGGTACAGTTGAAAGATGGTACAGTCATCAACTTAGATAGAACAGATCGCGGATTGAACATATCGGTTACAACCGCTGACACACGTGTGCAGCGACTGCTGATGGATAATCGTAGCGCCATCACACAAGCCCTCAGTGCAAAAAATATTCCTGTTGCAGATCTACAGGTAAGCATGGAATATGGCAGCTCTGGAAAACCGATAGAAGGCATTGGCCGGGAGTAATTAAATGACGGCTTTAGTCCCCTTTGATTGGCTTGAAGAGGTTAAACAAGAGCTTTTTACCCTAGAAGCAGCTCCTCTTCTGCCGCCGGCACCACCTTTTCCTGTTGAGGCGCTACAAAAAGCTCTTTTTGAGCGTTTAGCACTACCGGTAACAGTGGAGATATCCGATGCTAAAGTCATTGAATATAAAGATATTAAAGAAAAAACCACCTCTACTACTACGCGTTTATTTTCCTTCTCTTTGAGCCCTCATACGCCCTCCTTTTACACAGCTATTGGTCATGATGATCTAAACCGTCTAGCCTCCTGGCTACTAGCTCATGATATGGAAGCCGCTGTTTCCTTACAGGGCAGCTTTCAGGAGAGTTTCTACCTTTTTATAGGGGGTATGGCACTCGATAGCTTGGAATCTACCGGCTATTTCAAGAGCAATTCCTTGAGGCTACTGAGCACGGCAGGATCTCTTTTAGATGAGGCTCCAGCTCTTAGCATCTCTTGCCTTATTAGACATGAAAAGGAATCTATTTCTATTCTTATCCTGATTCCCCACTCCTTACAAAAATCGCTAAAAAATCAAACAGCTAAAAATACAGAGTCCCTTATTAATGATTCAGCTGTTGCTTCCAAAATAAATATTGCCGCCCGCCTTGTTGTAGACTTAGTAGCTTTAGACTACAGCGATATTGCCCTCATACAAGAAGGCTCTTTTCTTTTACTCGACAGGCCCGTTACACCGACTTCCGTACAAATTGTTGTGGGTAATCGCGCTTTTTTTGCTGGTAAAATAGAAGGCAACTTACTCACCATTACAGCTCTTGCCGAGCCTTTAGAGGAGATAAAAAAAATGGACAAGGCCCCTGATACCAAAACTCCCGCAGCGGCTGATGCTGCTCCAAAAGCTGTAAAAGACACGGCTCCGGCAACCCCTGTAGCTGATGCTGCTCCAAAAGCTGCGGGCTCAGATAACCCTCATGATCCTAAGTATTTCTTAGGAGAAGATGAGGAATTCTTTGTAGAGGATAAAGAGCTCGAAGATGTGCTAAAAAAAGAACAGCCGGCCAGCACCCCAGCTACAGCTCCCAAACCAGTTGCCCCAAAAGCCGAGGAACCATCTCCAAAAACTTTGTCCGATATTCCGCTAAATGTGGAAGTAGTCGTAGGCTATATGAGACTCCCTATCAAAGAACTTCTTTCTATGCAAGTAGGTGGAACTTATACACTTGGAAATCCTGTAAACTCCCAAGTAGACCTTTTGATCAATGGCAAACGTATTGCCAAAGGGGAATTATTAAAAAGTGGTGACACGCTAGGTGTGCGTATTCTTTCTTTATGACGATAAAACAAGATTTTTTTAAACAACCGACGATCATCGAAATAGAAGGTACAGTTATCGAGGAAGAAGAAATCCCTCTTCCGAAAAAAATTGGCCCCTATCCTATTGAAAGCTTGCTAGACAAAGGAGGTATGAGCCTGCTCTATCTGGGTATTTTGCCTGAAACACATGAACCTCTCATCATTAAAGTACTCTCCGCCAAATACCTCTCTCATCCTGAAATGACCTCCCGCTTTATCCAAGAGGCCGAAATTATTGCGATGACCGACCATCCGAATATCGTTAAGCTTTACGGGCAGGGCAAATGGGAGGGAGGTCTTTATATTGCTATGGAATTTATCCAAGGCATATCCCTACGTCAGCTCATCATGCAAAATGCTCTAACACTAAAACGAGCATTAGAAATTGTTCTGCAAATTGCCTATGCCCTCTTTCATCTACATGCTCATGGTGTTATTCACCGTGATCTTAAACCCGAAAATATCCTCCTTACAGAATCAGGCGGTGTTAAAGTAATTGATTTTGGCATAGCTCAGCTCCATGAAGAGCGCCCTGAAAAAGGTCTGAATGAAGCTAAACGACTTATGGGCACACCCGTATATATGAGTCCCGAGCAAAAAGAAAACCCTCTTACCGTCTCTTATAATTCGGACATCTACTCTCTGGGTATCATTACTTATGAACTAGCCCTTGGAAAGCTTTCTCACGGCGTTATACATCTCTCTCTACTTGCTCCAGGTCTTCAAAAGATTCTACAAAAAGCTCTGCAACCAAGTCCCCAAGAACGCTATCAAGATATTGTCGATTTCATTACAGATCTCTCTAATTATCTGGAGTCGGATGAGTTTACAACAGACCTTGGTCGAGGTAATGTTACAGGAGAGCTTTTTGAAGATCTTAAAGAAGCTGTGCGTACTTTTATACCTTTACAAACCCCTAACTGGACTAAAGTAGAAATTGGCTTAGCACAAAGTAACATCATGGGTATTAGTCCAGTCTATGTAGACTTTATCGACCTTCCCAATAACTGTACAGCTGTGCTCCTTGCAGAACCAGTTAGTAAGGGTGCAAGCGGCATTCTCTACTCGGCTATTGTAAAAGGTCTCCTACTCTCCTTACGTGATTTAATGGAAGACCCTATTAAGCTTATAAAACGCCTTAACACGCTCTTATGCAAGTCTTTTGATGACGAGATTCTCCTCATGAACCTCCTTCTACTCAATCCCAATAACCAAAAAATGCGCTATATCTCCTGCGGGTTTGGCCCTCTTTGGCAAATGCAATCGGGCGCTACAAAAGTCAACAAACTCAGTGCCGATAATATTGCACTCGGTATTACAGAAGAGACGGAATTTGTCGAGATTACCAGTAATTGGACTATTGGGGACCGTCTTATTCTCCATACCTACAAAACACTCTTTAATGATAAAGAGGCGAGTGCCTCTGATAATAAAGAGCCTGAATTTCAAGCAGCCCTTATGGATACCCTCTTCCTGTCTCCCCAGCGCCAAGTCGAAGCTATATTACGTAAAATCCGCCCTGCTAGCAGCCAAAAAATTTTGGATGCCTCAGCTGTTACTTTGATCAGCATCTCCCGCAAGATGTAAATACACCTGTTCTCTATCGATAGAAGCTCCTTCTAGAGATGATCCCTCTTGAATTTTTTGGTGACTTTTAATAAACGAACCGCCAAAAAGGTAGAGACATTTATTTTTTAGCCGGGATTTTCTTTTTAAAAAAATGCTTACAAAGCCATTAAAATACTCTCTAGCTAGTGTTCTTCTTTTATTAACCTTCTCATCTATACAGCTTTGTGCGGTGAGTTCTGATAAAATTCCTGCCCGTATTCTGCATACACCACTTAAAGAAAAACTACAGACAAAGCAAAATCCCATCGTCAAAAAAAGCAGCTCTCTTAAAAAAAATGTAGAGGCTACTTCTGATTTAACAAAACAGCCTCAGGCAAATTCTAGTATTACTAGGAATCCAGAAAGCCCTCCTCAAATAGAGCAGAAAACTACAGCTGATGGCTACCGAATTAACTTTACGAATGTAGCGATTATAGAATACCTGCGTTTTGTAGCGAAAATAAGTGGACGTAACTTCGTCTACCAAGATGAAGACCTCCAATTTACAGTCACTATTGTATCTGAGGAGCCTACATCCAGTGCTGATGTAACAGCCTCACTACTTCAAGTTCTTCGCATACATGGCCTTACAATATCCGAGCAGGGCAATAATATCCTTATTTATAAAGATGGCTCTGTTTCAAAAATGGGCCCTATAAATATAGATGGCTCAAGTGCACAAAACTCTTATAGTACAAGAATCGTTACCTTGGCTAACCTACCCGCATTAAAAGCCCAAAGCATCCTAACAGCGCTTCTATCCCCTCAAGCACTTATAGATATATCCACAAGCACTAATCAACTTATTATCACCGATATTAATGCCAATATCACTAAAAGCCTCGAGCTCTTAATAGCCCTTGATCAACCCTTCACAGCTCTGGATGTCACTACCTACACGACAGTCCACGGCTCTTCTACGGCACTTGCAGAAATGGCCTCCCGTATCTTAGCACCTGTTGCGGAAATACAAGGCTCGCCTATCCTCCTTGTAGATCAGCCAGCCACAGGTATGATCTTTATTGTAGCACCAACTGGCCTACAACAAAAAGTTCAGCAGATACTAAGTCAGCTCGATCAAACAGGCAGCCATTTACAGACAAATTTAGACGTCCTGGTATACGTACCAGTTAACATCTCTCCTGATGCATTGATTCCCTTAGCAACGCAAATTCTTCAGCCTATCGCCGATAAAGAAAACGTTCCTTTTAATATGAATGTTCAAGGTGCTACTAAATCTATTTTTATCACCTCTACAAAAACCTTCAACACACGTGTAGCCGATGTGCTCAAATCACTAGACCAGCCCACAGCCGATTCCCATATGGATTTATCCGCCAAAAATGGCCCTGTGGAAGTAGCGACTTTTGTCCCTCAAAACGTCAGCTCAGAAGCTCTTGTTTCTTTAGTTGATCAAATTCTACAACCCATTGCTGCTTCTGAGAAAATTCCTTTTTCCGTTGTTATTCAAGCCTCTACGAATTCTATCTATATATCCTCTACCAGATCGTTTAATCTACGTACACTACAACTTTTACAACAGCTGGATGTTCCAGGAGCCGGGACTACAACGAGCGATATTAAGGGCAGACCCTCTGCCGGCAATCTCAACATTGAAATTACAACCTATATTACTAAAAATGCCGACCCTTTAAGTCTTGTAACAGTAGCAAGTAAAATCCTGGAACCTCTGGCAACTCTAGAAAATGTCCCTTTTACTATGACTCTGCAAAACTCTACTAATACGATCTATGTCAGCTCTTCGAAAGCTTTTAATATGAAGGCTATAGATTTACTTTCTCAGCTTGACAAGCCCTCCACTACCCAAAATAATGATATTAACCAAACAACTATCATCTCCTCCTATGTGCCGCAATATAGTTCACCAGATACGCTCTTACCCATTGCCGAGAAAATCTTAAACCCTATTGCGGAAGCTGAAAAAATTCCTTTTACCATGATTATTCAGCCTCTGACGAAAACTATTTATATTTCCTCTTCTCATGAATTTAGCTTGCGTACGATCAATTTATTGAAACAGCTAGATCAACCAGCCCCAGAAGCCCCTGCCAACCCCCCTGCCGGCAAAGCCATCACTGTTGAAGTAGCCTCTTACCAGCCCCAGTTTGTGCCTGCAGATGCCCTTATGAACATAGTCCAAAAAATCATGGGACCTATGGCCGCCTCGGAAAACCTCCCCTTTACGGTAGTCGTTCAGGGCTCAACAAACTCACTCTTTATTACCTCGACAGCCTCTTTTAATGCGCGTGTTCTGAGTGTTTTAACGGCTCTAGATCAACCAGCCCTTGAAGGCAATCTCAACCAACATGTAGATCTACCACCTACTAATATTGACACAACCTCTTTCTGGCTCTATAAGCTACAATACCAAACGGGTGATCTCATCCAAACAGCTTTAAATACCGTTGGCGGAAATCTTCAAAGTTATGGCGGTGCTAACACAGAGATTATGGATATTATCCTTAATGCTGTATGGCTACAATCCACTAACAGCATACTTTTTACAGGCTCTGAAAGCGCTATTCGCCGTATGCAGCAACTGCTCCCTCAAATCGACGTTCCTTCCCGCCAGGTCTATATCGAAATGCTTGTTATCACAACAACTGTCGCCAATAGTCTTAATTTTGGTGTGCAAATGGGTGCGTTGGTACAAACAGCTCAAGGTATGGCCTATAATATTGGCAGTACTACACCGATCAGTGCATCTGGCTCCAGCACACCTGGTTTTAGCAACTCCTTCCAAGTACCTCCTATAACAGGCACTAGCACCAGCCCTGCTCTTCCTCTTACACCTAGTTTCAGCCTTGGTTCTATCGGTAATTTTATCACCCATAGTGGTAATGTATACGGTTCCATCGGATCTTTAGTACAAGCTCTTCAAACAGAGGGTGATACAAAAATCATCATTAACCCTAAAATTGTAGCTGTTGATAACCGTCAATCTTCCATGTTTGTGGGTAGTAACACTCCCTTTACAACCGCAAATGTGACGGTACAAACAGCCCAGCAAAGTAATGCTTTTAACGTTGATTACCGCGATATTGGTGTCTCTTTACAGGTGACTCCAACCCTTGGGAAGGGAGATATCATTACTTTGGATCTGGTACAAGAAATCGATCAAATTGATTCATTAGCAGCCTCCTCTGTAACAGCAGGGTTTCCCACACCTACAACAACTAAACTCTCTACTACCACGCGCGTAATTATTCCTAACGGCTATTTTCTGGTTCTGAGTGGTATGATTCAAAATACTAAAAATTACACAAAAACAGGCCTTCCTTGCCTTGGATGTATTCCTATATTGGGAGCGGCCTTTAGCACCCAAACACAGACATACTCTAAAAACAATACTATTATATTTATTCATCCCCGCATTATGGAAACAACTGACCAGATTTGCGGTATTGGTAATTATGAGGGAGATGAATTTAATTGGAATTCTCAGCCTGAAGAATGCATGCCTAATTGCCAAACTAATGCCTTCCACAAGAGCTTTTATCGACCTTATGAATCACTTTCGAACGACCTTCCCAATGGAAATGCTAAAGGCAAGTCATTGGTGCCTCAGGTAACCCGCAGCTACCCAGAACCGCTTCCTGATAACAGCTATATTCCTATACGCTCTACACCGATAAATCCTAACATGAATCTCCCCTTGCCTCCTACAACCGCTCCTATGAATCCCCCTATAAACTACAATAGCAACGACAATAGCTTGGCCCCAACAGATTCTACTTCAGTTCCGCTTCAGACTCCTGATAGTTCCTATATGCTAACAGAACCTATGCAGAACCCATCTGAAAATAGCTCTACAGGTAATGCATTTTCTCCGAATGATCTAGGCAGTGATTCTAATAGAAACTCCTCATTCACACCTGGTGTTACTATGACACCTCCAGCCGCTATTCCAAAGCCCTCTAACAATTCTAAAAATCCTATCCAACATATCCCCAAAAAAGATTGCTCTCCAAAGCCTCCTAAACGTCCTTTTAATGAATAAAACGCTTCTAAGATTTAGCTCTTTTCTGCTACTTCTCTCTTTGCTCTCTTCCTGTAAACAGCCGGCCATACCTTTTCATCCCCACGTAGAGTTTGCGCCTCCTGCTGAATGTATTAAAGCCGGCCCCTCTCCTTTTCCCCTGATTACTTCCCCTGAAAATGTGGCGGACGAACAGAGAATCGGGGAGACCTTCGGCCAAAGACGCGATTTTTACCGAGCTATCACAGCTTTTGAAAGAGGTGAGATCCTCCTAAGAGGGAGCCATATTCAAACCATCCTGCAGTTTCAATATGAAATTCTACTCTCCTATTATCTAGCAGGAAAATATGAAGAAGCATTTTGTTACTTTGAAAAAAGTGCTCTTAAAGCGGCGGTGACAAAAACTTTCCCTGCATGGAAAGATATGCTGGTTATTGTCTATGATAGCAGCTGCCGGATAGGCCGCGGAGATTATGCTGTAGCCCTTCTTAAAAGCATTCGTCTGGAAAATCCCATCCTGGCTGATAAATTAGCACTCTATAGTGCTATACGCACAGGCGACCTAAGATGCGCTTCTCAGATGGCCCAAGCCCCCTGCTATCTTAAAAAAATCTATTCTGATTACTGTCTCGAATCGAAATCGGTGAATAAAGCACGTATGATGAACGCTCTCTTACCGGGTGTTGGCTATATGTATGTGAAACAAGTAAACACGGGCATCACTGCCATGATTGTCAATGCTGTCTTTATTGGGGCAACCTACCAGTTTGCAAGAAAAAGCCTTGTCTTTCCCGCTATTATTTGTGCAAGCTTAGAGGTCGGTTGGTATGTCGGTGGTATATGGGGTGCTGGACGTGCTGCTGCTGAATATAATGAGCGCCTCTATGAGAATGCGGGCACTAAAATCTTAGAACAAGAAAGGCTCTACCCTCTACTCATGCTTGATTATGCCTTTTAATTTCTCTACAACTCTTATCAGTCTCTTGTTTATCAGCCTGCATCTTCCTGCAGAAGATCCCTGGGGCAAGGACAGCAACCTCACAAGCAAAGCCCCCTGCAGCCCGCCCTCCTCTTTTGGCATCTCTTCGATTAGTTTTTTTCAGGAAATAATCTCACCGATAGACGGCATACGCAGCTGCTACCGCCCTAGTTCCTCTCAATATATGAAGGATGCTATCTATGCGTACGGTTTTTCCCAGGGCATTGCCCTTGGCTGTGATCGCCTTCTTCGCGAAAATGGAGATGAATGGTACTACCGGTCAATAGAATGGCAAAGCTTCACCTTTAAATACGACCCCGTTAACCCCTGCTACCCATGCCTTCCATAAATCCACATCTATCGGTTTCTAGAGAGTGGGTTTTGACAGAAATACATTTCAAGAAACAGTTTTCAAAGCCTCTTCAGGATCCCAGCCATTTTTTAAGCTCTGTGACTTATTTTTTTTTCGCAGCTTCAGCCGCTACCCGTGATGCCTTTAAGGCCTCGAAGCTTTTTGTGAAAGCATTCATCGCCTCAAAATTTTTTTTAATAAATTCCGCATCTGTATAGCTCGTTCCTTTAGCTCCTTTTGCCTCACCAGCTGGAACACTTGCCCCCCCTGCACTAATTACTGGATCTGTTTTTTTTATAGGTCCTGTCATATAAACTCCTTATCTTAATAGCCCAGAAGCCGCCCCAGAGCAGTCACTTTGGACTCAGATGATTTAGGGGCTTCTTTTAGCATAGCTAATAGCTCTTTGGCCTTTCCTATACTATCACTTTGGACTTCTTTATACCGAGCAAAAGATTTGATTTCAGGGTTTTCTACAAGCGCTTTTTGTGCATTATAAAGACCTATCCTATTTGCAATAACTACAGAAGCTGCGGCTTTACAATAAGCTTCGAGTTGTTCTGGTGTATATGGATGTTCATGTAAAACTTTCTGTAAACTGTCTCTCATGGATACGGATTCAATCATTTGTTTCGTTAAAGCCGTAACACCTCTTTTATAAAGATCGTTAGATTCCAGTGAAAAGCCTGCACTCTTCTTATCCGCATGGGCTGTACATTTTTGAATAAACTGTTGATCCACCGCTTTCCATCTAAGACCAGACTTTAGGCTTATACGCTTTTTATCATGCTCCGTATTCAGTTTTTTTAAATCCATCAATTTTTCATTCAGCAGACTAAAGTTCTGCGTCCACTTCTCTTCTGTTTCTTTTAATATCGCCAAGTTAGCAGGTGTAGGACTGTGTTCCAATGCTTCAATCATATGCTTGTCTGCCATAAGATGGGCATCTTCTTCTTTTCCTAGGCCTGAACTTACTACTGCCCCTACTGGGGGGATTGGCTCTCGTATTTCGAGAAGATCTTGGGGCCTTGCGGGTGAAGCTGTGAATTTCTTTGTGGAAGGCTCCACGGCCCTTAATAATTCGATCTGTTTTTTTAGCTCTGGATCTATATTTTTTCCCTCCTGAGCAGCCTCGATCTCTTTTTGTAAAGAACTCAGAGTAGCGCCTTCTTGTTCTAAGGCCTTCATCTGGGCGGGATCCTGTAAGGAAGCCCATTCTTTACTTTTTGCTAACTCATTTTCAGGTAAAATAGTATCGTCTATTAATGGTTGCCATTTGGCATGTAGAGCTAACCGATCCTGAACTTTCTTTTCGATCTGTTTTGGACCTGTACCTGTGCTGAGAGTTAAGAACTCTTCCTCTATTTTTATCCCCTTTGCCACTTCTTCCTTTAACTTCTTATCAAATTCATTATACTTATTCAGTAGGGCCATCGTTTTCTTGTATTGTGGTTCAAATTTTCTTCCGGCTTTTGATGCAGGGCTCTCCAGTAAACGCCCTAGTGGAGTCGTTGCTAACTCCTCATCTATACGGGCTTGAGCATCTTCAGGGGCTAATTCACTTTTTTGGAGCATAGCCCCTAAAGCTAATCCAGCAATGACAATCGCTGTAGATAAGATTTTTTTACTTGCATCTTCAGAAGACCTCCCAACGAAAAACCTCCAATCCACTCCTGAGCTTTTATAGTCAGTACCTGCGATGCTATTAGAAAGTCGTGCTATATACTGTTGCTTTTTAGCATCGGTTGATAAATCGGGTTTAAAACCATATTTTTCATTAAATGCAATGACTTTTTCCCCCAGCTTATTTAAGCCGTCTTCGCTTGTAACTGTAGTACCTAAACGTAAAGCATCTAACCCTTCTACATCTGTACGCAATTCTGCTATAACTGCTACTTCGGATTTTCCAGTTGCTTGCATAATAGCCTCTAGTCGTCCTTGCAATCCTTTAGAGGTATCCCCTAAAGTCTTATTAACCTGAGAAATAAGGCCTGTAATAGGAGAAACTGGCTCCTCTAGCGCTGCTGGAATCTCAGCCGGCAAAGCCTTTTCAGCCACAACAGAAGCTGCTGGTGTATCAGCCTGCAAATACTTTTTAAATAGACCCGGGGGCATCAGTATCTGACTTGCTTTTTGGGATAGTGCTTGGACTAAGGCGTTGGAAGCTGGTGCCTTAGAAAGCTGTGGATAAGCTACTACACTTACCTTTCTAGCTCCCACCTGGCAGAGTGATTCTGGAGGTACGGAGCTTACTCTAGAAAACGTAGTGTGTAAAGCAGTAATGGACCTTCCACCAAGGGCACCAGGGCTTTTGGGCATGGAGGTTCCAAGTCGCAAAGCACCAGCTAGAACACGCGCTGCAGAATTGGGAAGACCACCTACCATAACTAGTTCCTTATTAAAATTTTAACTTAAATTAATAAGGATTTTTGATAAACAAAAAACTATTTATATATCTATTAGCTGGTACTTCCATCTCGATAAATAGTTATCTGTTGGAGTCCCCGTGGTAAAGGAGCCCTACAAGTATAACAATTGGGGACTCCCCCTGCTGGCACCCTTGGTAAGCACTTAGCGCAGATACCATGAATGATTTGATGCCTTCCACTAGGCGCAACAACTGCATGGCCACTCCATGTATAGGATCTGGCAGACGTCTCCCTAAAGGGATCTTCCATACAAACAGGGCACTCTATTTCAGTGAGATAAGGTAAGGATAAAGCGGTTGGCCTTGGAGGCGCCACTGTTGTAGAAAGGCCATAATTACTAGTCTCTGTAGATGATCTTGTTTCTCCAAAAGAGGTTACAGCTCCGAACGTTATCAAGAAAACCAAAACAGCTAAAGCAGCTAAAGCAATCTCTTGTACTAATGTTCCTATACTTTCAAAAGATAGCCATTGTTCAGAGCCACTTCTCAAACTAAAAAAACTTCCTGGCTCAAATTCACACCAAGAACTATGTATCGGAAAAGTATTCATAGAATGTCTCACTAGAAAAATAAAAAGACCATTTCATCAAATTATTTTTAATATCTTGTTAAGATGATCGAGTTATTATTCTGAGCAGCTTTTTAATTAACGGGATGCTCAAGAGGTGGCATTGGCAAAAGATTTTCCGCCCGGTAATAGGCTGATAAAATACAGGCAGAGGGTTGACTTGCATTCACCAAAAAAAGATTTTCAACCCCTATTTCTTTCACAAAACCACTATCAGAGAGTACCTGCCATATAGGACGGGTTAAACCTGTTAAGATAAGCTGGGATCCTCTTGCTTGAATATAGGTGTGTAAGGCTTGTAAAACAGCACAAGCTGTTGCATCCAAGTGAAAGGCATTAGTCATTTTCAAAATAATAACTCTAACCTCTGGCGCTTGAGCCAATGTTTTTACAGCCGCGTGAAGAAGGTCGGCTGCTGCAAAGAAAAGCTCCCCGTCGACTTGTAAAACACGAATAGGCCGCTTTTCAATAAGCTCTTGAGGTGTCATTGCTTTAAGCTCCCCTTCTTCCGAAACTCTGCACTCAATAAAGCGCGGAGTCGCCGCCTTACGCAAATAAAAGAGAATGGATAAAACGATACCGATATAAAAGGCTACTTCTACGCTAAAAATGATACAAGACAAAGCCGTAGCGACAAGGACAAAAGCATCTGGTGCTGTAGCTTTTAAACAAAGATAAACCTCTTTCCAGCGAACCATGCGCCAAGCACTGATAAAAAGAAGAGCTGCTAGTGCGCCAAGGGGTATTTGCAAGACAAGAGGAAAAAAAGCGATAACAATAGCTGCTACTAGAAAAGAGCTGAGGACTGCTGCAAGGCGTGTGCGAGCCCCACCACTATAATTGAGTGCGCTGCGGGCAAAGCTCCCAGAACTTGGCATAGCACCTAAGAGAGAGCTTCCTAAATTAGCCGCCCCAAGAGCAAAAATTTCTTGGTTAATCGAGAGTATTTGTCCCGTAGATGTCGCAAACGTCCGGGCAATAGCCGTAGCCTCTAAAATACCTAGGAGTGCAATAGCAAAGGATATAGGTAATATCGTGTTGATCTGCTGCAAGTCAAACTGCGGCCAAGAAAAGTGAATGCTGAGGGAGCCTGTCTCCCCATAATCTTTAATCATCAGTACTTGATTGATTTCTTCCGCTGTTTCTGTAGAGAAATATTGCAGAAAAATAGCTGCTAAACTAACTGCTATAAGCATTAGAACAGCTGCTGGAATCTTTTTGGAAATCCGTTCTACAATAAAAAAGAAACAGAAACCAAAAAAAGCAAGTGCTGCCGTTGGCCAATGAATATGTTGAAGGTGGGCGAAAAAATAGGTCACTTTTTGATAAGCAGAAACAGGCCTAGAGGGCCCGCTCATCCCAAAAAAGTTATAAAGCTGCCCAAAAATGATGGCAAGAGCGGCTCCTATAACATAACCTGTTACCACAGAACGACTTATAAAGTGAGTTAGCCTTCCAAGCTTAAAAACACCTGCTAAAAACTGCAAAAGCCCTGCCAAAAAGGTGATCTGTAAAAGGAGCATAAGAGCAATTTGCGTCTTTTCTGCCGGAGAGACCTCTCGATAATTGGCATAAAGAATCTCTGCAAGACCTGCTTGGAGCAAAATAGCGATGGTATTACTTGGTCCAACAATTAAGTGCCTGGAGGAGCCAAAAGCTGCCGCTAACATCGTTCCAAAAATAGATGCCAAGATACCAACAGAGGCAGGAAGCCCCGCAACAAGAGCATAAGCCATTGATAATGGAACAGATAAGAGCGCTACCCCTAAAGCTGCTAGGAGGTCATTTTTAAAAAGACTTTTTTTATAATTACCAAAGCCGCGCCAGAGCACGGACAGAGAAACTTCGTCTTGAATGGGTTTTGTTTTCATGAATTAGATGATAAGCCTTTTAAGGTAAGCGTCTCTAAAGTATAATTCTACCGAATTTATTTTAAATTGGCCACCTTATGTATAAACTAGCCCTTGTGGGACGCCCAAATGTGGGAAAATCCGCTCTTTTTAACCGTATTGCTAAAAGACGTATTGCAATCGTCGATGAAGCAGAGGGCATCACACGCGATCGTCTTTATACTACAGCCACCTTTTTAGGTCGGGAGTTTGAATTAATTGATACGGGGGGCATCGATGCCAAATCTAAAGCTGATTTTAACGAAGAGATTCGCCGTCAAGCTCTTATAGCTATCGAAGAAGCCGACACTCTTGTAATGGTCGTAGATGGAACAATTGGACTGACCATCTGGGATGAAGAGGTTGCTAAAATCCTTCTACGCACCCAAAAACCGCTCTGCCTCGCTGTCAATAAAATTGACTATATGCAGACAGAAAAACTTATCCATGACTTTCATTCTCTTGGTATTAAAAAAATCATCGCTGTTTCTGCCACACAAGGCAATAATATCATGGAACTTCTGGAAGCAGCTTTTGAAGGCTTTGACTTCGACAGCCAAGTAAAGCGCTCTCCTGAAGCTCGTATTGCGATCGTGGGCCGTCCGAATGTAGGAAAATCTACCCTTATTAACCATTTATTGGATGATGAACGCGTCGTGGTAAGTCCTATTGCTGGCACTACACGTGACAGCGTCGAAATCCCTTTTTCTTTCGATGAGCAAAATCTTATTTTGATAGATACCGCTGGCGTACGTCGTAAAAATAAAACGCACGAAACTGTAGAGAAATTCGCTGCCGTTCGTACGGAAGATGCTATTGAAAAAGCCGACGTCTGTATTTTGGTTATCGATGCCCAAGTAGGCCTTGTTGTCCAAGATAAACGTATTGCTGACAGCATTTGTGAAGCAGGAAAAGGATGTATCCTTTTCTTTAACAAATGGGACCTTGTGAAAGGCTTTCGTATGGAGCATGCTAGAAAATCCATCGAAATGGAAAGCCCTTTCCTCGCCCATTGCCCTATGGTCTTTGGCTCTGCTCTTACCGGCCGTAACTCTTTGGAGACTATCTCAGCAGCGCTAGATGTCTTTGCTGCTACTAAAACACGTATTAATACCGGACAGCTTAATAAATTTGTGGAAGGCGCTCTTCAAAGAAACCATCCACCTATGCTCCAGGGCAAGCGCCTGCGTATCTATTACATGACCCAGGTCTCTATACACCCACCCACTTTTATTCTTTTTGTGAATAATTCTAAGCTGATGGGCGATACCTATAAAAAGTACCTTACAAACCAATTCCGAGAAGTCTTTGGCTTTGCAGGCGTCCCCCTTCTTATGCATCTTAAAAATAAAGCCAAGCAAAAAGAGCGTAAGAGCGTCACAGCGGGCAGTGAAAAGCTTTGCGCCGAAGATGACCTGGACGAAAGCTACTTTACTTAAGCCCGGCTAATCCTGCAGATTATTAACGGGCTTATTAGATTTTTTAAGGAGGATCTGTCTTAACCGATTTTAGGTGAGCTGCTTATCGGTCTTAAGTGAGATAGATGTGATAGCTGCGCCTACTACCAAAACAGCTCCTGTAATACTCATAGGATTAGGTAAGACATTCCATACAAGCCAATCAATAAGCCCTGCAGAGATAACGATTGTATAGGAAAAAGGCGAAAGTCTGGAGGCAGGGCTCAGCTTATAGGCCATTGTTAAAAAAATCTGTGTCATTACCATAAAGAGACTATTAGCCAGAATAAAAGACATCTCATAGAGATTAGGCGTTACCCATACAAAAGGTAGCGATAGGCCTGCCAGTAGTGCAGATACCAGGCAAACATAGAAAATAACACGATGATGTGGCTCTCTCTGCGCCAGGATCCGTAGCGAAAGCATGGCAATAGCCATAAAAAAGCCACTGGCAACACCCCAAAGACTACCTACAGCAAAAAGAGAGCTGGCAGGCTTCAATATCAACATAACGCCCATAAAACCCAGCACTATGCAAATAAGCAGCTTAAAAGGTATTTTCTGTCTAAAGATCCCCCAGAGGATAACTGGAATCCATAAAGCATTCGCGCTATAGAGAAGCATCGCATCTGTAATCGGAATAGAGAGCGTTGCATAAAAACTACACGCAAAAGCCAGGCATCCCGTTACATCTCTCAGTAAATGCCAGCCTTTATTTTGAGGGATAAGTCCCCTGATACCTTCTTTTAGAGCATAAGGGAGCAGAATAAGGGTGGCGAAGGCACTTTGGAGGAAGACCGATTCAAAAGGATGAATCCGTACAGAGATGCTTTTAGCAAAGCTTGTCGTCAGGGCAAAGAGAAAGAAAGAAATGATTACGAGCACTATGCCCTTAATCAAGTTCCTTTTCTCGGGGACCGAGGACGGAAAGAACTTGGAGCCAATCTTCGTGTGTAAGTTTTTTAAAATCTGTATGACCATCGAGTGCTATAATATCGTCTAGAAGACGTGCCTTTTTTGCAATTAACTGATCTATATTTTCTTCTACCGTGCCCATAGTAGCAAGTTTAAATACTTGCACCGGAACTTTTTGTCCAATACGATATACCCGGTCAGTAGCTTGATTTTCTCTTGCAGCATTCCACCAGCGATCATAATGAATAACTACAGAGCCAGCTGTTAAATCAATACCCAGCCCTCCCGCCTGCAAGGAGGCCACAAACACCCTACATGTAGGATCTGTTTGAAAACGGGCAATATGCTCATGCCGATTCACCGTACTTCCTCGAAGAGAGGCAAAACCAATACCCTTTTCGCGTAAATAGTCATCTATAATATCCAGCATACCTAAATAGTGAGAGAAGATAACCACTTTTTGACCGCCTGCTAACACTTCTGTGAGCAGCTCTTCAAAAAGAATCCATTTACTCGATTTATGAGCTCGGAAATTTTTGATATCGTTGAGAAATAAGGCCGGATGATTACAAATTTTCTTAAGCTGAATAAGAAGTGCTAGCAATGTAATATAAGAGAATGTTCCCTCGCCACTACGCAGCTCTGCGATAACTTCTGTGCGCTCTTGCAAGAGCTTTTGATAGAGGTCTTTCTGCTCTTCCGAAAGCTCACACCAGACAACATCTTCCGTCTTAGAAGGAAGCTCTTTTAGGCAGTCTTGTTTTTTGCGTCTTAATATAAAAGGTGCTATGAGTCGCTGTAAAAGCGCTTTACATTTGTTATCACCCTGAATTTCGATAGGCGTAATAAACTGCTCACGGAAACGATGTGCCCCTGAGAAAAACCCTGGCAGAACAAGATCAAAAAGACTTTTCAATTCTTTTAAATTATTTTCTATAGGTGTGCCTGTAAGACCTAAACGAAAACGGCTTTTAAGGCCTGCTAAAGCCAACCATGTCAAACTAGAACGGTTTTTAGCCATCTGCACTTCGTCAAAGATAATAATCTCAAATTGATAGCGCTTTAAACGCTCTCTCTCGTTGCGGACCATGCCATAGGTAGTAATAATGACATCGGCATCATCCGTCATTTTACGCTCAGGACCATGAAAGAGGCATACTTTCAGATGCGGCAGACATTTCTGTACTTTCTCAAACCAGTGATAGATCACAGATGTCGGCGCTAATATAAGGACAGGGCCTTTATTGATTGCTGCTACAAGACCAAGGGCCTGATAAGTCTTTCCAAGGCCCATATCATCACATAAAAGTGCAGAAAGTCCCATTTGATAGAGACTCCAAAGCCAGTCTAGCCCTTTTTGCTGATAACCACGCAGCTGCGCCTGAAAATGTGTTAAGGGAGGAAGCGGCTTTTCTGCAGGCCAAAGCTTTTCTTTGTCCACCTGCTCATAAGCCTCTAAGCGTATACGATCTAAAGCTGTTAAAGTGGGCTTTTCAAGTTTTTTAAGCCATTCAAAGCGTGTGTCTCTTAGATCCACATACCCTTGAGGCGTCATATAAAAAGCACGCCCAGCCTTTAAACTTTCTGACATAGCTGCTAGATCTAAAGGAGCTTCATCACTTTCATAGTGAGCCCCAAACTCATGCATAATCAGTCTGATAGAAAGAGGCTGAAGGCGTGGATCTACGGATAAAGCGTAGGGCAAGAGTGCCGGCAGCTCTTTTTTAATAAAAGATTCGGCATCATCTGCTGTAATTGTTTCTCGTAGTTCTTTGGGAAGATCCTCTTCTAAATAATAGACACCCTTTCCCATCTGGATAAAATAGCGCTCGATGAGCATCCATTCATAGGTAACATCAGCTCCAAGACGCGTAATAATTTTACCCTTATGCATCTCAATTTTGAGGCCAAGACGTGTAAAAGGCTTTTCTTGAAGGAAAAATCCCGGAACTTCTTCTAGAGACTCCTGGTATTTATGGATAAAAGCCGGAAGCTGATCCCATTTAGTTTCCATGCCCCAAAGGGATTTGTGACCCCGGACGACTCTGGGATAAAAGCCCTCTTCTGGTATATAAATCCAATCTTCAAAGAGGACTCCCTCTTCCGAAAAAAACTCTATACCGCTTGGAGTCATTTTAAATTTTATTTCTACTTTTGGTAGAGTGCTATGGAGAGCATATCCGTCTTGGACGAAGAGGCCAGGATGCTCCTTAATAAAGGAGGAGACATCTTTTACAACAGAAGGATAGGAGGGTTTAAGGAAAAATCCCTGTCCAGGAACATAGGCATAGGGACCCAAAAATAACCCCTCTACTTTTACCGTAAGATCTTGACCATTAAAGCCGAGAACCGCTGGAAGAGGAGCCTCTTTTTCAAAGAGAGGGAAACCTCTCAGGCGTAAATCATCGGATTTTTTCTGAAAAAAGTTAATGAGTGCGGCCCCTTTATAACTTTTGCCATCAAAATGAAGGATACCCTCTTCAAAAGACCACTCTAAAAGACTCTCTTCTCTGGATCCAGCAGCAAAGACCGGCATCTCTTTTAAGAAAGTGGTAATATGATCATTGCCTACCCAAACAGATTTACCCTCTACGCGGACAGGCGCTTTTTTCAACAGAGCTTCTACAAAATAATGCTTGGCAATGTCAGACCAGATAGATAGATCAAAAAGAAATTCCGCAGAAGCCCGGCCTTGACGCCAGCGCTCAATTTCCTTCTGGTCACGGTCACAGAACTTAATAGAATTTGTTTCAATTTCCTGAGGAGGATCTCGTAAGAACTCCTGTAGAGCAGGATCTTCTGTTTCTATAACACAGGAGGAGGTTTCAAAATATCCCGGTTTTTTTTCTACCGGATCTTTTTCTGCTTGAAGAGCGAAAAAAAGCTCTTTCCAAAAAGATTTTTCAAAATCCTCATGTAAAGGTTCACGGCCTTGCAGGAGTTTACTAGCAAATTGGCAGTGAACGCAGCTATCTAGACCACAGGAACAAAAAAGATCTGTAGCCAGGCCTTTGTCTAGCTGCAAGAAAACCCAATAAGATTCTTTTGGATCTTCTACTTCTACCTGATATGTCCGTCCCGAAAATAGTAATTGGCGAAGCCTTAAGGGCACCGTTTTAACTCCAAAGGAATGACTTTACTTACCCCCTTTTCCTCGGCAGAAACACCTAGAAGCCGGTCAGCGATAGCCATTGTATTTTTATTGTGAGTAATGATAACAAATTGTGTCTTATCAATATAGGAGGAAACCATTTTAGCAAAACGTTCTACGTTGGCCTCGTCGAGAGGAGCATCTACTTCATCGAGTAAACAAAAAGCGCTAGGCCTTACTTCAAAAAGAGCAAAAAGAAGGGCTAAAGCTGTTAAACAGCGCTCACCACCTGACATTAAATAAAGAGATTTCATCGATTTACCAGGGGGCATGGCATAAATATCTAGTCCTGATTCTAAAGGATCTTCTGAGCCCACTAGCTGTAAATCGGCATCGCCCCCTCCAAACAAAGTTATAAAATTTCTTTTGAATGAAGCCCTGACTTGGGTATATGTCGCTAAAAACCGCTCCCCACTCTCTTTGTCTAAAGCGCTAATGATGCCGTATAGATCCTCCTTAGCTTTTTCTAGGTCTGCGATCTGAGAAGTTAACGCCTCCGCTTCTTGCTCTGCAGCTTCAAGCTCTTCTACGGCCGAAAAATTAATCGCACCAAGGGATGTCATTTGCTCCTTAAGAGCTTCCAAGTTCCCGGGAAGAGCTGCTTCAGGATAAGATTCTTTCTCACCAAACTGCTGCCTATAGCGCTCTTCAAGCATAGAAAGTACTGTCTCATTTTGAGCCTTTTCAAGCCCCTGCTTTTCTAAGAGACTACGTGCTTTATCAGCTTCTTGAATTTTTTCTTCTAGATGGATCTGCAAGGATTCAATCCTGCTATTTAAACCTTTTATTATTAATGATATCTCCTCATGCGCTCTCTCTAAAAGCTGCAGTTCTTCCTCTTCGCCATTAATTGGTAAAAACTCCTCCTCTTTTTCTGCCAAAAGACGGCTTCTTCTCTCCTCCAGTGAAGAAAGCTGCGCCTCTATATGCGATAAGCGCTCTTTTTGCCTATTCAACAGGCTCGAAAAATGCTGGGTTAAACGATTTTTCTCTTTAAAAGCCGCCTCTAAAAGACTCTTTCTGCTACTCATTTCTGCTAAGTCGAATAGGGGCTCAGGCTCTTTATCTGCCTGAAAACGGTTATAGGCCTCTTCCGCAGCACTTTTCTTCAAGATTACATCTTCCAAAAGAGCTGCAAGGCTTTCTTTTTCACTTATAATACGCCCGAGTCGCTCCTTTTCACGCATCAAACGAATAAGAGCTGCTTCAGCTGCGGCTTTACTCATTTCTTTTTCTTTTAATACTCTCAGAGAGTCCTGTAGATCACGTAGGGCATTCTCTTTTTCTTCACCCACTCTCTTTTTAGATTCGCGAATATTTTTTAGAGCACTTTCTATCTCTTTTAATTGCTCAACAAGCCCATCGAGCTCACGCTTTCTAGAGAAAACGGTGGAGGGGCCTTTACTCTCTAGAAAAAGAACTCCTTTAGAGTCGATCCGAAAATTTTGACCAAAAGCCTCTTTCTCTAGCCTACTAGGAATTGTATCTAGTTTTTGCGCTCCTAAAAAATGCTCTTCTAAAGAACGTCCTTCTAACCAATCAGGACAAAAAAGAGTTACATCTTGCAAAGAGCCCTCTAAAAACACGTCTGGAGTCACAACTAAAAGATGCTCATAGGGAGTCAAAACCTTTTCGAACTCCTCTTTCCATGATATAAGCTCACTCAAGGCCTTTGCCCGGCCCTCTGCTAAGAGTTTTTTAGCGCAAGAAGAATAGCCTTGAAAGGTTTTCTTTAACCCTTCCAGGGCACTTATTTTACCTTGCAATAAAGAGGCCTGGCGCGCTTTTTCCATCTCCTCTATTTGTAAAGATCTCTCTTCTGCTGCGAGTAACTTTTCTTTTTCACTTTTGAAGAGAACCTCTTGCTTACTATCCTCTACGGCAGAATCATAAAAGGCTATACCCACCCCTTCATCTCTCTTAATTTCCCCTTCAAGACGAATCTGCTCACTTTCTAACTTCTCTTTTTTATCGAGGGCATTTCTTAGACGAAAGGAAACCTCTTCTGTACTATTTTTAAGCTTATTCTCTTCCCGCAGACGTGCCATTTTACGCTCGGCATAAAGATTTTTTTCACGCCAAATAGCGGCCTCTTCCAGAGCAATATTTTGTAAATCTGCCTTTAACTCTTCTAGGCTATTTTGAGAGATCTCTCCTTCAGATTTTTGAATATCTTCTAAAAGAATTATTTTTTCAGCTGCAGCCTCTTCTGTTTTATGCAAGAGCTCTTTTTGCTCTAAAAAACGCTTTTCTTTACGCTTTAAGGCCCATTCCAGCTGCTGTTTTTTTATCTCTAACGCCGCCCTTTTTTCATAAATCTTTTTTAAAAGCTCTTGATTTTCTAAAGATCTCGTTTTTTCTTCTAACAAAACTTGTTTTTTCTGTGACTCTAGCTCCTGAATCTCCTCTCTAAAGAGCTCCAAAAGACTTTTTTCCATCTGCTTAACAAGACGAACCATCTTCTCTTCTAATTTCTTCATCTCGTAGAGGGCAAGGTTTTTCTCGAGGGCTATAGCGCTCTTTTCTAACTCTAAAAATAGCTGCGCTTTTTCACCTTGGATCAATAAATGCTCTTTTTTCTGAATGAGGAGCTCCCCTATATCCTGAAGGCGAATAAGATTTTCTTCTGCCTGCTGTAGCTTTTTGAGGGTCTCTTTCTTACGCTGTTTAAAGCGCATAATACCAGCGGCTTCTTCTAGAATAAAACGACGTTCATAGGAAGAACTTGTGATAATCTGGTCTAACTTGCCCTGCTCAAAAATAGAAAAAGCATCCTTACCAAGGCCTGTATCCCAAAAAAGCGTTTCAATATCTTTAAGACGTGCGGCGGCTTTATTAATAAAAAAAAGGGATTCGCCGTCGCGGTGGATACGGCGGCTTACAGCAATTTCACTCACATCGAGAGGCAGCTTTCTCTCCTCATTACAAAAAATGAGCGAAACTTCTGCTACATTAAGGGGCTTGCGACCAGAGGTCCCCGAGAAAATAAGATCGATCATTCTCTCGCCGCGAATAGCCTTAGCCGACTGCTCGCCCATCACCCAGCGAAAGGCATCAATAATGTTTGATTTACCACATCCATTGGGGCCTACAATAGCTGTAATGCCTGGCCCAAACTCCACAGAAGCCTTGTCTGCAAAGGATTTAAAACCTTGAATCGCAATCTTTTTAAGCCGCATCTTTCACCAAATCGCTAAAACCTTTACACTATACTTTCAAGTAAATGTGAGCAAGACCTTATGATAGATATAAAACTGATTCGTAGCCAAAAAGATCTTATTGAAAAGAGATTACAGAGTAAAGTGCCCGGCACCTGCCTCGACGAAATAGTAGAATTAGACGTTCGAAATCGCGAAGCACTCACAGAAGTAGAGGCTCTCAAAAATCGCAAGAATCTGATAGCTAAAGAAATAGGCAATAAAAAGCGTCAAGGGCTAGAAGCTGAAGCTGAAAAAATAGAGTCTAATGAGCTCTCCGCTAAAATTGATGCTCTGGAAGCGGAAGCCGCTCTTATAGAGCCACGCCTGCAGGATCTTTTAGCCAGGCTCCCCAACCTTCCTTTTGAAGATATCCCCGTTGCTGATCATCCTCAAGATAACGTTTGCCTCTATGAATATAAGACTAAACCCACTTTTCTTTTCCCTTTTAAAAACCATGTGGAGCTCAACGAAAATCTTCATCTCTTTGATTTTAAAAGAGGTGCAAAAATCTCTGGCTCTGGCTGGCCTGTATACAAAGGTATAGGCGCTCGCCTTGAATGGGCTCTTATCAACTTTATGATCGAGACTCATTTAAATAATGGCTTCGAGCAGTGGATGGTGCCTCTTCTAGTACGCGAACAAATGATGTTCGGGGCTGGCACCCTCCCTAAATTTGCTGGCCAATTTTATAAATTAGAGGATAAAGAATTCCCCCTCTATCTCGTACCAACAGCGGAAGTTGCCCTTAATGCCCTCCATATGGATGAAATCCTCGAAGAAAGCGAGCTTCCCAAAAAATATATCGCCTACACCCCCTGTTTTAGAAGAGAGGCTGGTGCGGCAGGCTCTAATGAACGCGGCCTTATTCGGACTCACCAGTTTAATAAAGTCGAAATGTTTGCTTTCACAAAGCCTGAAGAGAGCGAGGCTATGTTCCATACGATGATGGCCAGTGCTGAATCTATATTAAAAGGCCTGGACCTGCATTACCGCAATATGCTTCTGGTAACTGGAGATATGTCTTTTGCAGCTTCTAAAACAATTGACATAGAGGTGTGGCTCCCTGGCCAAAACCGTTATTATGAAGTCTCTTCTGTCAGTAACTGCACCGATTTCCAAGCAAGACGCTCTGGAATCCGCTTTAAACGCCAAGAAGGTGGTAAGCCTGAATTTCTCCATACGCTTAATGGATCTGGACTTGCTACCTCTCGCCTCTTAGTAGCTATCTTGGAAAACAATCAACAAGCAGACGGCTCTGTTCTCATTCCTAAAGTGCTACAAAAATATTTAAATGGACTTGAGGTCATCAAACCGTGCTGAAAAGACCAGAAGTCGGCGCTCTCTATCAACATTTTAAAGGGCAGATGTATAAAGTAATCGGCCTTGCTCGTCATAGCGAAACTTTAGAGGATCTTGTTGTCTATCAAGCCCTTTACGGAGACTTTAGCCTCTGGGTGCGCCCCCTTAAAATGTTTATGGAGATGGTCGAAGTAGAGGGGACTATTAAGCCCCGCTTTAGTAAAAAAGAGATTTCCCAGTAATACTTGTATAAACTCTTTCCAAAAGCTCTTTATCTCGGGGATCAGCTATTTGCCTTGCTTGAGATTGAATAGCTCTACAGGCATCTAACATATACTCTTTATTTGAGTTGTCCTTATAGCCCTTCTCTATTCCATAAGCAAGTGCAAGTGCTCCTTTTAGATCCTTCCCCTGCCCCTGAAAACGCAGCCCTAAATCCGCATAATCTTTAGCTGTTGCTTCTCTCTTACTTTCTTTCAGAGAGCTAAATGCTTTATCTAATTCCCCTCTCTCTAAATACCGCTGTGCAATTATATGTGACTCTTTAGGTGGAAGCTTTAATCTCCCATACTCTACAAAATGTATAGCCTGATCTACATCTTTAGGTAAGGAACTATCGCCCTCTAAATAAGCATATACATATGCTTCTATAACTCTTGGATCTGATGAATTTAGATCAAGTTTTACAATTTCAGCCCGCTTTCCCTCTTTTTTATATATTTCAGACCACATAACCAGCTCATCGGAAGAACCCCACTCTTTAGGAGGGCCTAAAAATAATTTGGCATCTTCTAACTTACCGTTACGAAGAGCTGTTTGTGCATATCCTAGCCTTTCCGGAGAATGGAGAGGCACTCCTCCATACGAAAGGGCCATCTCCAAATCCTTATTCCCTCTTGAGAAGCCTTTATATACAGCTGGTGCTGAGTACTTATATAATAGAGCAGGAACACCCGGCTGATTAATTACGCTCTTTAATAACCCTACAGCTATATCAGGAGGAAGCTTATTATGTAATTCTAAAATATCTGCATGATTATTTTCTAAAGCCTGGAAGTTTTTTCCTAAAAAATTTTTAGCTTCATCCAAATTACCCTCTTCTATTAGACGGGCTCCTTCTATTAATAAGCGAGGTGTAGCCTTTTGAAGGCATGTTTTATCTTCTGCTAAGCTTTCAAAAAAGTTTTCTCCCAGATATTTTTTAGCTTCGGCCACATTAGCTGCTATCTGAGCATCTTTCTTAGCCTTGTCCTCTCCCCTTACATAATTAGTTTCTTGTAGTAGACTGGCTCCTTTAGCCAATAAGTAAGGTTTAGCTTGTGCAAGACGTTTTTCATCCTTTGACAAGCTTTCAAAAAAGTTTTCTCCCAGATATTTTTTAGCCTTTTCAAAATTGGAATCTTTTAAGCATTGTATCCCTTGATCCAACTTATGTATCAAGGCTTTGTTCGGTTCTATTAAGGCTTCTTCAGCTAAGACCTTAGCTTGATCCGTTTGTTTTAAAAGAGGCAGCCCAGTCCCTCTTTCCTGAATAGGCGGATGTTCAGGATGTATGGCAGGCTTTGAAAAGCAGCTAAAAAATTTACTTATCACACTCCAAAAAAGATCTACTATACGCTGAAACCCTGTAAGAGCCTTTGCAGAAAATATTTTTGATTTTTCCGCTGGCACTTGAGAAAGTATAGGTGCGGCCACTCGTTCAGTCTTCTCAGTACTTCTAGGACCCCTCGGATTGTTAGCTGGAGGCAGAGGTGGAGAGCCTCCGGTTGGCCTGATACTCATATCCTCATAAAAGCAAAATATTTAATTTATAGCAACTTTTACTTCCCTCAAGCTCTCTTTTATGTTATCTTTTAGGGCAAAATTATGATTACTCTTAACAACATCTGCATGCGTTTCGGCGTGCGTACTCTTTTCGAAAATGTTACCATGACTTTTAGCACCGGTCAGCGTTATGGTCTAACAGGGCCCAACGGTGCGGGAAAATCCACGCTACTGGGGATTATCATGGGGCGCATTGAGCCTACAGCCGGCACTATCAACTTGCCAGCACGGGTGGGGATCCTTAAACAAAATATAGAAGAATTTAAAGAAGAAACAGTCGTAAATACTGTTATCATGGGAAATCGACGTCTTTGGAATGCCTGGGCAGAGCGCGACCGTCTTTATGATGAAGAGATGACAGACGCAGTAGGCATGCGCCTTGGCGATCTAGAAGAAGTTATTGCGGCAGAAGATGGCTATAGTGCTGAAACGAATGCTGAGCAGATTTTACAAGGCATGGGTATTGCTCCTCACTATTATCCTCTTAAAATGGGCCAAATTCCCACAGACATCCAGTTTAAAGTACTTCTTTGCCAATCTCTTTTTGGTTCGCCCAGTGCCCTTCTCCTCGATGAGCCAACTAACCACCTTGACCTTGACTCCATTAGCTGGCTAGAACACTTTTTAAAAGGCTATAAAGGCACACTTATTGTAGTAAGTCATGACCGCCACTTTTTAAATGCCATTACAACGCAAATTGCTGATATTGACTATGATACGATAACTATCTATCCCGGCAATTACGATGATATGGTAGCTATGAAAACAGACACACGCACCCGTGCTGAAGATGAAGCTAAGTCAAAAGAAAAGAAAGTTGCTCAATTGAGTGAATTCGTAGCCCGCTTTGGAGCTGGTACTAGAGCGAGTCAAGTACAATCACGTTTACGTGAAATTGAACGTTTACAGCCTCAAGAAACGAAAAAAAGCAATATTCAGCGCCCCTATATTCGCTTCATCCCTTGTGATAAGGCTTCGGGGAAAGTAGTTATTTCTGCCAATAAAATCTCTAAAGATTATGGACAAGGCCCTGTCATTAAGGACTTCTCTATAGAAATTCAGAAAGGCGACAAAATTGGGATTATCGGGGCTAATGGTCGTGGTAAATCTACTCTCATGAAAATGTTAGCCGGTGTTTTAACACCCGATAGCGGTAAAATCAATTTTGGACATCAAGTTCTTCCTTCCTATTTCCCTCAAAATCACAGTGAAATCATTGATAAGCATAGTGAAGAAACCGCTTTTGATTGGCTCCGTAGCCGCAAAATGGGCCTCTATGACCAAGATATACGTGGTGTCCTTGGTAAGGTTCTTTTTCCTGGAGAAGATGCTTTTAAGAAAATACCTCTTCTTTCAGGTGGAGAGACAGCACGCCTTATTATTGCGGGGATGATGCTCTCCGATCACAACACCCTCCTCCTCGATGAACCAAACGGGCACCTAGACCTAGAAGCTGTTTCAGCACTTGCTTGGGGCCTCAATGAATATCCAGGAACTGTGGTAGTAGTCAGCCATGACCGCGATCTTATCGGGCAGGTAGCCACAAAAATCATCTCCTTTGAAGAAAAAGGTATTAAGTTTTTTGATGGACCTTTAGATGAATACTTGGCACGCAAGGGGTAGGTCGATGTCTGCTCTTAAACTGCCCTTTAGCGCCGCGCAAACAAGCTTTCCACATCCTCTCAAAACCAATAATTTAAGTGATGCTGAAAAAATTGCTCAAATAGCCTCCCACATGGCCTCTGTGCTTGATATTCTAGGCTTAGACCTGAGTAATGATTCTCTCCAAAAGACTCCTGAACGTATTGCCAAGATGTATGTACAAGAAATCTTTTCTGGCCTTGATGAAAAAAACTTTCCTGACCTCTCTTTATTAGACGATCCAGCACCTGAAGAAACAGGACGCTTAATTACGATTAAAAATATTCGTTTCTGTAGCTTCTGTGAGCATCATTTTGTACCTATGATAGGAACAGCTGATGTGGCCTATATTCCCAATGGTCGTATTATTGGCCTCTCTAAAATTAACCGTATTGTCCGCTACTTTGCTAAACGCCCCCAACTACAAGAGCGCCTTACCCACCAAATCCACGACTCCCTCAAAATGATTTTAGGCACAGACGATCTAGCTGTGTCTATCGAAGCTAAACATTACTGTGTAGCTATTCGCGGAATCGAAGATGATAATAGCTCCACAGCCACCTACGCCCTGAGTGGCCGCCTCGAATCAGACCCTCAGCTACGCACAGAGTTCTTTAAATAAGATTTATTCTGGATAGATGGCCTTATAAGTTGCCTTTAGCTCATCACTTTTGTCTTTAATTTCACTCCAAATCGGTTTAAGATGCTCAATCAACGATGCATTTGACGGCAAATTTTTAAAGCTTTCTAATAAATTTGGATCTTTTGCCTTTTCTACATGCTCGTTTAGCAGCGAATAACTAATATCTCTTCTAAGCTCATAAGGAATCTTTTTAGGATATCGCTTAGAAATATGTTGAAGTAGAAGCTTCGCAGAAGCCGGCTTAAGCTGAAGAGCTCCCTTTGTTGTGTAAGACTCTTTGGTTAGCTCATCATAAGCGCGCCTATAAACCTCTTTGCCCTTCTCGCTTACTTTATCAAAAAAAATGGAAGGTTCCCCAACAATAAGCTCATATTTCTTCTGATTAAAAAGCGATAGAGCGCG
>CAIMEJ010000106.1 GCA_903839985.1 uncultured bacterium | reverse complement strand
TCTTTACCGCCTTTTCCTTTTACTCTCACGGAGCTTTCATCTACATCATAAAGAGAAAGGCTGCAAAGCTCTGAAACACGCAGGCCACTAGCGTATAAAAGCTCCAGAATCGCTTTTGTTCTAAGGTCAGCAGAAGCCTCTAAAAGCCTGGTCACTTCTTCATAGGTGAGCACTTCTGGGATAAGCTGCCAAAGATGAGGAGATTCAAGATAAAGTGCTAAGCTTTCTTTTAGATGACCTTCTCTTTTTAAAAAGCGAAAAAAGACTTTTAAAGAAATCACGTTACGACAGAGGGTGCTTGAAGAGAGGCCTTGATTTTTGCGATACTCTAAAAAAGCCCAAAGCTCTTTTTCGGTGATATTTGTAATTCCTGTGATATTTTTTCTATCTAAAAAGAGTTTAAAATGATCTAGATCTTTTCCATAGGCTTTCAAAGTATTGATAGCTAGACCCTTTTCAGATCCTATATAGGATAGAAAGTCTGCTATAAAAGCTGTAATCATTTATGAGTTTTTAAACTTTCGGCAGCTGCAATAAGCGTTTTGTAGTTAATAGACATTAAGTGGCAGGCTGTTTGAATATGAGCCATTTTTTCTTCTTCAGCACTATTAGTTGTACGGTTTTCGAGAAAGCATAAAAGATTTCTAGCCATCTCTAGAAGTGTTTTCAGGTGTTCTTGCTGCTGAGAGACAGGCAGAGCAAAGGCTAAATTTTTGGCTATAAGACAGGATCTTGCAAAAGAAGCAAAGGATACGTAGGGAAGGGTTTTTGGTAAGTAATGCTGTTTAAAGCTCTGAAAAAGAAAAAAGCTATCAGAAAGAAGGTCTACAATGTCATGGAGATCGTTAGATTTTTCTAAAATTTGGATAATTTGGTTGGTCTCTGCAACCTCTGCAGTAAACACCTCCTTATCATACCATGTGGGATAAGTTTGAAATACTTCAGCTTTTTTATGGGCTGTTAAAGCTAATTTCATTTTCTCTTCTTTAGTAGAAAGAGGATTTGTTAATAAAATCAGTTGTTCCCAAAGGTCAGTTACAGACTCTTCAGAAGTCTTTTCTGCACGCAATTGAAAGAGGGCAAAGCATAAATTCTCTAATAGCACAGGGACGCCTATATCTAGAGGTAGAGAAGAATGACTCGCTGTGTAAAGAAGATCTACTATGCTGAAAAATTGAGCCTTATTTTTTATAAGGGAACGTTTTCTAGATAGAAGCAGATTAATTTCAAGCTCTTCGAGATCCACCATATTATGAATTATCTGAGCCGATATCTGTGTAGGTAATTCCTTTTTTTGTACGGAGACAGCATCGCCTAACTCTTCAAATAAGGCTAGAGTATGTTCAATTTTCTTGTGAAACCAAGTATTTTCGGCGCTACCTGGATGGAAATAGGCTATACGTTGAATAAAATCAGAGGTGGCAACAAGATAATGTGTGAGGGTTTCGATAAAGATGGACTCATCTCTATAAGTACCCAATTTGATTTTTTCGATCTGTTTTTGAATAGTAGCATATATACCCGCATCTTGAGGGTTATTTAAAAGAAAAAGGAGTTGCTGCGTTGCTTCATTAACATGCTTACGAAGATAGGAGTCTTCCATTTTTCTTCCTTGGGTATTAATTTATAGATAACATTTCTCTTTAATTGAAAACAAGTGATGCTTCTTTTTATTTTTAAAATATTGAATATTAGCAAAATAAGTCTTTTGATAAGAGCTTGTTAATAAGGGAGAAATGAATCTTTGAGCTCACATATAGAGGCCTCATATGTAAAAAAGCTTTCCAATTTACTTTTTTTTTCGTATAACCCAGGTTAATAGCGTATGGCTTTTTTATATATACGCTCTCAAAAAAGGTAAAAAATATGAAATTATTAGACGTTATCGTTGCTATTTTGCTCGTAGTGGGTGGTTTAAATTGGGGCCTTGTTGGCGCTGCTAATTTTAACCTTGTAACAACACTTTTCGGCGCTAGCCCTTTAGTGAATATCGTGTATATTCTAGTTGGTCTAGCAGCTCTTTATCAAATTTTCCAATGGAAAGCTATTCAGCGTCGTTGGAGCTGCAAATAAGGGCTTTTTTTAACAAAGCATTTACGAGCTCGGGGGAAGCTTTTCCGCCCGAGCGTTTCATTACTTGTCCTACCAGATAGCCAAAAGCGCGATCTTTCCCAGCTTTATGATCGATAAGGGATTGCGGATTATCTTTAATAACACTTTCTACAAGAGCCAATAGCTCCTTTTCATTGGAAAGAGGCTGAAAATCAGGGTCTTCTTGAACAATCTTGCGTGGGTCTTTTTCAGGATGCAGTACTAATAGATCAGCCAGCAATTTAGCCATTTTCCCAGTAATGGTTTTGTCTTCAATCAGATTAACAAGGTAAGCAATATGGCTTGGAGGAATAGCAGAAGAGAGTAGGTGAGACCCTATTTCTTTAAAGCGTCCTGCAAATTCGCTCGTGATCCAATTGCTGAGTTGTTTAGGATAAGCGGTATGTAAAAGGGCTTCATCAAAGTAATGAGCAAGCGGCTGAAGAGAAACTAAAATATTAGCTGCTTCTTCAGTAAGCCCTAGCTCATCTCTATAGCGTAGAAATTTAGCAAGGGGTAGCTCTGGTTGTCTCTTATATAATTCTTCTAAAAGCTCGTTGGACACAAAGAGGGGTGTTAGATCAGGCTCTCTTTGGTAACGGTAATCTTCTGCACTCTCTTTTGTGCGCATAAGAATTGTTTCTTTCTTTTCTGGATCAAAGCGATAAGTTGATTGCTGGATAGTTTTACCACTTTCATAAGCCGCTATCTGTCTTTTAGTTTCAGACTCAATAGCCTTTTCCATAAAAGCAAAGGAGTTCATGTTTTTAATTTCGATTTTATTACGTAGAAGAGTCTCACCTTTTTTACGAACGGAAATATTAACATCCATGCGTAAAGAACCCTCCTCCATATTGCAATCAGAAACCTGTAAGTATTCTAAAACAGCTTTTAAGGCTATAGCATAGGCAGAAGCTTCTTTCGGAGTACGCATACAAGGCTCTGAAACAATTTCGATAAGAGGAACTCCCGCTCTATTATAGTCTACACCTGAAAATTGGGAGAAATGGCGCAGGGTTCCAGCATCATCTTCTAGGTGGGCATGATGAATAGCGAATTCTTTTAGTGCACCGTTGACACGGGCTGTAATACTTCCCCCTATCATAATAGGGTCATAGAATTGAGTGAT
>CAIMEJ010000105.1 GCA_903839985.1 uncultured bacterium | reverse complement strand
TTTTCATTAATATCTGTAAAATAATGCTGCCGTTTTTCTAAAAACTTTTCTAGAGGGTGGACTCTTTTTTGAAAGAATTTTTTAGTATGTAATATCCAAATAACGCGGTATCCGATGCTTTCGTAATCCAGGGTCCTTGTTTTAAGCTCTAAAAGAGACATCGATGAACACTGTATTTCAACAATTAATTTTAAGCTGTGGGAGCATACATCAGCTACTCGGTTAATGCGAAGAAAGCGCTCTTCAATTAGGCCTCCCAGAAGCTCCTTTTGAATACGTACTTGTATCTGTAGATGATCAAGTCCTTTCGCATTATGACGGCATGAGCGGTGCTCTTTATGGAAGAAATGAGCTTGGATTTCTTTACCACCCCGAAGAAAGACAATCCCTGCACATTCATGACATCTATAGGGAACTTTTTTGTGGGCATTAAGAGCTAAAATAAGATTAGCATTTTGATCCAGGGCGAGTAGTTGCATGCTATTCCAATACACTTATTGACAAAAACTCTGCCAAAGCCCAACAATCTTATAATTATTCCTAAATAAAGTAAGATGAAAAAAACGCCTCCAGAAGAAGAATCTGCGCTAGACGCATTCCAAGAAAAAGTTGACGAGCTTCTCTCTTTAGCCAAAACCCAAGGCTATATTACTTATGAGGAGATCAATGAACTTCTCCCTATGAGTTTCGATTCTCCAGAGCTTATAGATCAGATCCTCATCTATTTAAGTGGTATGGACGTCTCTGTTTTAAGCTCTGTTGATGTAGAAAAACAGAAAGAGCGAAAAAAAGAAGCCAAAGAACTGGAAGGCATGGGGAAGCGTTCAGAGGGAACTCCCGATGACCCTGTCCGCATGTACCTCAAAGAAATGGGCTCTGTGCCTCTTCTGTCAAGAGAAGAAGAAGTCGAAATCTCTAAGCGTATCGAAAAAGCACAAGTGCAAATCGAGCATATTATTATGCGCTTTCGCTATTCGACAAGAGAGGCTATTTCGATTGGTCAGTGGCTTTTGCATGGTAAAGAGCGCTTTGATAAAATTATTGCAGAAAAAGAACTCGATGATAAACAGGTTTTTTTAAAACTTTTACCTAAATTGTGCCAACTTCTTAAAGAAGAGGACACCGTTTTAGATGGTCTTTTACACAATCTTCTTTGTAGTAGTCCTAAAAAAAGTGAGCAAGAAAGGCTTCAAGAAGAAATTGAAAAATGTCGTATTCGTACGCAGGCCTACCTTAAGCGCTTTTGTTTTAGACACAATATCATGGAAGATTTCGGTGAAGTCATTATGCGCGCTTACGAGCGCTTTATGCACCTCGAAAAAGAAATTAATGATCTGATTCCAAGAGCAGAGAAAAACAAATTTGCCAAGGCCAAATTACTTGCTGCAAGGCGCAGGCTTTTAGCAAGAGAGCTGGCTGGTGGGCGTACTCTGGATGAATTTAAGCGCGATGTTCGCATGCTTCAACGCTGGATGGACAAGGGCCAAGAAGCTAAGCGTGAGATGGTTGAATCTAATTTGCGCCTTGTAATTTCTATTGCTAAGAAGTATACAAATAGAGGTCTCTCTTTCCTTGATTTAATTCAGGAAGGCAACATGGGTCTGATGAAGGCCGTAGAAAAGTTTGAGTACCGTCGTGGTTATAAATTCTCTACCTACGCTACATGGTGGATTCGTCAAGCCGTAACAAGAGCTATTGCTGATCAGGCTCGTACCATTCGTATTCCCGTCCACATGATTGAAACCATTAATAAGGTTTTACGCGGTGCTAAAAAACTGATGATGGAAACAGGGAGAGAGCCGACTCCTGAAGAGCTTTCTGTAGAGCTTGGTCTTACCCCTGATCGCGTGCGTGAAATCTATAAAATAGCTCAGCACCCAATCTCTTTGCAGGCAGAAGTTGGTGATAGCGGTGAAAGCCAATTTGGTGATTTCCTTGAAGATACAGGTGCTGAATCTCCAGCCGAGGCTACAGGCTACTCTATTCTCAAAGATAAGATGAACGAGGTTCTCTCCACTTTAACGGACCGTGAACGTACTGTGCTAATTCAGCGTTTTGGACTTTTAGATGGCAAGCCCAAGACTCTAGAAGAGGTAGGTGCAGAATTTAACGTTACGCGCGAACGTATTCGTCAAATTGAAGCTAAGGCACTTCGTAAAATGCGTCATCCCACAAGATCCAAACAGCTCAAAGCATTTCTTGATATGATGGAAAGTGAGTAGTTAATATATTTTCTATATATTTTCTTGATATAAATTATATTTTTCAATATATAAAAAAAGAAAAACTGGGAAATATATGTATCCTTTAATTCTTTTTGTTTTAGCCTTAGTAGCCGCCATTATTCATTTGGTTGTTACTCCAAAAGCTGCTACAGCCTCTAGAACTATTGAGGTGCTTCTTTCCTATATTATTCCCTTAAATATCGGTATAGGATCCCTTATGGCCTTTGCAGGTCATGCTTTCTATGGGCCTGATATTGCTAAAATTATAGGCTGGGTTGCGGGAAGCCCTTTTCAATCACAAGTCTCAGCTGCTTATTTGGCTCTCGGTGTTGCAGGCCTCATCTCTATTTGGTGGCGTCAAGGCTTTTGGATAGCTACTTCTATTATCAGTGCACTTTTTGTTTTTGGTACAGCTTATGTGCATTTTTTAGAGATGTCTGAAGGGCATTTAGGGTCCTCTTCTAGCGGTGTTTTTCTTTATACAGGGGATCTTCTTATTCCAGCTGTATATCTGATCTTAGCCTATTTTTATGGCGCAGGGCATAATTTCTTCAAGCCTAGCAAAAGACGTTAATTTTAAAAGGGAAGATTGTTGCGGAAAATCCTATAAAAACTATAGTATTTTCTTCTCCCCTCCGGGGCGTTAGCTCAATTGGTAGAGCGCAACAATGGCATTGTTGAGGCAATCGGTTCGAATCCGATACGCTCCAATTTAGTGGGAGAATCCATGCAAGTTCAAGGACATCGCGGCAGTAAGGGCACACATCCAGAGAACACCCTTGCGGCTTTTATGGAAGCCGAGCTATCCGGGGCTACCGGTATTGAATTAGACTTACAAGTTACTCAAGAGGGTGTAGTTGTTATTCATCACGACTATTTTACAAAGGGTAGTAACAAACTTATCCGTGACTGCCCATTAAAGAGCCTCTATAGTAATGATAAAGAGAGTGGCATTTCCACCTTAGAAGAGCTTTTTTTGATGCTCTTAAAGATAAGGAGCCGTCTCTTTATTAATTTGGAATTAAAAAGAGATTCCGGCCATCCAAATTGGTCTATTGATCCCGCTTTGTTTGCAGACAAAGTGATTTCTTTAGTAAAACGTTTTAACTTAGAAAATGTAGTTTATTACTCTTCTTTTGACCTCGTCATTTTAGAGCAGATTCATATCCGGGCGCCCAAGGCCAGACTCTCTTATATAGTAGAGGCTAAAATATTCGACCATCTTTACCCGGAGGAGCTTTTTAAGCAGATAAGGGGCGTAGGAGCCACGATCATAGCCCCTGAATACACAGCCCTTAATAAGGAGCTCGTAGAGGCTCTACGCTCTGCCGGCCTATTTATCATTGCATGGACAGTTAATGAGCCGGATCAATGGCAAAAGCTTGTAGATATGGGAGTGGATGGAATTATTACCGATTATCCAAGGCGTCTTGTTGAATTTCTAGGGAAGTAATCGATATCCAAAATAAAAGAGAGGCAGAGAGGTTGCTACATAAAGATACCAAGTCTCACTTTCCCAACGTAATAAAAGGGTTCCATTAGAAGAGAAAAAGACTATTAGTAAGGCAAATAGGAAAAAGACAATAGCTGGCAGTAGAAAAAGCATAGCAATGAGAGAGCTAGATTCTTCACGCGGTTTTTCAATAGGAGCTTCTTTTACAATCGATTCAGGGTATATTTCTTCGGGAATAAGAGATTTTTTATAGGGGGAAGAGACGGGGCTTTCTACATTTATGGATAAATCCGAACCGCAAAAAAGGCAGACAATGGCGTCTTTATCAACTTCGCCTTCGCAGTTCCAGCATAATTTTTGGTTTTTTTTAATTGTGGCCATGTTGAAATGAATCTTGGCTGATCATTATTTTTTGCGCAACAGTTTATGATGATAAAGCTTAAAGTATCAACTTTTTATTATTTAATATCCGGCCTGATAGTGCAAGTCGTTTATTATTAATAATTTAATTTGTTTAAAACATTTAAGTTAAAACCTGTTATTATAAATATAAAAAAGTACGAGGTTGATGAATGAGAAGGCAGTTTAAAGTAACAGTCATTGGCGGGGGTCCTGGTGGTTATGTAGCGGCTATCCGAGCAGCTCTTAGTGGCGCAAGTGTTGCTTTAATTGAAGGGGAGCATATGGGAGGAACCTGTCTTAACTGGGGCTGTATTCCAACCAAAACACTACTGGCCGGTGCGGAAATGCTACATAAAGTTAAAAGAGCCGATGAATATGGTATACATGTCGAGGGAGTCTCTTTTGATTACTCTAAAATGGAAGCACGTAAAAATCTAGTCGTTACAAAAATTCGTAAAAGCTTAGAAGGGCTTATAGCAGCTCATAAAGTAGTTTTAATTAGGGGTTTTGGACGCTGTATTTCTCCTACAGAAATAAAAGTAGGCGATGAAATTATTGAGTCAGAAAAAATTATTATAGCCACAGGCTCTGAGCCCCGTAATATAGCTGCATTTCCTTTTGACGGCAAAAAAGTGCATAGTTCAAATTCTATTCTTGGTCTGCAGGCCCTGCCTAAAAGCATTGCTATTGTTGGTGGAGGGGTGATTGGTTGCGAGTTTGCTAGTCTATATGCAGAATTTGGAGTCTCTGTACATATTATCGAAATGTTGCCCCTTATTGCTTCTACAGAAGGACTGGCTGTTTCAGGTGCTTTAACAGCAGCTTTTAAGAAAAAAGGTATTCAAATAACCCTTAATGCTACAGTAGACGGTATTGATACAGAGGGAGAAGGCGTCTCTGTTCGTTTAAAAGGATCTGATCCAATTAGGGCTGATATAGCGCTTGTCTCGGTTGGGCGAAAGTTGAATACGAGCGAGGTAGGACTCGAAAAAGCGGGTGTTTTTGTAGATGAAAGAGGCGTTATTCCCGTTAATGATAAGATGGAGACAAATGTCTCTCATATTTATGCTATTGGGGATATCACAGCTAAATGGATGTTAGCTCACGTGGCTTCTCATCAGGGGGTTGTGGCTGCACAAAATGCAACAGGAACAGTCAGCCATATGCATTATGAAGCAGTGCCATCGGTTGTATTTACTCATCCAGAAACAGCAACAGTTGGATATACTTTAGAAAAAGCTCTAGAAAAAGGCTATAAAGCTATTGTGGGCAAATTTCCTTTTGCAGCTTTAGGTAAAGCCCAAGCAGCTATTGAAACAGAAGGTTTTGCACAGATTATAATTGATAAAGATACGCATGCCATTTTAGGAGCACAGGTAGTCGGTCATGAGGCCTCTGTCCTTATTGCTCAAATAACTCTTGCTATTCAAAATGAGATTACTATTGATGGTCTCGTTGAAACAATTCATGCTCACCCAACTGTTGCTGAGAGCTGGCTTGAGGCTGCCATGGTTGTTTTAGATACACCTATTCACCTTCCACCCCCAAAGAAAAATGCTTAATGTTTTACCATCTAATCCCGAAGAGGGTGTAGGACGCTTTCCTTCTTGGCTGCACCGCAAGATGCCTAAAAATTCAGAGCTTATTAAAACAATGGGCATTCTGAATGAAAATCGTCTTCCAACAGTCTGTGAAGAGGCTCGATGCCCTAACTTATTACAATGCTGGTCAGAGCAAACGGCCACTTTTTTAGTTATGGGTAAGGAATGCACAAGAGCTTGTGGATTTTGTAGCATTGACTTTTCTAAGGCTCCGAAAGCCCCCGAGGCTGATGAACCTATAAGAATTGCAGAGTCTGTTGCATCTCTTGGACTGAAGCATGTAGTAATTACTATGGTTGCTCGTGACGATTTAGAAGATGGAGGCGCACTTCATCTCGTCCAAATTATGGAAGCTATTCGCCTGCGTAATAAAGAGACAACTATAGAGCTTCTTACTTCGGACCTTTCCGGAAATGAAGAGGCTCTTGCGACTATATTAGAAGGTAATCCTGAAATTTTTAATCATAATATTGAGACCGTAAGGCGCTTAACACCACGTGTACGTCATAAAGCAACTTACGATCGCACCCTTCAGATGCTCAAATTAGCGAAGGGGCGCGTGCGTTTTATTAAATCTGGGCTGATGGTAGGTCTAGGAGAAGAAGTGAACGAGGTTCATGAAACGCTGCAAGACCTTAAGAATGCTGGGGTAGATATTGTTACTATGGGGCAGTACTTACAGCCTGAGAATCGCAAGCTTCTTGTAAAGTCTTTTGTTACCCCAGACCAGTTTGAAGCTTATCGCCTCTATGGTCTACAAATAGGTATTCCTTACATGTATTGCGGGCCTTTTGTGCGCTCAAGTTATAACGCAAAAGCTGTTTTTGAGGCGATGAAACAAATTTATGGATGAAGTTCTTATTTTAATGCACAGGGATGTGCATTTTTCAGGCAGCTTTTCAGCAATGCTGGAATATTACCTAAGAGATGGTGTGGGTGCTATTGATGAAATTGATGTAGAAGACATTCTACATCTAAAGGTTCTAGAAGAACAAGACGTGCCGCTTGCTTTAGGCCCGGAAGAAAAAAGACGGGTTTTAGATGCTAAAGAGGCCTATAAAAAAGTGCAGGCTCTTTATCAAAATAGTCAAACAACCATCTTGGCGGATTTAATTTTAGAAGAAGAGGAAAAGCTAGATGATTTTACGGAGGCTCACCTTCCTTGGCTTATCAATCTTCTCCATGATTCAGATTTTTCCGACCCTCTTTATCCAGGTTACGGCTTAGCACCTGTAAGAGCTGCTAAAGTACTTGGATTTTTACAGAAAGAAATCGGCACAAATGCCCTTTTTGAGAGACTGCTGCATATTGGTAACGAAGAGGTCTATTTACAGGAAGAGATTTTAGCAGCCCTTCGCTATGCTAAGGATTTTTTAGTTCGTAGGCTACAGTCACGCCCGGTTAATCAGGAGACTCTAGCTGCTGCAATGGCCCTTGGTTCTGTGGAAATAGATAAAGAATTAGTGGAGGCTGTAAAAAGAGAATATGAGCGCCTTATTGAAGAGGGGTGCCGGGATTCTTTACTGCTTCAGTATCTTGAAGCTCTTTATTCTTAAAGTTGTACCGAATTAGGAGCTTATGTTAGCTTACGAATTATCATGCTAAAAAAAGTACACTCCCTCTTAGCTATCTTTTTTTTACTCATCCTTTGCGGCTGTGTTAGTAATACGACTATTGCCAATAATGTTACCGAGCGCGAAGCCAATGAGATGGTGGTTTTTTTATCGAGCAAAGGAATACCTGCAACACGTGAGCCAGCTGCAAGTGGCGGCGCTGGTGGCAATGGTCCTGAGCTTTGGAATGTATCTGTTGATGCTAGTAAAGCCGTTGAAGCGATGTCTTTATTAAATAAAAATGGCCTACCAAGGCAGCAGGGTCAGGATCTTCTCTCTCTCTTTGGGGAAGCTGGGCTTGTTCCAACGGATATGCAGCAAAAGATTCGTTATCAAGCAGGTCTTGCGCAACAAATTGCTAATACCATTTTGAAAATAGACGGTGTTTTGGATGCAACAGTTCAGATTTCTACGCCACCCGATGGCTCCACAGATCCGGTTACAGCTTCTGTTTATGTTAAGCATCAAGGGGTTTTAGATAACCCAAATAGCCAGTTAATCATTAAAATTAAGCAGCTAGTAGCTGGTGCAGTCACCGGTTTGAAGCTAGAAAATGTCACCGTTATTACGGATAAATCGCGCTTTACGGAGACGCCTGTTGGAACTCTTGCCCAAGACGGGGGATTTTCAGGAGAGTATGTCTCTGTTTGGGGAATCAATGTAGCACGAGACTCTCTCTTTTTATTCCGTGTTATATTCTTTACCTTATGTATGGTGATGCTTCTCCTTATAGGTATTATGAGCTGGATTGTCTGGCGTTTGATTCCTGTTTTAGAGGAAAAGGGCGGAGTTTCCTATCTATGGCAGATGAATAGACCAGCTTCTGCCCCTTCGGCCCCAAAAGAGACTCCTTCAGCTGAATCACCACCAGAGCCACCAGAGCCTCCAGAGTCTCCTGGTAAATAAGCCATGACAGCCCAAACTCTTATGCTCAATGCCCTTATCAAGCAGGTTTATAAGGGAACAGGTTCCTTAAAAAACTTCCTGCCAGAGGGTGTTGTTTTAGCTGACTTCCCTTTGCAGACAGGAAAGGTGTCTAGAGGAGGGGACCTGGCCGGATGGATTTCTACTATTCATTATTCCTGGATCGAGCCCCTGATTGCAAAGTTTGATAAAGCCTTGAGGCCTTACGTAGCCGCGGCTTTAACAGAAGATCAAAGTACAGCTTTACAGCTAAGAAGAGCTTTTTTAGAGGCTCCATTAGTACGCTTTTTTCAAAAAGAGCTTTTTGCGCATCTCTCAGCCCCTGATGTCTTGCCTTTTAGTCAGATTCCCCCCTCACCTCTTGACGCGCTTCTTTTCATGCCTAAAGCACGCCTAATGCATTTAATAGACTTGGTAGGCATTCAGGATGTTGCCTTAGATTTTAAGAAGGTGATTGCTAAAGAGCAACAGGCTTTATTAACGGCACTTTTTACTCCTTTACAAAAGCAGTACTTTGATTATTGCATGAAAGAATCCCTCATACCCTTACAAGAGAGTAAACCAGCCATTTTTTGGCTAGAGCATAAAAATCCTAAAAGTTTAATTCATTCGGCTGGACTTTGGCGGCTTTCTCGCCTTATTGCTCGAGAGGAAAAAAGCTGGCAGTGGTATTTTCTTCACTATTTAGACAGAGGGCGTGGTCTTCAAATAGAGAAATGGATTGAAGAAGATAAAGCAATTCCTTTAGAAGGTAAGGCACGGGATAAAGTTCTCGAACAAGTAGTAAGATTGATAGAGGCTCTAAAGTGACTAAATCTAGAAAGTTGTTTTCTCTTTTATATAATGATGATGTGCACTTAAGTCCTGGCAAGAGAGTTCTTGCTCCCGAAGAGTATACAGACATGTTATCTGCCGAAGAGCTTATTCAAACAATGAATGAAGAGCTTCTTCGTAAAAAAAAGGAAGATGCAGCAGAAACAGAGGCTCAAAGAAAAGCGGCTGTTGAAGCTGGGTTTAATGAAGGTTTACAGAAGTGGGCGGGACAATTAGCTGAATTTGAAAAATCTTTACAGCTTATTAAAGCCGCAACGGAAAAAAATATTATTCCTGTAGCCATTAAAGCTGCAGAAAAAATTGTGGGAAAGAAGATAGTAGAAGAGCCAGAAATATTTATTGATATTGTTAAGCAATCGCTTAAAGCTGTAGCTCAACATAGGCGCTTTACTCTTTATGTAAGTCCCCAAGAGATGGCACTTTTTGAGGCATCAAAATCCAGCTTAAGGCAGATGCTTGACCAGCCAGATAGTTTTACCATCGTTCCGCGCGAGGATGTGCCATCTGGACAATGTACAATCGAAACAGAATCAGGTATTATTAATGTTAATTTGGAGGAACTGTGGAAAGCCTTAGAGACCGCTTTTCAGCAGTTGGTCAAATCCTAAGTAGATATAAAAAGCCTCTTTTAATAGGGCTTTTTCTTCTGTTTATGCCGTTTTTCCTCGATGCACAAAGTGTTGTCGATGTCACCAATAGCTCTGTTACAAGTGTGGGCACAAGTAATAAGGCTCCAAGCTTTGTTACACAAGCAGTTGCCATTACATTCGTTTCTCTATTGCCTTACATGATGATATTGCTCACGGCCTTTATCAAGATTACGGTAGTACTCTCTCTCTTAAGAAATGCTATAGGAACCCAGCAGTCGCCTCCCAATCAGGTTATTAATGGTCTGGCTATTATTTTGAGTATTTATGTGATGTTCCCGACGGGAATGGCTATGTATAATGCAGGGAAAGAGGCTATTCACGGTAAACCTCCTACAGAGCTTTTTTCAGGGGAGAGCTCTATTTATCTTATTGAAGTAGTAGAGAAAACGCGAGAGCCCTTGAGAGATTTTCTTAAGCGTAATACGAGTGCTGCACATATGAAAAGTTTTTCTCAGCTTGCAGCAAAAGTATTTCCCCCTGAATTACGTGCAGATATTCAGCCCACGGATTTTTTAATTCTCGTGCCGTCTTATATTACCAGTCAGCTCAAGGATGCCTATGAAATAGGTGTTCTTATTTACCTGCCCTTCTTTGTGATAGACCTTGTCACATCGAACATCTTGCTTGCTATGGGTATGATGATGCTTTCACCAATGACAATATCATTGCCGTTAAAGCTTCTTTTACTTGTTATGCTCGATGGTTGGACAGTCCTCGTACAAGGCTTGGTCTTAACCTTTAGGTAATAGTATGATGCGTTCACAAATATTTCAGCTCTCTTACCAAGCACTTTTTTTAGTGCTTCTTCTTTCTGGCCCTCCCGTTTTGATTAGCATGGCTTTTGGTCTTTTTGTAGCCATCTTACAGGCAGCAACCCAGGTACAAGAACAAACGCTTTCTTTTGTTGTGAAGCTTGTAGCTGTTGTTTTTACCATTTTTGTAATGGGTTCATGGCTCGGTGAGATGATCCTGCAATATGCGGTGAACATCTTTACAAACTTCTATCTTTGGAAGGAGATGTAGGTCCTCTCATGGCTGCAATAACCGGTGTATTGCCGACGCAGATCATGGAAATGGCCAAAAATTTTCCTGAGCATCTGATTAGTCTTTTTTTTCTAGGGCTTGCACGGATTTTACCAGTCGTTGTCCTCGCTCCTTTTTTTGGCGCTCGTCTGATGCCAGCACCTGCACGTGTAGCTTTTTCAATTGCACTTTTTCTTATTCTATTGCCGGGATTACTTATCACAGTACCCCCTCTTGATTGGAGTCCTGGGCTTATTAGCTATTTTATTAAAGAGACTGCTGTCGGATTTTTTATCGGTTTTTTGGTAACTATCCCTTTTAATATCGCTCAAATGTCTGGGATAGTGATCGACTTTCAAAGAGGCTCTTCAAGCTTAACAGGTCAAGATATCACAACAGGGACACAGGTATCTTCTAATGGTATTCTCTATAACTCGATGCTAATAGTGATATTTTTCTGGCTTGATGGCCCTTTTATTTTTTTGGATGCTCTTTTTAAGAGTTATACGATATTACCGCCGGATCAATTTCCTCCTGCTGAATTCTTTTTAAATGGGAACTCTGTTTTTTGGCAGTCTATTATAGGTATTATGGCTAAAATGTTTGCGCTTGCCTGCCAGCTTGCAGCCCCATCGCTGCTTACTATTTTGATGACAGATACCTTTCTTGGTATTATTAACCGCCTTGCACAGCAAGTGCAAATATCTTTCTTAGGACAAGGGCTTAAGGCTTTCTTTGGGGACTTTGCTCTTTGGCTAGCTTGGTTCTTTATTCTGGATCAGTTAGGAAAGATGTCTCTTAATTGGCTTAGTGACCTCACCAGCATATTAGTGCTGCTTAAGCCTTGAGGAACCCGTTATATTAGACGGCCGTAGAGGGGAAAAGATCTTGGTAGATCATCTCTTGAACAACATAAGGAATCTGCCTGTGTGGCCAGCCATGAACGAATCTATAGATGGCACCGTCTCTTTCAGGCATAGCGGATTCAATGGGAATTATCTCATCTTCTGTAGAGGCATAAAAGAAATGTCTTATAGGTTTAGGGCATAGGCTTGCTCTTCTTGCCGTTTGTAAAAGAGATTGAGAGGTGGGGCTCTTAAACCTAAGTTCCTGATGAATTACAGGAGTTAATTTTACAATTTTTTTTGCAATATCAACCATGGGAGTTCCATGATGAGGTCCCGCAATGGATACAACCTTAAGAGAAGCCCCTCCAGAACGAACAAGGTGACCTTCGATATAAGTTATGAGCCGAGCGCCATTAGAAAAACCAAAAAGGTAAAGAGGATTGGCCGGATACTTATCTGTGTAGTCCTGAACTAGTTCTAATAGGGGTTTTGCAGCTGTTTCAGCAGAGCAGTCGCCTTTAAGCGGTACGTGGGGGGCCAAATAATGACAACCTGGCTTTTTTATTTGGTATTCATCCAGATAAGAAGTCCATTTTTCTGGCGATGCATTATAGCCATGAACAAAAAGAAAGAGTCCTTTGCTTGTCTCCTCATTTTTGTTCCAGGGTAGGAGCTCTTTTCGATACTCAAACTCCTGATTATCTTTTTCTTCAGGCCGTATAAATGCAGGATGAGCATTAAAAGTAATTTTAAAGAAAACAGAAACTGCTTTATAAAGATAATAACCAATAAACTGAAAAATAGCATGGACTACATGCCAAATACGCTGTAGCAGAGAACGCGTTTCTTTGAAAGCTATAAAAGGCTTGCTGGGGCTGACTGGTGCTGCCGATAAGGGTAGATTTTCAGCTGTTATGCTTGTCATAATAAAGATTATAACAGATAAATATTAAGATTTTGTTAAGATTTATCTAGTTTTTGGCAAGAAGAGGCCCCATCTCAAAATGAAGCTGTCACAAAGGCCTCTGTCAATAATTAATCGATAGAGGAAGCAGATGTTCCCCCTATTTGACTACCCTAATATGCTGTGTTTAGCCGCTCTTAAGAAGTTACTAGAGGTGATTCAAGGTGCTTTGGAGCTAGTGTATTTATTTAGTTGGAGCGGCTCATTTTTTGAAGACCCTCTTTAAGATACGAAATAAAAGTATCGATATCTTCTTCCGTATTATAGAGGCCAAAAGAGACGCGTAAAAGCGAGGAGCAATCAAAGAGCTGCAAGGTTGGCTGGGCACAGAGATGGCCAGAGCGCAGGCAAACGCCCTTCAGATCGAGCCAGGAAGCAAGGTCTAGAGGGTGTCCTTCTACGGGAACAAAGCTGATAAGGCTGCCGCGCTCTTTAGGGGAGCCTATAATTTTAATTTCAGAAATTTCACTTAAATGTTTTAAGCAATAGGCGGTGAGGGTTTCTTCATGTTTTTGAATAGTCTGAAGTCCTATAGTGCTGAGGTAATCAAGCGCTGTTTTAAAGCCAATAGCTTCAGCGATCATAGGAGTGCCTGCTTCAAAGCGTAGAGGGGGGCTTGTATAGGTAGTTTCTGCGAAAGAGACTGTATCGATCATATCACCACCTCCCTGCCAAGGATGAAGCTCTTCAAGAGCGGCCATTTTGCCGTAAAGAACACCTATGCCTGTAGGCCCATAACATTTATGAGAAGAGAAGGCTAGAAAATCTGCGCTTAAGTCCTGAACATTTATCGGTAGATGGGCAGCTGCCTGCGCGGCATCAATAAGCACTTTGGCTCCTTGTTCGTGGGCGAGGGCTATCATCTCTTTAATAGGATGTTTCGTGCCGATACTATTAGCAATCCAGCCAAGAGCGACTAATCTTGTTTGAGGAGAGAGTAATTTTTTATAAGCTGTTTGATCAAGATCACCATTAGGAAGGGCCGGAATGACTTTTAAAAGAGCTTTGTGACGCTTAGCGGCCATCTGCCAAGGGACAATATTGGAGTGGTGCTCTAAGGCACTGATAAGAATTTCATCGCCTTCTTTAAAGGGGAAGGAATGGGCTACTAAATTAATGCTTTCGGTTGTGCCTCTCGTAAAGACAATTTCATGGGGGCGGGCGTGGATGAAAGAAGCAACTGTTTCTCTGGCTTCATTATAGAGAAAAGTAGAATGCGCGGCTAATTGGTAAATAGCGCGGTGTACAGTTGCATAGTGATGAGTGTAGAAATGACTAATGGCATCAATAACCGACTGGGGTTTTTGTGTTGTCGCCGCAGAATCCAAATAAATAATAGGCTTTCTTAGAACAGGAAAATCTTCTTTATGCAAGGATCTTCAAAGCCTCAGTTTGACTTAAAGGCGTTTTAAACCAGGTTAAAAGGTCATCTACAAAACTGCTGAGAAGCATAGCAGTAGCATCAGCCTTAGAAATGCCACGAGACTGAATGTAAAAAAGCATCTCTTCATCTAGCTGCCCTACAGTAGATCCGTGAGAGGCTTTAACATCATCGGCAAAGATCTGTAGTTGGGGTCGACTATAAGAAATGGCTTTTTCACTTAAGAGAAGACTCCGGCTTAACTGAAAAGCGTTTGTTTTAAGAGCTTCTTTAGCAACATATATTTCTCCTAGAAAAGAGCTGCGAGAAACGTCTTCTAAGATAGTTTTAAAGAGCTGCTGAGATTCTGTGTTCGGAGCTAAGTGACGCACAAGTACTTGGGTGTGGCCTTGATTAAAAGCTTTAAGGCGAGAAGCTCCGCCTATATAGGCTTTAGCGCCCTCTTCTGCGAGGGTTGTGATAAAATCTGAACGAGCGGAAAGAGCGCCAGAACTTGCTAATACAGTGTGTAGGGTACTGCCAGTTTTTTGAAAAGCTCTAACAAACGAAAAAGCCCACTGCTTATTATGATGCTGATCAATTTTTTGTAGGCGGCAGATAGAATCCTTTTCTAGGTGCAAATGGATAAGTTCGCTAGAAAAAGAGGGGTCAGTTATTTGAGTGTAATTCTTTAAGGTGATTTCAGCTTCAGCACCAGGGCCTAAAAAGATATCTAAGCGACCAAAAGAACTTTTGGCTGTTTGAATATGAATAATCCGAGTTTTAAGGAGGGCGCCTGGAGGCACATAGAGAAAAATAGCTTCTTTAGTAAGGGCTGTTGTAAGAAGCGCAAAAGCGTCCTTTTCTTCAGTAGACTGTTTTTCTAAATGAGTTTTTAAAAAAGCAGCGTAGTCAATAAGAGCCTCTGAAAGGGGCATTAATACAATATCATCTTGTAAGGGATCGCTGAGATCTGGACGGAATTTGCCATTTACAAAAACAAGGTCATAGGGAAAATCGGCATTTTTTTGCAGAAGGATTTCTTTTTTAGGTGCAGCAATTTTAAAGCTGCGTAATTGACCCAAAGGAAGGTAGGGATAGCTGGGTATACCCATTTCTTGGAAGCGATTCCAGGCCTTTAGTCTAAAAGGATCTTCCGAATTGTAAAGCGGTTTTACATGCTCTAAAAAGGCATTCATGCGACCTCATAACCTTTTTCTTCTAATTCAAGAGCTAGTTCTGGGCCACCTGTTTTGATGATTTTTCCATCAACCATTACGTGGACAAAGTGAGGCTTTACATATTCGAGAAGGCGCTGATAGTGTGTTATAAGAATAAGGCCTTTTTTTTCATTCATTGTTTTGAGAACGCCTGAAGCTACAATACGCATGGCATCAATATCGAGCCCAGAGTCAGTTTCATCTAAAACAGAAAGAAGAGGATCTAGAATAGCCATTTGTAGAATTTCATTACGTTTTTTTTCACCGCCAGAAAAGCCTTCATTAATATTGCGTATTAAAAACTCTTCTTTAATAGAAACAAGAGCCATTTTTTCTTGTAAAAAGAGGGTAAATTCTTCTGGAGAGAGGGGTTTTAGGCCCCTGGCTTTTTGGAGGCTGCTATGGGCATTCAATAAAAATTCTTTATTACTAACACCTGGAATTTCCGGAGGGTATTGGAAGCTCATAAAAAGCCCTTTTGCCGCGCGCTCTTCGGGGTCCATATCTAGAATCGATTCACCCTCAAGCTCTATCCGTCCCTTAAAAACCTCATAAGAGGGGTGACCAGCAAGTACTTTAGCAAGAGTAGACTTTCCGGCGCCATTAGGCCCCATAATAGCATGGATTTCACCTGGGTTGATTGTCAGGTTCAGTCCCTTTAAAATAGGAGTGCCTTCTATAGATACGTGTAGGTTTATAATAGAGAGTGTCGGTTTTTTCATAAGTTATCCTACAGAGTTTTCAAGTTTCATGGCTAAAAGCTTTTGGGCTTCTGCAGCAAATTCAAGAGGAAGTTCTTTAATAACATCTTTGCAGAAGCCGCTGACAACCATATTAATGGCATCTTCACGGTTAAGACCTCTTGATTGCAGATAAAAAAGCTGCTCCTCATTAATTTTTGAGGTAGAGGCCTCATGCTCTATTTGAGCGGTGTTGCTCCCTACTTCTATAACTGGAAAGGTATTGGCACTGCATTTACAACCAATTAGCATCGAATCACACTGTGTATAATTACGAGCATTTTTGGCTTTAGGAGCCACTTTCACAAGCCCTCTATAGGTATTATGGGAAAAGTCTGCAGAGATCCCTTTAGAGATGATGGTAGATTTAGTATTTTTGCCTACATGAATCATTTTAGTCCCTGTATCAGCCTGCATATAGCCATTTGTGAGGGCAACAGAATAAAACTCTCCAATAGAGCCATCTCCTTGCAAGATGCAGCTCGGGTACTTCCATGTAATAGCCGCACCGGCTTCTACCTGTGTCCAGGAAATTTTCGAGTTTTTCCCTTGGCAGAGTCCGCGTTTGGTGACAAAATTATAAATACCGCCTTTACCTGTTTTAGGGTCGCCAGCATACCAGTTTTGGACAGTGGAATATTTAATAGTTGCTCTGTCAAGGGCAACGAGCTCGACTACGGCCGCGTGCAGTTGATTGGTGTCATAAGCCGGGGCTGTGCAGCCTTCTAAATAACTAACAGAAGAGTCTTCTTCAGCAATGATTAAAGTGCGCTCAAACTGGCCGCTTTCACGGTCATTAATACGGAAGTAAGTAGATAGTTCCACAGGACAGCGCACCCCTTTAGGGATATAGACGAAAGAGCCGTCAGAGAAGACGGCGGCATTAAGAGCAGAGTAAAAATTATCGCCTGCCGGGACAACAGAACCTAAATATTTTTGCATCAGGTCTGGATACTTATGCATCGCTTCCGATATAGAGCAGAGGACTACACCGCTTTCTGCGAGGGTTTTGTGAAAGGTTGTCCCAATAGAGACAGAGTCAAAAACAATATCTACAGCCACATTAGCCAAACGTTTTTGTTCATCTAGGGGTATGCCTAGCTTGATAAAGGTCTTTAAAAGCTCTGGATCTGCATCATCAAGGCTGTTGAGCTGAGGTTTTGTTTTAGGTGCTGAGTAGTATCGGATGTTTTGAAAATCAATCGGAGGATAATGAATGTTAGCCCAAGAGGGCTCTTCCATTTCTTGCCACTTACGAAAGGCTTCTAAGCGAAAATCAAGCATGTAGGCAGGCTCATTCTTTTTGAGGGATATAGACCTAACTATCTCTTCATTAAGACCTTTCGGAAGAGAGTCTGTTTCAATAGAGGTGGAAAAGCCCCATTTGTAAGGGGAGTGTTCTGTAGAAAAATCTGTTAAAAGTGCCATAATTAACACAAATTTTATAATAAAATTGAATAAGGTACCAGCTTAAAGAGAATTAGTAATCAAATTTTACAATATAAAAATAATAGTTGTTTTAAGCGGGAGGAATAGCTTCTGCGGGGGGCAGAATAAAGACTGCTTGAAGCACATCGAGAGATGTGAGGGGTTCTGCGGTAAGGGCATAGACATAATCACCCTCTTTAAGGGGGGTAATTTCTTTTACTTTTGCCACGGGAAGGCCTGATGGGAAAATTCCATCCAAACCTGTTGTGATAAGGACATCGTTTGCTTTGATAATAAAAGGATCGTGGCTGCGTAGATCGATAGCATTGCCTTCACTATCTGAAAAATCATAATTAAAGCCCTGCCCTCTTAAAATGGTGGCTCCACGGCAGGAAAAAGCTGTGTCAGAGCCATGAATTTCCCCTTTTGCAAGGAGCGAACCATTTCTTTGTGCACGCACAGCAACAAAGAGATCAGGATCTGTGATAAGACGAATACGCGCCTGTTTTTTTGTTACCTGTTCTACGATACCAATTAGGTAGCCGTCATATAGAACGGGGCTATTTTTGCCCACCGCTGTGTAACCAAGGCGTTCGTTGGTCTCTTGGCCTATATCCACCCAAAAACCACTATTCCAAGAAGTAACGGGTCTATAGACGATATTGCCATGAATCCCGTCATGTTCCAGTTGAAGTAAGCGGATCAGTTCTGCTCGGCGCCTTTGGAGTTCCATTTTTCCAAGAGCCTCTTTTTGAGCCTTAAATAGCTCACTAGCTTTCAGCTTCTCGACAACTTGGACCAGCTTTTCTTTTAGGAGGCTATTTTGGTTTTTAAGACGCTCTATTTGACGTCTTGTAATTTCATCACTTGATAGCTTTTTCTGAGGCTCTGTAAAAAGACCGCTGAAAAAAGCGGCTCCATAACTCCGCAGGCTGCTTGTAAAAGCAACCGGCAGACTGAGGGCGATAATCAAGCAGAGAAATATAAGAGGAAGGGATTTTTTCTTCCTCAAACTTCTTCTGGAGCCTCTTCGATAGCTGGTTGATTAAACTGCAGTCTGTTCTGCATCATCGTCATCATCGAAGGATCAAAGGGCCTCATCTCAAAACGAAATAGATCGTGTGCAATAGAGGCTTTTAAATCTTGATTCAGGGTTTCAAATAAGGCAAAAGATTCTTGTTTAAACTCGACAAGAGGGTCTTTTTGGGCTACGGCACGCAGAGAAACTTCTGAGCGTAAATAATCCATTTCTAAAAGATGTTCTTGCCAGCGTCTATCGAGGCGGCGGAGCATAATATCTCTCATAGCACCTTGTAGAATAGTCTTTTTGCGACTGGGCTCAATAGCGGTATTAATTTTATCTAGATCGTTTTGTAACTTTTCTTCAAAAGCAAGGGTTATTTTTTCTGTAAGGAGTCCAGCAATTTCATCTGCTAAGAGAAGATCATCCTCTAAAAAAGCATCCTCAAAAAGCAGAGGGAAATGCTCTCGAAGAAACTGTTTAAGGCCCTCCAGATCCCATCCCATACTTTCAGATTTACTGCGCAAGAACCGATAGCAGCCTTGTAGACATACGTCAGCAAATATTTCATTTAAAAGAGGTTTTAGGTCTGTTGTATGAAGAATTTCTCCGCGTAGGCTATAAATAGCCTGTCTTTGCATATTCATGACATCGTCATACTCGAGGGTATGTTTACGTACGGTATAGTTTCTTTGCTCAATGCGCTTCTGTGCTGTTTCGATAGATTTATTTAAAATGCCCGCAGAAATAGCTTCTCCTTCAGGGGGTCTAAAGCGTTTAAGCATGCCTGTCAGGCCTGGTGAGCTAAAAAGACGCATGAGTTGATCTTCGAAGCTCACATAAAATTTGGAAGAGCCTGGATCTCCCAGACGTGCACAGCGTCCGCGTAACTGTCTATCAATACGGCGTGATTGGTGGCGGGTTGTCCCAATAACGTGTAGACCGCCTTTTTGAGCCACATCCGGCTTGAGCTTAATATCTGTACCACGCCCAGCCATATTAGTAGAAATTGTGATGGCAGAAAGGGATCCTGCGTCAGCTACAATTTCAGCTTCTTTATCATGATGTTTCGCATTTAAAATCGTATGTACAAGTCCGGCTTGTCTAAAAATCCGCGATAGTTTTTCAGAGACTTCCACCGATTCTGTTCCAATTAAGATAGGACGCTCCATCTTATGGACTTCGGTCACTTCCTTTAAGATAGCGGCATATTTTTCGCGCTCTGTCATATAAACTTCATCGTTGGCATCCATCCTTTTACAGGGATTATGCGTTGGAATTTGAAGTACTTGGAGTTTATAGATTTCCTTAAATTCATGTGCTTCGGTAATAGCTGTACCTGTCATCCCAGCTAGTTTTGTATAAAGCCGGAAATAGTTTTGAAGAGTGATCGTCGCATAGGTCTGTGTTTCACCTTGAATCTCAAGATTCTCTTTAGCTTCAATTGCTTGATGTAGACCATCAGAAAAGCGGCGCCCTGGCTGAGCCCTGCCCGTATTTTCATCAATAATAACGATTTTACCCTCTTGTATGATGTAATCGACGTCTTTCTCCATAAGAAGATGAGCGCGCATGAGTTGTCTTAAGTTATGAGAGCGCTCTTTGCGTAGACGGTCTTCTTCGGAAATAGCCATTTTGGCTTGCATTTTTTCAGCTGTTTCCAAGGCGGGATTGCGTTCTATTTGGGCATATTCATGGCCAAGGTCAAGCATCACAAAATCATCAGCATGACCAGCGTTTGTTTTGGCCCACGCTTCGATCCCTTTGTCTGTAAGCTCAAATTCGTTGCCTTTTTCATCAATGGTGACATAAAGATCAGAAAGAAGTTCGTTTTTCTCATCTTTATTTTGATCATTATAAAAATAGGTATCTGTATTATCAATAGCTAGGCGTAGATCAGGATCTTCTTTAGCTTTTTTAATGAGTTTATTATTAGGCAGGCCTTTGCTCACGAGCCATAACTTCCGAATACCCTCTTTACGCGCTCCTGTATCTAACAGTTTTTTAGCTTCAGATGCTAGTTTACTGCAATAATCGCGCTGAAGCATAACAAGCTCGGCAGCGGCATCTTGTAGCTGATCGTACATCTGATGACTTTCAGCGGAAGGGCCTGAAATAATAAGAGGTGTCCGAGCCTCATCAATTAAAATAGAATCGACTTCGTCCACAATTGAAAAATAGTGGCCTCGTTGCACCTGCTGTTCCCGGCTTACGGCCATACTATTATCGCGCAGGTAATCAAAACCAAATTCGGAGGCTGTTCCGTATACGATATCACAGGAATAGACTTCCTTACGCTCGTGCGACTGCATTCCACCCTTTAAAGCACCGCAGGTAAGGCCTAAATAACGGAAGATAGAACCCATCCAAAGACAGTCTCTCTCGGCTAGATAGTCATTAATTGTAACAAGATGTGCTGATTTCCCTGTAAGAGCATTAAGATAAAGAGGCATAGTGGCTGTCAGTGTTTTGCCCTCACCTGTTTGCATTTCGGCAATAGAGCCGGCATGCATAGCAATAGCTCCAACAATTTGGACGTCGTAGGGAATCATGTCCCAGCGCTGGTTATATCCGAAAACATGAAATTCTGCACCTACAAGACGGCGGCAGCAGTTTTTAACAGCGGCATAAGCTTCGGGGAGCAAATCATCCAGGATAGCCCCTTCCCTGAGGCGCTGCTGGAATTCTTGTGTTTTAGCTTTCAGCTCTTCTTCAGAGAGCTTTTGATATTCTTCTTCAAATTTATTAACAAGGGCTACTTGCTTAAAGTATTTATTTACAGTGCGTTCTTGTGCTGTGCCAAAGAATTTTTTCAAAAGTCCAAACATGTTTTATCCCATATAAAAAGAGTAAGTATACACATCTCCTTTTTTTAACGGGCAAAAATATCGCAGGATCTCTATCTGTAAAGTGACTTATAATTTAAATCTAATTACGCGTTGCTTGAAGAACTTCTTCGACAGTAGTGAGTCCTTGGAGGATGCATGTAATACCTGACTGGCGCAGAGGAATCATACCTTCACTGACGGCAATTTTGTGTATATCCTTGCTGGACAAACTATTAGAAAGGCATTCACGCAAAGTAGGTGAAAGGGCCATGAACTCGTAAAGAGCTATACGACCTTTAAAGCCCATTCCTTGGCAGGCAGGACAGCCTACTGGCCTGTAGAGGGCCTCTGTTTTAAAACCCAGAAAAGTTTTATCGAAAGAGGTCAAGGGTGTCAGGGTTTTGCAGGCGGAGCAAAGACGGCGGACAAGGCGCTGAGCAAGAACGCCTATAAGTGCTGAGCTAAGAAGATAGGGTTCGATTCCCATATCGACTAGCCGAGGAATAGCGGAAGGGGCATCATTTGTATGGAGAGTGGAGAGCACAAGGTGACCCGTTAGGGCAGATTGAATGGCAATAGAGGCTGTTTCACTATCGCGAATTTCTCCCACAAGAATAACATCGGGATCCTGGCGGAGAATATGGCGCAGGCCGCTTGCAAAGGTAAGTTGAATTTTTGTATTTACAGCCATTTGGGCGATGCCCGCGATTTTATATTCAATTGGATCTTCGATAGTCATAATATTATGGCTTAGAGAGTCCAGGCAGCCAAGAGCACTGTAGAGAGTAGTTGTTTTTCCGCTACCTGTGGGGCCTGTTACTAAAATCATCCCTTCAGGGTAATGCAGGAGTTCTTTAAAAGAGGAAAACAGGGGCTCTTGCATTCCAAGGCTTTCTAAATTAAGGAGGACACTGCTTTTATCTAAAATACGCAAAACAAGGCGTTCTCCCCCTGCTACGGGAAGGGTGCTGACCCGCAGATCAATATGGCGTGCACCCATTTTAATTTTTATACGGCCATCTTGTGGGAGTCTTTGCTGGGCAATATCCAGGCGTGCCATCACTTTAATACGTGTGACGAGAGGCTTTTGGATTTCTTTAGGAGGAGAAAAGCGAGGTTTAAGGAGCCCATCGATACGAAAACGAATTTTTAGATCATTTTCTGCTGGTTCAAAATGAATATCAGAGGCTTTGCAAAGAAAGGCTTCAGATAAAATGGCATTAAGAAGTTGAATGACAGGCGCTTCATCATTATCTTCTAGAAGATCGTCCGTTTCAAAAAGAGCCGATTCTGCAGGTGCCATATCTAAAGAGGCAATAACCTGTTCTGTATGACCACTTTCTTGATGATAGCAGAGTTCGATAGCTTTAATCAGAGATTCTTCGGGGACGTAAACGGGAATAAAATTTTCTTTTTTAAAAAAAAAGAGCTCTTCTAGACCCTGAATATTAAGCGGATTAGAGAGACCAACGAGCAAAGAGCCCTCCTGATAGGCCAGAGGAAGCGTCATATGTTTACGCACCCATGAGTAGGGCAGGTCTTTATAAAAGCTCTTGTCTAGAAGAGGCGGACTTTCTAAGATAGGCATCCCCAATTCTCGAGCTATATCAAGCATTTAGGGCCCCATCATCACGAGTTTCATACTGCCTTGAAAAAGGGCCTCTCTTTCGGCCTCTTTAGCTTTAATAATTGCATTAATCAGGCAAGGGCTATCCCCTGGTCTTTTACAGAGTTCACGCAGGGTCATCTCCGCTACATCACAGCCATCATGGATAATACGGGGTGTCAGAAAGATAAACATTTCTGTTTGGCTGTCACAGAGTTTAGTTTGGCCAAAAAGTTTACCCAGCACAGGAATCTCTCCCCAAAAGGGAATTTTTTCTGACTCTTCATGGCTCATTTTACGACGCAGACCCCCTAGAACAACCGTTTCCCCATCAGCTACACGCACCTGATTTTTAATATTTCTGCGTGTCACATCAGGGCGGCTATCTTTGTTTGGTTTTGTCGTATCAAAAGTAATGTCTGTTTCTAGGGTAATATAGGAAAGAAGTTTGTGAGGATCTTGTGACTGGTGGATTGTAGGGGTTATCTCAATCGTAATACCATACTGTGCTCTTGAATAGGATTCTTTGGCTAAAGCGTTATTGGCATTACAGTCGACATAAATAGCGCCGTTATTAATGGATATCTCATCTACAAGGGCAATTTTAGCAGGGGTTTGATTGATGGTTGTAACCGAAGGACAGGCATTAACCTGAATCTCTTCCTGTGACAAAAGAAAGTTATAAATAATATCAAAGGCCGGCAGGCCACCACCAGCTGCATGAGAGAGGAAAAAGGCTAAAATACCAGGCGGTTTGAGAGAGGGATCATTAAAGGAAAATCCACCAGAATTAGTATTAGAGGCTTGGGAGCCTACTTTAAGCAGGTTTAAGCCGATGCGGTCCTCAGAAGTGACTCTTTTTTCAAAGAGGAGCACCTCAATTTGGACCATTTTTTTAGGCGTATCCAGGCTTTGTAAAAGATCCTTGATCTTACTGAGAAGCTCTTTTTCAATGACCATAATGATAGTGCCGCTTTTACTATCGACAATAAAATTATCACGGGAAGGTCCATTCTCTTTTTCGGCTGAAGAGCTAGATCCAGGACCCGACATGCCAGGATTTACAATAAGAGAGGGCACATTCACATCATCCCCACAGCACTCTTCTTTGACAGTGTTGTAGTTAACAGTAGAGGGACCTTCTTTGCCATTTTTAGAGGATATAACAGTTTTTTGCATGAGGCTATAGACAGATTTAAGGACTTTAGCCACCTCTTCAGCATTGCTGTTTTGGCAAGTGTAGCAAAAAAGCATTTTTTCTTTAGGATCGTAAGAGGCCTTCTCCAGAGAGGCAATAATATCTTCTGCTTGCTGAATTTGCTGTCTAGAGCCCACGAGAAAAACAGCTGGAGGCATAGAGGAGAGGGGAAGAATTTTGAGATCACCAATCGGTGTTAGCCTAGGAGTTTTAGCATCTATAAAGCGCTCAGGGGTGTCATGAAAGTAGGCAGTTAGAGCTTTTTGAACATCTTGTGGGGATAAGCGGTCTAAAGAAACCATTTTATAACAATGGCCTTTAACATCATCTTCTACTTGGTTCCAAAGCTCTAGAAGTTGCTTAACAGAGCCTGCAGTTCCCGATAAAATAAGACAATTAAACATTTTACAAAATTTAATTTGATCCGGGGGTGCAAACTTTTGCAGTAATTGAGAGGCTATCTGTAAATTATTTTGCTTATCTTGTAAAAGATAGCAGACCTTCTTATGTAAGGGCAGTAAAGTCAGTTCTGTAAAAGAACTGATAACAGTACAGTCTCTAAACGAGTAATCCTTTTCCGCTGTAATTTGCTTGGCAAAAGGGTTGAGGACATTCACTTGTAGACCAAGAGAGGATGCAATGAGTTCAATAAGGTCATCCCAGGATCCGCTCGGAATAGGTAAATGGGAGCTAACGCTTACTATACTATCTGCTACTTGAGGGGAGAGAAGGTAGAGGAAATCATGGCTATAATCTGCAATAAGGTCACCCAGAGTAATATGGGGATGATGCCAAAGAGAGCTCTCTTCTTCTGTTTCTTCAGTGGTAATAGAGCTTTCAAGACTCTTTATCTCGCCCTGAACATCTTGGAGATCTTGTAATAAAGCTGCAAATACTTCAGGAGAGGCTTTATTTTTGATGAGATCTTCAGAGTCTTTAAGGATCTGTTTTTTATGGGCTTTTAAAGAGGCCATTTTCTCATTAAAATCGGAGCCCTTTTGTGTAGAAAGGCTATTTATTGGTAGACGAGCTTTTTTCTCATCAATTGTTTGAGCTTCTAAGCAAGTTGTCAGCAGTAAGAGGTATATTATATATATCATTGAATAGGGATCCGGACATTTTGAACGCTGCTACGCATGTAATTAAAAATATGGCCTTTCAAAAATTTATCCGTATTTTCGATCTCCACATCTTCAAAAATAAGAAGTTCTCCTCTTAAAGAACCAGTTACATAGCTGTCTATCTCTTCTGTAGAAATAAGCTCATGCCATTCTTTATTTTGGCAAAGCCACCAAGATCCAGGCGTAACAGTTACCCTCTTGCCCGAGACCTCAAAGAGCCATTTTTTAAGATTTTTAGTACCGATATATTTAAATATTTTATCCAGAGCAGGTGCCGGAAAATTATCGGAAATTCTTAAAATATTTAAAGGTTGCGACTCCCCATTAGGTGACCACAGTGTTAAAAGAGCAGCTCTTTCTCCTATAGAACCTACATGTAATAGCCATAAACTTTCGTTTTTTTCAGAGAGATCTTCGAGATGAGCCCACTTTTCATTTTGATAGGCGAGGATAGAGCCTTCTTTAATGAACAGCAGTCCAGAATTTTCTAAGGAGTCTAGATCAAGTCTTTCCTTATCTTTATAATGAGCAAAGCTACTGCCGCCATGCTGCTCTAAAAAAAGATCTTTACCTAGAAGGCGTAGGATGGGTGGCATGCCTAGTTTAGATTGTTTAAAAAGAGGGGAGGGCTCTTTTTCGAGAACCCTCTCTTTATATAGATGAAATTCTGCGGAAGGATCTGAGCTATTTGGAGCAAAGACTTTTACTAAAAGAGAGTTAGCACCTTCTTTTTCTACCATTAAATAACTGCAAGAGCCTGGTTTACTGACTTTGTGTAAGCTTAGATCTCGTTGTTTATCTAAAAAAAGATAAAGGGGCGTATT
>CAIMEJ010000104.1 GCA_903839985.1 uncultured bacterium | reverse complement strand
TTGATTATGGCCTGTTCGAGTCATCTCCGTCTGTAAATCAGCTAGAACGCTGTTTAGCTTCTTATAACGTGCGGAAAGGTTTTTAGGAGAGTGGTCATCTTCTTTAAAAAGAGCTCCTAATTTCTTAAAAAATATAAGAATACATTCTAGAAAAATTCTAAGGGCTTTTTTAAAAATAGAAGGCGTTTTAGCATTTGAAAGCTTAGTTAAACTTGTATGTAAGAGCTTCAGGTTTTCCTGATCCGTCGGTTCTGTTACACTATTTTGTATAGTAGTAGTAGTTGTGATAAGCGGCTCGGAAAGATCAGGGCTCTTCGGCAGATACATTCCATTAATTAACACAGTTTGAGCTACACCATTGACTCTGCTATGTAAAGGATTTAAAAAAGGCTCTTTTTGTGAGTTATCAACAGGTAAATATTTGTCCCCTAAAGGGTTATTTCCGATAGTACTTATACAAACCCCCTATTACTTATTAGAGATCGCTTAGATAGATCCTGGATCCTTTTTTAGCTTATATGCTTTCTTGTTTAATCCTCATAGCGATTTCTGTCAGGATGACGTGCTATACTTGTAAAAAGAACGCCTAAAAATTTATCCCAATTTTTTTCTCCAGCTGCTTGGACTAAAGGAGCTGCATTAATTTTTAGTTTGAGTGCAAAATCAGGGATATATTGATCTAGGTTATCCTCCGAGGATTCGGTCTGAAGGCTATTTGCTAAACCCTGATAAAAATCTTTCCAGATGAGCGAACGCTCTTTAATATTATGAATATAAGCTATTAGCTCAGGATTCGTAAAGACATGCAAGAGAAACTGCATGGGATGAACCGAATCAATACGATCCCCTGCTCTTTCGATACTACTGCGATTCAGCATAATATTAATTAAAGAGCTGTTAGATAGATTGTTGATAATATATTTAATATCTTGAGAATCACTTTGGGTTAAAGGCTTATTATAATCTCTATAAAGAGGCCCTGCTGCAAGGCAGCTACAAAGTCCCGTTAAAAGCGCTACAATCTTAAATTTTGTGTTCATTCTATTTCTCTACTTGATTGGAAAGGAGTAATCCTATATTCCAATATTCATTAATGACACAATGAGAATCTGCAGGTTTTTTGAAAAAATTTTATTTGGTTCTTTTACTACCCTCTTATTTATTAGCAGGAGTGCTCTCTATAGGTCCAGAAGCTTATTATGTTGAAAGAACACGTGCTTCAGGAACTTACCAGTCAGGGGTTCTCTACGGCGGACAAATCGCTTATAATAGATTAAAAAAATGGGGCCTTTATGTAGGTCTGGATGGGTATGGAGCCTCGGGGATTCTCAATGGCCATAATATCAAAGGCAAAACTCTTAGATCTACTCTGACAGATTGGCAGGTAGAGGGCAGAATTGGATTTACCTTCCCCTATGTCACTCTCTTTAGTGGTTATGGATATCTAGAAGAACAGATTAATTTTTTAGAACCCTCCCCTACAACTTTTCATTACCGTGATACGATCGAATATATCGTTATGGGATTTCTTTCGCGTTTTAATATCAGGAGCCACTTTAGCATGGGGCTTAATGCTAAAGCTAAATGGATGACAGAAGGCAAATCACATATAAGTAATGACCCTCGAGGAGGTCCTGTAACCTTGCTCATGAATAATGAATGGCAATACAGAATAGACTTACCCTTTAATTATGCATTTGAAAAGTATTTTGAAGCCTCTTTTAGCCCTTTCTATGAATTTCGTCACTATGGAGCGCACGAAAGCTACCCTTATGTTTTTGTAGACACAGAATATCAAATATGGGGAACGCAGATTAATATCGCTTACTGTTTCTAAGAGCCTTTTCGGCGTGTAGGGCAATCATCTGATTTTCGTTAGAGCCTACAACATAGATTTTGATACTAGAATTTTTAGAGCTCACCAGAAAAGACTCCCCAGCCTCTATATTACAAACTTTCTTATTCAAGGAGGCATCCATTTGAGCCCCAAACCAGGAAGGACATAGCTCTTTACGAATAAAGGGGGCATTCTCCCCTACCCCCCCTGAAAACACGAGCACATCTAGACCTCCTAGTGCCGCTATATAAGCACCTATATATTTTTGCGCTCTATAGCAGTAAATATCTACGGACTCTCTATCTGTTTTAATTAATTCAGCCATATCGCTATGTCCAGATAAGCCTTTTAAACCCGATTCATAATTAAGGACCTTCTCAAGGTCTTCTCTTTGACTTAAAAAAGCTATAAGCCCAGGATCCACATCACCAGCCCTTGTGGCCATTACAAGGCCTTCTAAAGG
>CAIMEJ010000103.1 GCA_903839985.1 uncultured bacterium | reverse complement strand
GTATAAAGACCCCTTTGGATTCTAAAAGAGATCTATTTGCCTCAGAAAGGGGAAGCCCAGGTATCTTGGATCTGGGCTTTTTTTGCTCTAAAGGCTTGATATTCAAAACAAAAAGGGGAGCGAAGGCTTTGATTTCTATTTCACCTACCCAAAAAACCGCTTGCCAAAGAGGCCCCAATATAGTCGTCTGAAGAGATGGGTACATGCAGCCAGGCTATTTGCTGGTCTATTTCTTGAGCTTGTTGTTGAGTAATAAGTCCCCATTGAAGCAATAACCTTCTTATTGGACTCCATATCCGCAATTTTTTGCTCATTGATTCCCTGAATAATACCGATAAGACAGGCCCTCATATCTGCCAGATTTTCTTCCAGCATAGCTTCTGTTTCATCTGCAATACGTCCTCGTAGAGCCTCTATTTGGACAGGGCCCTTTTAAAAAGCCAGGCTTTTTTAGATAGGCCTCTTGGTCCCTTAAACCTAGCGCTAATGCATGGAAAAGGCAATCTCCATCAGTTGGGTACGATTTCACGTTTTCCCTCCATAATTAAGGTGGGTCCATTTAATCTAGGAACTAGATCTGATGTGGCAGAGTTTAAACTGCAGTTATTGGCTTCGAGCGATTTAGTAGCTTGTCTAGTTAATACCATTGCCATAGAAAGCACTAAAACTCTACCTCCTATAGTACAAAAAAAGGAGCTAGCTGTAGATATATTACTTAAGGCGGCAACACCCCCTAGGAGAGATACTAATCCAAAGATAGATAGAGCTACTGCGAGAATTATAAAAGTCATTGCGATAGCTTGAGAGCGTTCTTTTACAAAGCTAGTAATATCGCGTCAGCGACTCTCTTTTAAAAGAACCCTAGAAGCTAGCAAGGCTTTATTTGACTCAGAAGGAACTGCCACTAAAGAGTTAGATATTGTCATATTAAATTATTTTTATTACAAAAATAGGGTAAATAATCTTTATTAACAAATCCGAAAGATGCCCCTTAAAAGGGGGCATCATCTAACCTTAACTAAGCTTCTTCCATCAGAGATTACGCCTTTAAAAGAGGCACCATCGAACCTGTAAGCCCAAGGCCTCCTAGGGCAAAGATAGGCCCCCCTATAATGGGAGTCCAGGAGGGAGTGCTGGCCAGCATGCAGGTAGTAGAGGCTAGGCCTATTGTAAGCCAAATAATTCCAAAGACAGCAAGTGCCGCTCCTATTACCATACAGGCAATGGCCATGACTTTAGAGTTTTCTTTGCAAAAGCTTGTAATATGGGTCCAGAGACTTACCTTTGGAGGTGTAACTGGAAATGTAGACTCACCAGCAGGAGAACTTTCCGCATCATGGAGTGTTTGATGATGGTTTGATGAAAGAGGGGAGTGAGGTGAGTTGTTCGGGGTCTTTTTTAATGAGGGGGAGCTACCAGAACTGTCTGTATTAACTAGAGGAGTTCCTCCACGAGAATGGAGTAATAAATCGGGTGCGGCTTCTCCCTCTGAGCTTAAAGTATATCCTTCTGCTAAAGGGAGCGCCTCAGGTGATCCTGTGGAGAGTTCATGGAGTTTTGGATCTCCTACGACACTTACAGCAGAAGACGAAGCGCAGCAGCCTTTAAAAAAATTAAATAGAGAAGGCTTTGGAGCTTTATTAACCACGTGCGATACGGATGAGCCTCCTAAAACGGGCTCTGAAATCGGATTATGTGGTGGTAGGCTTTGAGAGATAGCTGACGTCATGAATAACCTCATTATTAATTTTTAATAAACAGTTGTAGTCAAAAGTAAGATTTATGTCATGCAGATTTATTGAAAAATTTTCGATCGACACATAGCCCCAAGGGGATTCACAGTAATATATGAGGTGTGTTTTAGAGAGTTTTGTTTAAAACTTTATGCTCAATAGAAAGAAATGCTTTTTCTGCATAGTATTTGGTCCGCAAATGCCTATAAGATTTCTCATCATAAATTTGCCAAAAAGTATCAGAGGAGTAATAGTTATAAGCATAGAGCATTTTACGCCCTTTAAGATTATGGCAGAGTTTTTCTAAGCGCTTAGAGGTTTCAGGAGCCTCCAAGTCGATGCCATAGACACCAACATCTACAAGCTTCTCACAAGGCAGATAGTGCGGAGAGAATAGCTGTGGGGTATGTGTTGGCTTTACCGGGCAGAGCCAGAGGGGTCGCAATGGAATTTCTTTTAAAAAAACATCTAGAGCTGAAAGGGGAATATAGAAGTCTTGTACAATGAAGTTTTTCTCAAACCAAGAAGAGGGGAGTTTGTGTAGTGTGTTATAGAGCCGTCTACTGGAAAAAAGAGGTCTAAAGAGAGATGGAACCTCCCAAGAACTTTTAAAGGAGGGCTCTTTTTTAACTCGAAAAAGATACTGTAACAGCCACGAGGGACCTTGAAAAGTAGAGGCCATCCAAAAAGCGCCTCTATCATAGCGAAAGAGATAGTCGTAGAGCGGCATGATAAAATTTTGCTTTTCTTCAACTCTCTTATAAAACCAATTACTAAAAGGCTTTATAAAAAAATTAGCAGGCCTATTGGTCATAGCAGCGGTTAAATGTATCTGTTTATTATCAAAAATAAGGGTTTCATCGAAAGGCCCTGGAATACCTATATGCATGTTTTTTTTAGCTGGAATCAGTTCAATAGTGAGGCTTAAAATAATACCAAGGGTCCCGTAGGAACCTGAAAGCCCCCAAAAAAGATCACTATTTTCCGTTCGAGAGGCACCGACTACCTCTCCATTGCCCAGCAAAACAGTGACACCTAAAACGGTATCGCTAAACTGCCCATAGACACCTGAACTACTCTCCAAGCTTGAACCCGCAAAGGCTCCACCAACCGTTATCCCTTTAAATTCAGGCACAACAGGGGGCATCAATCCCATAGAAATCGTTTGTTTAACAAGCATGTCAAAAGTAACTAGGGGCTCAACGATCGCGCAGGTACTATTAATATCTAGTATTTCTGTAAAAGAAGACAAAGAAAGGTGATTCTTCTTTGCCTTGTAATCAGCTTCCCGCGTTACATTAGAACAGCTACGCTTTTCTAATACAATCAGCCCTTTTTCTTTGAGCTCTTTTTGTAAAAAAGCTACTTTGTCCGAATACACTCAGCTATTCTCTAGCTGAGGCTCTAATAGTTTGAGAAGCTGTTGTAAACATACTATTTGCCGTTTTTTCATTGGCAATCTGCCCCTGAACTAAAGTCCCTATCGACTGCGTTGTATTTGAGCACATCGTTCCGAGAAGTTGAGAGGAAGCCTGTAGCCCCTTTAAGGTTGCTTGCTCAGCTACAATTTTCTGCTGATACTGACCTATCTGGGTGGTTCTTCCAGCTATATCCTCTTCATCTGCACCGATTGCTATTTGCACACCTGCTAGAGCAGCCCCGACTACTGCCATAAGCGCTCCGAGTGCAGCCGTTAGGCCTGAAGCGGCTCCAAGGGTAAAAAAGTCTGCTATTACTGAAGCAGCCATTGCCGCTCCAAGGACTTCCAATTGTGTCTGTAACGCAGCAGCAGCATTTTGCAATCCATTTACTGTTTGCTGTTCAGCAGCATTCTGAGCCGTTAGCGTTGATATTTCATTCTCGGTGTTAGCTATTTGCTGAGTAACAGCAGCTGTACGATCTACTGTAGTTAGATTCAGAGCTGTTTGATTGGCTGCGCTCTCACCTATTATCTGGTTAGTTTTTTGCTGTTGAGTTGCTAGTTGGTTTTTAAAGGACATGAAAAGAGCCATCCCATTAAATGTAGGGGGAGTGCTGGCCGGATCCGCACCTCCTAATGGCCTCTTAGCTGATTGGCTGCTAGTTTCTGCGCTAGTTAACAAGCAGGAATTGAGCGCTTTACTGGCACCTAAAAGAGCTTTAAAAGAAGGGCTATCTACAACAGCTGGAGGAAGACCTAGCGTTTTGCAAAGCTCACCACCGACTATCTTGATAGATTCCTGCTCTTCGGGTGTTGGCTTCTCTGCACCTTTTGCATAAAAAGGAGTTAATACATTTGTAAGCTTATTCATATGGGCAAGAGTTTTAAGATAATCATCCTCTGTTTGTAGGCTGCTCTGAGGTGAGTTGGGCCCTAGTTGCTTAATATGTCCGCTCACTTCTAAGAGAGCCTGGCCTCTTGGCATAGGTGCCGGAGCTGTAAACCCCGTGACTTTTTGATAGCGGCGCCAAAAAGATTGCATCACATCAGGTGCTGGAGGAAGGCTTTCGAGATTAGTCCCGGCATCTTGAGCCGGCTGACTTCCTGCATAACTGCTTTTAACAAGCTCTGGAGTACGCCACTTAGTCGTTGAAGGAGCCAAATAATCCGAATAAGAAGGAGTATTCGCCGTCATTTGATCACGCATTAGGGGTGTCTGTTTTTGCTGAACTTTTTCGGAAGATGGAGTCCCGGCTTTTGGTGAAATATTTAATTGATTATGACTATCTAGAGGATTAACCATTATGAGCTCCTATTTTTTTTTATCCTAGAAGTAATCTCGGAAATTAGCAAGGGCATTTTTTAGGAGAAATTTATGGTCTGATAATTTACGTTATGTTGCTTTACAGGAATAAAGTTCACCAAGACCAAAGCCCGCTAAAGAAGCTGTTAATGCAATGACTGGATGAGGAACGATTTCACAACCTATACATTTGAGAAGTAAAAATGCTAATCCACCGCTAATAAGGCTTAATATGGCTGAAATTTTATGGTGCCTATTTTTAAAAAGGGCCATCATAATCGGAACAAAAAGACAATAAACAGCTAGTTCAAAACTTATGATGATTAAATCAATAATATTATGAAATAGATAAGAAAGAGCCACAGACAAAACAGCAATAAGGACGGTTATTACTTTAATAGAATTTAGTTTGAGCTTATCAGTAAAATCTTGTGATACATTGGAAGAAATGGCATTAATTTCTGAATTAGCAGTAGATACGATAGCCGCCATTACAGCGCATCCAGCTATGGCAGTAATCCAAGGGTTGGTTAAATAGGTAATAGCGCATATTAAAACACTCGAGCCAAGAGGAACTTCTATGGCCATGGAGTTTGCGGCCATTCCCAAACAAATAGGACCCAAACTCATCAGGAGTGCAAGAAATGCGGCTGTTAAAGCAGCTAGGGTAAAGGTTTTTTGGGAAGAAGCCGCAAAACTACGTTGGCCAATATCTTGTTCTATGAGCATAAAAAGCAAGGGCATTAAAAACCAACAAATTACTTTATTAATGTCGTAGGAAGGTCCTCCCGTATATCCAGAAAGTGAGATGTCAGAAGGAAGGGCTACAAAACAGATCGCCAACGCCACGATAAAGAAAATCCCATTCAAAACATCTGTTACGGCAACAGCTCTAAGCCCTCCTGCAGCAGTATATAGAATGATGATGAGCCAAAAAGCTAGAAAGATGAGCTCGTTGCTAACAGCTAGGCTATTCATAAATTTGTGCGCTGCAATTATCTGGCCAATAAGTATAGAAGTAAGGGCTATTATGGAGAGTAGAGAGGCTATTTTTTTCAGCCAAGCGCTCTTATAAGCGACTTCCATGATCTGAGCTATAGTTGTTACATTATAGCGATTTAATTTTTTAGATATGCCAAGAGCCAGAAGCACAAAGCCTAAACTTCCCCCTAATGGATAGAGGAAAATAATCCAACCATGTCTATACGCCTCTTCTGCTGCACCAAGGGTAGAGCCTCCCCCGATAAGCGTTGCAATAAGCGTCATTGTAAGTGGCCAGAAACCAAGTCTTCCAGAAACTAAAAAATAGCCAGCTTTCCCCTTCTCATTACGTGCTGCCATAGTGCTGATTACCAGACATATGATCTGTAGGAGGAAAAGAAGCGTAATAAAAAGGGGTAAATTCATCTGCCCTATTCTATCCGATACACCTATAAAAAAAAAGTGTTAGTAGAGTAAATGAATATTTGCCAGGCCCTTATAAAGGGCGTATTAAGCAATCATTTTGCGCAATGCGATAAGTGGAAATTCCTCGGTGTACATTTTGTGTATAAAAAGAGGTTCCGTCAGCAAATGTTAATTTTTGATAACAAAGCGTATAAGTTAAGCTACAGACCACTTGAATGGTATTATCAGGCCATGAGAAAAATATTATTCCTAAATAATTAGTAAAAGCATAGGCCTTTTCACCGCGTGCTTGACATGCCGATATACCGGCATAAAAATCATCTAAGGCAGGTATTTCATCGACATGCTTTTCTGGTGATAGTTTTAATATATCTACCGGTTCTAAGGGCAGTAAATCAAAGGTTGATCTAGGGTCTTTTTGTAAAAAGAGGGGCCCTTTTAACCTTGTTGTTATATTTTCTGCTCTCAAATCAGCGTCTGCTTTTGTTACCTTTAAAACACCAGAAAGAAGAATTGTCGGGCTAGACCTTTGACCACTCTCTCTTAGAGCTGAAAATAAGGCAAAGGCTTTGCGGGTAAAGAATGTTAACATCTCGGGGTCATCCACAAAATGTCCTTTTTTGTAGGGCTCCTTAGTTATTTGGCCATTAAATATACTATATCCCTTACGCAGGTGCTTCGTGAAAAGAATAAGACCATTAGAAAAAACTAATTTTACAATGGAGTCATCTGTATCCGATTCTTTAAATACATGAAGTGTTTGATCTAATTGTGCAATTATGCGCGTTTGCGTATCAGGATTATAGGTTATTAAAGAAGCTTTATCTAATGGAAGTTTTGCTACGAGACTGCTTTGCAAAAGAGTAATTGCCGCCGCATCTTCCAAGGTGTCCAAATGATTAACGGGGCTGATGCATAAGGGTTCTAAAAGAGCCTTTCGACGCATATAAGAAGATATGCTAAAATCATGCCCCGTAGCTAGGTTTTTAATGGTCCACCCTTCAGTTTCGGGTATGATCCTTAATGAAGAGCCTATCACGATGCATCCGGGTCCTGTGAAAAATTTATCTGCAACACAACGAATGCTTAAATGTAGTGCCTTCCATGCTTCTTCATAGGGATCGGAGCCTACGCTGACTGGCCCGACTCTCCCAACTAATAAGGTGGTAGTTGGACTAACAGCCGTTGAGGTTATGATGGAATAAGGTTTGAATGAAGCCGATAATTCTCCAGGAGAACTGCCTCTAGAAGAAGGTTCTAATAAGGGCGATCTACTCGAAATAGATCGATCATCTATAGGCGAGCTCAAGGCACCCCTTAATAAAAGGAAAGATTCAGGGCTATCACCTACATCCACTTCCGGTAGGGTTTCTGTGAAATAGCTAGTGCAATAACTCGACAATCTCTGATAAAGAGAGTTTAAAGCTGAATAACACATAATAAAATTTATAATTTATT
>CAIMEJ010000102.1 GCA_903839985.1 uncultured bacterium | reverse complement strand
TTTGAACACCCTTTATTTATATAGAGGGTGTTCTTTTCTTCTCTTCTCTTCTTTTTTAAAGGATACAAATGAATAAAATAAATTCAAAAAAATTAATGCATTATGTCTTAGGCATATTAATTTTAAGCTCTAACTCTCTTTTTGCTCAGGTTGATCCAGTTGTTCCAAGTTTCGGTTCAACTTCGACTACAGTAACAGCAACGGTTCAGGTAAACGCTACAACAGCTTTGTCCACTACTGCTTCTACTATTTCTTTTGCTTCTCAAGCTGCTGGTCCTTTATCAGGTGATATTACTTCATCAACCACAACACTTACATCTGTATACGGTGGAAGTTCTCAGAATGGTCAAAATGTTACAGCGGTACCTGCGACCCTGCTAGTAGGGGCTACAAATCCTAGCAACACAATCCCAGTGACTTTTTATGCTGGTTCAGCACCTATCGCTAGTGGTGGCAAAGTTATTACTACTGCAGCAGCAGTAGACGATACAGCGACTGTAGATATTAACGCTAAGATTGCTTCTGGCACTACATTAAAACCTGACTTCTTTTCAGGCAGCATTGTATTTACATCCTCTTCAGGAGCGTAAGTTCTCTTTGAACACCTTTATTTATATAGAGGGTGTTCTTTTCTTTTATCCATTTATTTATTCTCTTTCTATAAATTCACTAGAATAAATCTCTTCTATTTATTAAAAAGAAGGGTTATTTATGGTCTTAGTTGGGCTGGCCTATTGCCATTTTGTCAAAGATTTAAAGCATGAAGAAGCCCTGTTGTTTTTCAAAAAGAGAAGGTAAGTTCAGTCAATGATTATGGAAACAGTATTTAGCTTTAATTCTCTTGTTTCTTTTTTTATATTATGTGCTTTAGAGATGGTTCTGGGGATAGATAATATTATCTTTATAGCTATTATTTCTCAGAAATTGCCAAAAGAGCAGGCCAAAAAGGCACGAACAATGGGGCTCTCTTTAGCCATCATTAGCCGTATTGCCTTGCTGATATCTCTCTCTTGGGTCATGAGTCTTACAGCTACTCTTTTTACCCTTTTTGGGCAGGAGATTTCTGGTAAAGATGTGATTCTTATTTTGGGAGGCTTGTTTCTTATCACTAAAAGCACACATGAGATTCACCAGAAGTTTGAAGCAGGAGAAAGAGCTCATTCTTCTAAAAAATCAGCTTTTTTTTTGATTATCCTTCAGATTCTTTTGCTAGATATGGTCTTCTCTCTTGATTCGGTGATCACGGCAGTCGGCATGGTCAATAACATTCCTATTATGGCGGCAGCTGTAATAGTTGCGACAGTTATTATGATTTTTGCATCACATTCTATAGCGGCATTTGTTATGAAGTATCCCACGATCAAACTGCTTGCTTTGAGTTTTTTAGTGCTGATAGGGGTCTCTCTGATAGCCGAGGGCTTAGATACACATATTCCTAAAGGATATATCTATTTTGCAATAGCCTATTCCTTAAGCATCGAAATATTAAGCAGCCGGCTAAAGAAAAAAGGTATCAAAACCTAGTCTTCTGGAAAGAGAAAAGAGGCGCAAAGATCTTTAGCAGGGCCTATAGAAGATTTGCCTAAACGAGGAGCTATTACCTGAGAAATAAGAGCATCCAAATCAATTGTATTTCCCTTAAGTGCTTCGGGGAAGGTTTTTATAATATCATGGGGTGAAACAGAGGGGATGCTCTCATCATCGTAGCCCTCTTCATGGTACTCCTCAAAGAGAAGTTCTGGTAGAATACTCTTGTCACGAATAGGACTGTTTATCATTTGCGCTAAATTATATCCAGCTGACTGCTCTTTGATAAGACAAGATTTTTTAGATCTTTGTTTAGGAAGCTCTACAGAGGCTTCAGGGGCAAAATCTGTGCCAGTTGTATAAACTTTATAGCGCCAAGTATGCGATAAGATACCAGCTTCATAAGGAGCCGCTTTTAAGATAAGCCCCCCTAAGCATCCAGGCTGACGATGCATCTCTAAACTATTGAGAGGCTCAATAAAAACGTTCTCTTCAGGGTCTTTTGCAGCCCAATCTGTGTAACTGGGTCCTTTTAGGGCTCCTTTCGTGTTACCTAGAAAAATAGTCATAAGGTTAGGGCCGCCACCACTGCGTAAAGGCTTAACCCAAACAGGTACTAAAGCCTCACCCTCATTAGCGCTCAGGGTCACTGTATGAGGTTTCAGCATAGTTGTGCTATTTTCTTTTACCCAGGAGGTGAGGGCATACATCTGTTCAAAAGACGTTAAATCCTTTAAGCAGGCATTTTTTGGTTTAAAGCCACCACAAGTGCGCGGGCTATTTTTTAATGTAGCCAAGGCCTTTTCCATCTCAGGAGAAGCCTTTAAGGTTTTTTCTATATTTTTAAAGACCCGTTCGGCTGATTTATCGACTAAAGCACTCATAGCCTTAAGGGCGGGCGCTTTAGGGGGAGTGTAAATGCCCTCTTTAATAGAGTTCACATAGTTGGAAAGATCTGCTGCACCGTTACCTGTTATAGTCATAAGCTCCTAAAAAATAATATATTATAGCAGAAGCCTTTAAATTTTTCAACCAA
>CAIMEJ010000101.1 GCA_903839985.1 uncultured bacterium | reverse complement strand
CCTTTGCTTGTAAAAATAGGTTTTCAAAGAGGCTACTCACTTCTCTCCATGCTTTTTTTTCGTAATATTATAGCCTGTTTAACGGCTCTTTTATTTGTAAGAAAAGGAGGTCTACCTCAGCTATCCTCCCTCATAAAAATTTTTCCCTTAGCTCTTTTGCTTTTCACAGTAAATGCCTGTATCCTTTTTTCTCTGCAGTTTATGACAATCTCCTCGATTCTTATAATCATCGCAACAACGCCCCTATTTGTCGCTCTCACCAATCAATTTCTAGGAAGAGATCTTCTACAGAAGTTTTTCTGGATAGGACTTGGCGTTTCTTTTATAGGTATCTGCTTAAGCGTAGGGATTATGGAAGGGCTCCCAGCTTTTCCCAAGCAAGGTTTTCTGGCTTTACTCTTAGCCATTCTTTGTTCTACTACCTATAGAGTTTATATGGAATCAGTAGCAAAAAAAATTCCACCGGTACAAATTTCTTTTTGCATCTTTTCTATCAACGGCCTTTTAACAGTAGCCTGTGTGCCCTTCTTTAAGGAGTCTCTTAATTGGGAGGCTCTATCTATTGCGACTTGGACGGGCATTGCTGCTGTGTTAGCTAATATAGCATTTATCTCTTCCGTTAAGCTGATTGGAGCTACGCGCATGTCTATTATGGATATGCTACAGAGACCCCTTATCATGATAGCGGCTATTTTTATTTTAGAAGAGTATTTAACGATGATGCAAATAACCGGATGTGTTTTAACACTTGCAGGTACGCAACTTACACGAATAAAAGAGCGTTCTATAACGGAGGGCTAACAAAAAAATCTCTATTCATTGACTACTTAATTTTATTATTTTATAAGGGGCCAACGAGATTTTTATGCCCTTATTATTCACCTGCAGACTGCTTCCCCTCCCTTTAGCAATCTTATGCCTACTCTCTTCCTGCTGCATATCTATATCAAAAAAAGAACGTACTAAAAATTTTCGCCCTACACCCTCACTCCAAGAAAGCCGAGAAAAAGCCCTACAAACAACTAGCTTTAAAGAGGGCCTTTGGCCTGCAAAAAACTGGTGGAAAGAGTATGACTCTAAAGAGCTTACATGCCTTATAGAGATGGCTTTAAAAAATAATCCTTCTATTTTAGCTGTGCGTGAAAGGATAAATTTTGCAAAAAATGAATCTATTATAGCTCGCTCTGCACTCTTTCCTTTTATTTATTTTGATGCAGGTGACCAGTGGCAATATTTAAGCCAATCGGGTCTTTTTAGGCATTTAAATCCGAATATCCCCTTAAATAATAATCAAATTGATTTTAGCCTCTCTTTTACTTACGAATTCGATTTTTGGTACAAGTACCGCAATCTCTATAATGCAGCTTTGGGACGTCAAAGAGCCTCTATCGCAGAATCTGCCCAAGTGGATCTGATCACATCTGTGGCGCTTGCACAAAGCTACTTTGCCCTTCAAACAAATTTCTTACGCAGGAGACTCTATCAGGAACTTTATGATGTCCGTCTCAAATATTTTAATTTACAAACGCGTCTACTAAAAAATGCCCTTTATTCAAAACTAACCCCGCTTCTTTCTGAAGAAGCTGTTTTTCAAGCTCAGCAATGGCTCTATGATATTAATCAAGAGATTGCCGTTGATAAACATATCATTAATATTTTAGCAGGACGTGGACCCGATGCCCCTCTATGTGGTGAAGGGCCCTTACCAGTTCTTCCTATACAACTATCTTTGCCTAAGAATATTTCCTCCGATTTACTAGCTAGACGCCCTGATCTTATGGCCCAAATATGGCGTGTAGATGCCCTGGCTTATGATGTAGGAGCTGCAAAAGCTGATTTCTGGCCCGATATCAATATTACAGCGCTTATAGGCTTTCAAGCAGGTTCTTGGAATAACCTCTTTGAATGGATCAGCAAAACAGTCGGTGCTATTCCGGGCTTATCCCTCCCCCTTTATACAGCTGGTATGATTGGCGCTAATGTAGATGCAAAACAAGCTCTTTATAATGAGGCTGTATTTCAATACAATGATCTCATCTTAAAAAGTCTTCAACAGGTTGCAGATCTTCTGGCCATTGGCCGTGCTGTTTACGGAGAAAAGGAAAAGCAATCTCAGATTGTAGCCAATAGTTCCTACAGATATGAACTGACACTACTGCGCCAGAAAAAAGGACTCGACAGCGCTCTTATTGCTTATCAATTTCAAGAGGAACTCATCCAGAAGCAGCTCGAAGATGTTAAGCTTCTCTACCAGCAATATATGGTGAGTGTTTCTTTAATAAAAGCACTTGGTGGTGGATATCTTTGTGCAGGAGGGTCTCTTAATGGATAAAAGTAAAAAACTAGTCCTTTACTTTTGGGGGGCATGCCTTCTTATTCTTATTATCGTTTTTATTTTCTGGTTTTTCT
>CAIMEJ010000100.1 GCA_903839985.1 uncultured bacterium | reverse complement strand
TTCTCTTTTGGCGACTATTTAGGTTATATTGAAGCATTGCCGAGCATTTCAGGTGTCTCCTGGAAAATCCTTACCGTTTTGCCTCAATCTGAATTTTTAGGACCGATCCAGCATCTCTCTTGGCTTTTAACTGCTGCTGGCCTCCTACTTTGCCTACTCTTTTCTTATCTAGGAGCTCTTTTTTTCGGGGAAATCTCGCAAAATCTTAAAAATGTCGCCTATGAAATGGAAAAGCTTGGACAGCTCAATATTTCGAGCCAAAACTTTGGGCGTAAAGAGACTTTTGTTGAAGAGGTTCACATAATGAATACTGCAACTGATATTCTCAAAATTGGTCTAGGCTCCTTCGCCAAATATGTGCCTTTAGATATTATTCATAACCTCATGCAATCAGGGAAACCGGCAGAGCTTGGCGGTCGTAAAAATGAGATGACCGTCCTATTTTCTGATCTGACAAATTTTACAGAATTAGCTAAACAGTTGCCTCCCGTACGTTTTTTGGAATTATTAAGCGATTATTTAACTGCTATGAGTCTTATTATTCAAGAGAGTCATGGTCAGGTAGATAAGTTCATGGGGGATTCCGTAATGGCTTTCTGGAATGCTCCTAATGAATATAAAGAGCATGCAAAATCGGCTTGTAGTGCCGCTCTCCTTATGAGATCAGCCCTGAGAGAACTCTCGCTTCAATGGAAAGGAAGTCATATGACCTCCATCTCCCAACAGATTGGTATTAATACGGGAACGATGATCGTGGGTAATATCGGATCGCCGACACGTATGCAATATACAGTCATCGGAGATGCTGTTAACTTGGGTAGTCGTTTAGAGGGCCTTAATAAGTTCTATGGCACACACATTTTGGTGAGTGAAGATACAATGAAACAGGCAGGCCCTGATTTTCTTTTTAGGCCTCTTGACTTTGTACATGTTAAAGGACGTAACCAAACATCTTTAGTCTATGAGCTCCTAGGAAAAGTAGAAATGGGCACTCCAGAACTAAACCGGGCTATAAGCACCTATGAACAAGCCCTCTATCTTTATCGCAATCGTGAGTTTATGAAAGCTGCACAAAAATTTGAGGAGGCTTTAGAAAACTTTAAAGGCCAGGATGGCCCCTCTAGTCTTATGATAAAAAGAGCTAAAGCCTATATCTTGCAAGCACCTCCTGATGACTGGGCTGGAGCCCTTTTTATGGAGGGAAAATAACATATGCGTTTATGGAATGTTTTATTAAAAAAACTAGGGAAACAACTCTGGCCTCTGCGACCTACTCTCGTGACTTCTGTGATGCTTATCATTATTTTTACAATGCTTTCTCTGGGTATTCCCTCCTATTTTAGTGGTAAAAATACGAGTGAAAAGCTTTGGAATAAATTAGCCTCCCAAATAGCTGCATCTACATCAGAAGTAACCTTGCGTTTCTTAGGTACAGCCAAACCTGCCACTCAACTTTTACATGAATCTGTTCTAAGAGGTGATTTAGATCTTAAGAACAGGCTGCAAATACGGGATTTTGCAGCAGACATTCTACGTTCTTATGATAATTTTACTTGGGTAGCCTTCGCTTCTGTCAATGGAGATTACACAGCCGCTTATCGCTTGCCCCAAGATCCTCTTATACATGGAACTCTTATCACTATAAAAGACTATAGTAATACAGGTGTTCCACAAACCATTAATGAAGAGTCCATTTGGGAAAATTATACATGGACTAAATCAAATACTTTTGTTGACGACTATGACCCACGTAAAAGACCCTTTTGGAAAGAGGGTGTATTTAAAATAGGTGGATCCTGGTCCTCCCCCTTTACGGACTGGGGCTTAAGCCGGCCCTCTTTTGCCTATACACTCATGCAAAATGATGAAAAGGGTATTCTACAAGGCCTCTGGGAGGTTGAGTTTCGTACTGATTATCTCTCAGCTTTTTTATCTACTATTAAAGTGGGTGAATCAGGAGAGCTTTGGATTATCTCTCAGGAAGGCATTATTGTTGCAAGCTCGAAAGGTTCTCGTTTTAGCCTGAAGCCTGTACATGAGGCCCAAAAAGAAAATCCCCTTCTTTTCAGGGCTTGGCAAGAATTGCAATTACAAGGTGAAAGGCAGACCTCTTTTTCTTTCGAAGATTATCTAGCCTATATAGAAGATATTCCTAACCTTTCAAATCTTAATTGGAAAATTCTCACACTTGTTCCCAAGTCAGACTTTTTAGCCCCTATTGAGCGCTTATCTTGGATTCTTATTCTAGGAGGACTTACTCTTTGTATCCTCTTTTCTTTACTAGGAGTTCGCTTCTTTGGACATATCTCTGAGCAACTTAAGGCTGTTGCATCTGAACTAAAAGAATTAGGACAGCTAAATATTTCTGCGGAAAATTTTGGTCGTAAATCCACTTTTGTGAAAGAGGTGCACATGATGCATGATGCAACTGATCGTTTAAAAGTTGGGCTAACTTCTTTTGTAAAATATGTGCCCTTAGACATTATTCATAACCTTATACGATCAGGAAAACAAGCAGCACTTGGTGGCCGTAAAAATGAAATGACTGTTATGTTCTCAGACCTTACCAATTTTACAGAACTCGCAGAACAATTACCTCCCGTTCGTCTTTTGGAAATATTAAGTGATTATTTCACTGTAATGGGCTTGGCCATTCAAGAACATCATGGGCAAATAGACAAATTTATTGGCGATTCTATTATGGCTTTTTGGAATGCCCCTGAAGAATGGACAGCCCATGCTAAGTCGGCATGTGAAACAGCTCTGATGATGCAAGTACGGCTGAAAGAACTCTCTCAGCGCTGGAGCATTAGCAATAGGCCTTTTCTTTCCCAAAGAATTGGTATTCATACAGGGTCCATGATGGTGGGAAATATTGGCTCTCCTGAACGCATGCAATACACTGTTATTGGAGATGCAGTCGATTTAGGCAGCTGCCTAGAAGGCCTTAATAAATTCTATGGCACAGAAATTTTAGTAAGCGAAGACACTGTAAAGGCAGCGGGTACAGAATTTCTGTTTAGACCCCTTGATTTTGTACATATTAAAGGGCAAACAGGAACTCTCTTAATTTATGAGTTGATAGGGAAAATAGAGAGTGTTACTCCGGAAGTCCGCCAAGCTGTAGAGCACTATAAGCAAGGACTTCGACTCTATCGTGGCCATGAATTTATGGATGCAGCCCAAAAGTTTGAAGAAGCTCTCGAGGGCTTCAAAGCTCACGACATCCCCTCTCTCTTAATGAGCCAGAGATCTAAAGACTATGTACTGCACGCTCCACCGGCTGGCTGGGATGGCACCTTCTACCGAGAAGATAATAAAATTATTTAACTCTATAGTCTTTTTCAGTCATTTCAAAACCTTCTTTTTTAGGAGGAGTTGAAGCACTTACCCGTCCCATTAAAGAAGTTACTTTAGAGGGGGCTTCCATAACTTTGGCATTAATTTTGCGCTTTTTTCCTAAGCAGCATGTTTTATACTTCTTTCCTGAGCCGCAAGGGCATGGGTCATTTCTTCCTACAGTCATAAAACCTCAGTTATCTAATAGATTATAAAATTGTTAGAGTATATAATCTATTATTTTTGTTTTATGGCTTCAGGAATAGAGAAAAGACTCGAGAGTCTTACGCGCAAAGCGCTTTACGATTATAAGATGATAGATGGCCCTCTCAAAATAGCTATTGCTTTGAGTGGGGGTAAAGATAGCCTCACGCTTCTTTATATGCTCAAAAAAATCACAGGGCGCGGCTTTCCCGACTTTTCTATAGAAGCTATTCATATTGCAGGAGAATTTAGTTGTGGAGCCGGTATTTCCCTCCAGTTCCTCCATCAAGTTTGCCAAAATTTAGAAGTGCCTCTTCATATTGTTACGACAACCCATGAAGCCAAAGAGTGCTATAGCTGCTCAAGAGATAGGCGCCGACATCTCTTTACCAAGGCGAAAGAAATAGGGGCTACAACGATTGCTTTTGGCCACCACCGAGATGATAGCATCCAAACACTTCTCATGAATTTACTACATAAAGGCGAATTTGCTGCCAACCTGCCACGTGTACCTATGGTTCATTACGGCGTAACTATTATTAGGCCACTTATTTTAGCCTCGGAAGAAGAAATCATCGCCTTTTCTAAGGAAAAAGGCTATCTGCGCCTTACTTGCCAATGCCCGATTGGACAGAATTCACTGCGCCGCCAAGTAAAAGATCTTTTAGGGGAAATAGAGGTTCTCTATCCTAATGCTAAAACAAATCTAGCTTACGCCGGCCTCACATATGGCTCGCATAAAGCACTGGAGCCCTAAAATAATTTCCTGGATACTCTCTCTTTTATTACTTATTAGCTGCTCTCATGAGTGCGAGAGTTCTTTCAAGGAAGAGGCGGCCTCCACTATGCGCTCTTTTATCGAAGAGCTCATTCCTGTTAAAACTTCTGCTGATTTAAAAAAACGGCAAAAGAAAATCCGTAAACTCTATACGGATCTTAGCAGTATTGCTATTAATGCAAAAAAATGGTCGGATAAAGAGACGAAGCCCTCTCTATGTGATGAGCATATCTATGATGAAAACTTAAATGAACTACTCAAAAGAGAACTTGAGCGCATCTATAAAATAGAAGGCGCTCAAGAAATTATGGAAGAAGCCCAAAAAGAGGCTATTGAATGCCTTGGGGAATTCTTCCACTAAAATTAATCAAAAAATGTGGAGAAATGCTCCCGGCGTCCTTCTAATTCTTTATGATGTGTCAATTCATCAATATAAATAGGGACTGCTGCTACATATCCTTGATTCAAGAGAGAAATATCGCTGTCTGCGGGCTCATCATGAAACTCTGCATGCATACCACCCAGCCAGTAATAATGCTTGCCATCTGGATGAAGACGCTTATCCGGATTTTCTTTGTAATAACCTCGCCCCTGTCTTCCTAAACGTAGTCCTTTCATCTCACCCATTGCCATTGTAGGAAAGTTGACATTAAGGAGCGTTCCATAAGGAAGGGGATGCTCTTGCAGATATCTCATAAGAGATCCGACATATTTTTTAGCTACCGTATAGTCAGGCTGAATATAATCAACACAAGAAAGGGCCATAGAAGGAATTTTGCGCAGTGCTGCTTCAATAGCGCCACCAACTGTTCCGCTATAAAGAACATTACGGCCCGCATTAGAGCCTCTGTTAATACCTGAGATAACGAAATCAGGTGCTTTATCTAATACTGTGTGCAGCGCCATCTTAATACAATCTGCTGGTGTTCCTGTTACGGAGTAAGCGCTAACACCCTCTTCCCAATAAACCTTCTCTACAATAAGTGGGCTGCGTGCTGAAATAGCCAGTCCCATACCGGATTGCTCAATGGCGGGGGCTACAATGACTACTTCCGCAATACCTCTCAAACCCTCATAAAGAGAGCGGATACCCGGAGCAAATATACCATCATCGTTGGTTATTAAGACTTTAGGAAGACTTCCTGTCATAGCACACCTTATAAATTTTATTTTT
>CAIMEJ010000099.1 GCA_903839985.1 uncultured bacterium | reverse complement strand
TAGTTGATTGGTTAAATCAAGTTCAGCTGAAGTTCTCAAAAGAAGATTGGTGTAACCTTCTTTTTTGAGTTTCCTCAAAATAGCAGAACCTGCAAGACCTTTATGACCGGCGACGTAGATTTTTATACTTTTATTCATTATATTAGCTGAATATAGCATAAGATGTGGAGTATTGTGAATCCAATTTTTGTAACAGGAGCCTCTGGCTTTGTAGGCTCTCACCTCTCTTCGTTGTGCCCCGTTATTCCTATGCAGGGTGATTTAGCTGACTTCGACAATTTAAAATCACAGATAGAAAAACATAAGCCGCAAAGCATTATACACTTAGCTGCACAAAGTCATGTGGGTTCCTCCTATCAAAATCCTAAAAGCACCTATGAGGTGAATTTTTTAGGAACTTATAATTTGGTGGAAGCTTTAAAGGCCAGCGGCTTTAAGGGACGCCTTCTCTATATTAGTTCTGCCGATGTCTATGGCCATGCCGAGTATTTGCCAATCGATGAGGTTCATCCTTGCAATCCTTTAAGTCCCTATGCCATTAGTAAAAAAGCCGCGGAGCTCATCTGTTTGCAAGAAAAAGCCTTTGATATCATTATAGCGCGCCCTTTTAATCATATAGGTCCTGGTCAAAATAAACTCTTTGCATTGCCCTCTTTTGCAGCGCAATTGAAAAGCATTCAAAAAGGGGAGAGAGAGCCATGCCTACGTATCGGCAATCTACAGACAACACGCGATTTTTGTGACGTTAGAGATATTGTAAAAGGATATCTTCACCTTTTAGAAAAAGGCCGGGCTGGTGAGATCTATAATCTCTGTAAAGGAGAAGAATCGGGTATGGCGCAAATGCTGGAAGGGCTTATCTCTTTGAGCGGTTTGAAAGTTCAAGTAGAGCAAGATCCTTTTCTTGTACGCCCTGGCGAGCAGCCCCGCGTTCTAGGATCATTTGCAAAAATTTATAAAGATACAGGTTGGAAGCCCGAGATTTCTCTGGCTCAAAGTTTACAAGATATTTGGGAGCACGCATGAAAAAAGCATTTATTACGGGCATTACAGGACAGGACGGGGCTTATTTAGCAGAGCTTCTTTTAGGAAAAGGATATGAAGTTCACGGTCTTGTGAGAAGGTCTTCCTCTAATAATTTAGGGCGCTTAAGTGATCTTAAGGGTCTTCATTTGCATTACGGTGATCTTATCGATGGCGAGGGTATCACACGTATTTTAAGCTCGGTGCGCCCAGATGAAATCTATAATTTAGGCGCGCAAAGCCATGTGGCGGTCTCTTTTGAGTGCCCCGTCTATACAGCTGAAGTGGATGCTATAGGACCTTTGAAGATTTTGGAAGCGATGCGTACGCTGGGATTAGAGAAGACGCGTTTTTATCAAGCCTCTTCGTCGGAGCTCTACGGCCTTGTGCAAGAAGTGCCTCAAACAGAGAAAACACCCTTCTATCCGCGCTCTCCTTATGCTGTTGCTAAGCTTTATGCCTACTGGATTACAGTAAATTACCGTGAATCTTATGGATTTTTTGCCTGTAATGGTATTTTATTCAATCATGAGTCGCCTCTTCGTGGAGAGACTTTTGTAACGCGTAAAATTACTAAGGCTCTTTCTGCTATTTCAGCGGGTAAGCAAGATAAGTTGTTACTTGGTAACTTGGAAGCTGCTCGTGACTGGGGTCATGCGCGTGATTACGTAGAGATGCAGTGGCGGATTTTGCAACAGGAAATGCCTGATGATTATGTGATTGCAACCGGTGAGCAGCATACAGTGCGTGAATTTGCTGAAATAGCCGCGAGTAAGATGGGCATTACGATTGAATGGCAAGGAATTGGTCTGGAAGAAAAGGGCTTTGTGAAGAGTATAACTAACGCCGCTCTCAAATGCCAAGTAGGCCAAGAAATTATTTCGGTAGACCCGCGCTATTTCCGCCCAGCAGAAGTCGAATCACTCCTTGGTGATGCCGGAAAAGCTTTTCGTAATCTTGGATGGACGCCTAAAACATCCTTTAAAGAACTCGTCGAAGAAATGGTTGAATCTGATTGGAGAAATGTTTAATGAAAGCTTTTATATTAGCAGGAGGCTCTGGAAGCCGTCTATGGCCGCTATCTAGAGAAAATTATCCCAAACAGTTTTTGC
>CAIMEJ010000098.1 GCA_903839985.1 uncultured bacterium | reverse complement strand
TTTAACCAATCAACTAGCTGTACAGGGCTTTTTTCAAAAAGAAAAACCGGACTACGTTTTTTTAGCTGCTGCAAAAGTGGGCGGTATTCTAGCTAACAGCCTCTATCCAGCCTCTTTTATATATAATAATTTGATGATTCAAAGTAACGTCTTGGAATCCGCTTACCAAAGCGGCGTAAAAAGACTTCTCTTTCTTGGATCTTCCTGCATCTATCCTCGTAACTGCCCTCAACCAATCAAAGAAGAATATCTTCTCTCTTCCGAGCTCGAGCCTACAAATAGACCCTACGCCATTGCAAAAATTGCAGGAGTTGAGGCTACTTGGTCCTACAATCGCCAATATGGTACACGCTTTTTGAGCATTATGCCGACTAATCTCTATGGGCCTGGTGATAATTATGATCTCCAAAATAGCCATGTACTGCCCGCACTGCTACGTAAAATGCATGAAGCCAAAAACACAGGCTCTCCTGTTACTGTTTGGGGAACAGGTGCTGCTAAACGCGAATTTCTCTATAGTGATGATTTGGCAGCTGCTGCTGTTTTCTTAATGGCTTTAGAAGAAAATGGCTGGCAAAAGATTTTCTTGGATAAAGAACCTCTTTTTAATGTGGGCTATGGGACGGACCTCTCTATTAAAGAACTAGTAACCACCATCGCTGAAGCCGTTGATTTTAAGGGGGACCTTCTTTGGGACACCTCTAAGCCTGACGGCACACCGCGTAAATTTCTTGATTGTACACGTATTTTTGCCCTTGGCTGGCGTCCTGAAACACCTTTGCAAGAGGGGCTTATAAAAACCTATGAAGATTTTTGCCGTAACGGTTTCCGGGGCTAGCACACTCTTTCGTCTTGATCAGTATAAAGATCTTTTAGAAGAACACGGGGTGACATTTACAGACCAGCCCAGTTCTAACATCACCTTTGTCCAAAAACAACTGCTACCTCTATCCAAACAGCGCTCTTTGCGCAAAAAGGCTTCTCGACTCATCTTTGATTTTGATGATGCTATCTGGACAAGACCGCTTAATCCCTATTCATGGTTAACTGCTCTGCGTGTTAAAAGCCGTCTCCACTATTGGCTTAAAAATGCAGATGTTGTGATTTGCGCCTCTTCATTCTTAGCCTCTTACGCAGCTAAATTTTGCACACCACATATACTTCCCATGGCCCTTGACACAGACCTTTGGAAACCTTTAGAGAAATCTGCTGGCCCTATTCGTCTAGGCTGGGCCGGTGCTCCACATAATTTACATCATTTGGAAAGATTGGATAATGTGCTTAAACAAATTCCTTCTATTGAATTACATGTTTTCTCTGGAAAAAACCCGAGCTTGACCATGCCTTATACATATCATCCTTATAATGAAGAGACCCAAATTTCTTTTATCCAAAATCTTGATATTGGTCTTTTGCCTTTAAGCAACGAAGAATTTTCTCTTGGAAAATCACCTATTAAAGCCATTCAATATATCGCCTGTGGTGTGCCCGTTATTGGTAATGTTCAAGGTGCTACAAAGGATATTCTTAAAGCAGATTTTTCCATTGCTGTAGAAACAGATAAAGAATGGATAGACGCATTAAAAAAGCTTGCTTCTGATCACGTCTTACGGCAATCTATGGGCGAAAGAGCTAGGGCCTTTGCTGTGGAAAACCATAGTTTTAAGCCCATACTTACTCAGCTTCTAAAACTCCTGAAAGGATAGTTTAATGCCTCTTATTATACTCCTCTATGCACTGCTTGCCTCTACTTTTGTCTTCGCTAAGTTCTCTCTTGACTATGCCCAACCTATTTTTGTGATTGGGTTTAGGATGACGCTTTCTGGAGCCCTATTACTTGGATATCTTCTCTTTTTTAAACGTAATTCCTTAAAAATAGCAAAGAGTGATCTATTTATTTTTCTACGTGTTGCCTTCTTTCATATTTATTTGGCTTTTGTCGCTGAATTTTGGTCTTTGCAATATATCACTTCTTCGAAAGCCAACCTGATCTATTCTCTAACACCTTTTATCGCAGCAGGGCTCTCTTATTTTCTCTTGAAAGAGCGCCTTTCTAAACGCAAACTTCTCGGCATGGTCATTGGTATTATCGGTATTGTACCTATTCTAATTTCTCAGGGTACAGATTTTAGCCCTCTTACAAAAGCTGAGATAATACTTCTCATTGCTGTTGTATCAGCTTCCTACGCCTGGTTCGATATTAAAAAGCTCATGAATAAAGGGTATTCTCTTCTGATGATTAATGGGTTTTCCATGCTTACAGGTGGCCTTGCTGCCTTTGTTACCTATTACCTATCTCGCGATCCCGAAGTCCCCTCTACAACTAACTTCTGGGAATTCTTTAAGTATGTAGCGATCCTTGTCGTTCTCTCTAATGTGATCTTCTACAACCTCTATGGCTGGCTCCTTAAGCGTTATACGATTACCTTCCTCACCTTTTGCGGCTTCCTATCGCCCCTCTTCGGCGTCTTTATGGGCTGGGCCTTCCGCGGCGAAACTATCTCCTGGCCTTATTGGGTCTCTCTTGCGCTCATCACCTTCGCACTCTTCATCTTCTACCGCGAAGAGATCAAACTCAAAGTGGCCGCGCCTGCTGGGCCTTCTTGAGGAGCTCAAGCACCTGGGCAGCGCTCTCAGCCCAGGAAAACTTCCTGGACTGCGCTAAGGATTTTTGACTCATCTCTTCACGAAGCTCCCCATTTGTAGACAAAGTAATGAGGTGTTGTTTTAAACAATGCACGTCCATTGGATTAAATAGAAGCCCCGCATCTCCTACCACCTCAGGAAGTGATGAACTATTACTGCTAATTACAGGTAAGCCGCACTGCATAGCCTCTAGAACAGGCAGACCAAAGCCCTCATACAAAGAGGGATAAACAAAAAAATCTGCACTATTATATAATTCGAGCTTTGTTTTATCATCGATATACCCCAAAAACTCCACAGGCAGAGTCTTAGCTAACGCATAGATATTTTCCGACTTCCAGCCCCTCTTACCCGCTATTATAAGTTTTGGTAAAAGATGCCCCTCTTCAAGCGCTAGTTTGTAGGCCTTTAGTAAAGTAATAAGATTTTTACGTGGCTCTACAGTGCCTACATAAAGCATATAAGAGGAAGTTTCTCTGCTTTTTTGAGGAATCCATTTAGGACTGGCCGCTCCATAAACAACTGGCACCTCATCCGTTCCTAAAAAAATGCCTGCTTCCTTAGCTGTAGACTCTGAGATAGCAAAAAGGCTATTTGCTTTACGCACCGCAAGTGGCAAAAGCAAACGATTTACTACGTAATTATAATATCCCATACTTTTTGGATAACGATACATCGTCATATCCAAGAGAGTTAAAAGATAACGAATATGCGGATTAAAAAAGGGCAGAACATGAGAAGTTCCCCAAAAGACATCGATACCATCTCTCTTTAAAAGTCTTGGTAATTTTAAACAGTATCCTAGCGTGCCGACTGTGGAAGAATAGAGTGAAACTCTCCAGAGAGGATTGGAGGGAAAAGGCATTTGTAGAGGCTTATGTGAATATAAAATATATTCATTATCCTTATCCAGCAGAGCCAGTGCTTCTAAAATATGATAGACATACGTGCCAATTCCCGTAAGCGGTCCCGACAAGGATCTCGCATCAATACCTATTTTCATTTTTCGATTCTAGTTCTTCTTGAAGTAGGTTGCATACCAGGAAAGAGTCTCTTGAAGCCCTTCTTCCAAACTATACAGAGGTTTCCAACCCAAAATAGTATGCGCCTTTGTGGAGCAAAGGTATTGATCATGAATCTCCGCTTTAGCTTGATTCATGATAATGGGCTCTAAATGAGCCTTTCCCATCAGCTTGGTAATTGTTCCTACAATTTCTAAAACGTTATAGGGCTTTGACGGGCCGAAATTAAACGCTTCTCCAGCTATTCCTTTATTCTCTATAGCTTCGGCCATTAATAAATAGGCTTCTACGGCATCATTTACAAAAACATAATCTCTCGTAAGAGATCCATCGCTACGGATAATAGGATTTAAATCATTATATAAACTAGAAATTGTGCCAGGAATAATACGGCTCCAATTTAAATCGCCTCCTCCATAGATATTCCCACATCTAGCAATAACAATAGGAAGGTTATAGGTATGATAATAAGTCTGAGCTATCAGATCTGTACACGATTTAGACACATCATAAGGATGCTGCCCTCTAAGAGGCTCTGACTCTTTATAAGGAAGGTCATCACATGAACCATACGCCTTATCACTAGAAGCAATCACAATACGTTTTACCATAGACTTATGGACACGGCAAGCTTCTAAAAGATTATAGGAACCTTTGATATTAGCTTCAAAAGTAGGTAATGGACTACGAAATGCGGAGCCTACTATTGTTTGTGCTCCTAAATGGAAGACTGTGTCAATCTCATATTCATTAATGGCTCTTTCATTATCTGCATAATCCTCTAGACACCCATTAATAACTGTCACATGCTGATAGGTTCCTGAACGCATCAATTCAGACTGGGGGTCTTGATCTCTCAGCAAAATTACAACAAAAGCTCCTTTCTCTAGGAGGCTTTTAACAAGCCATGCCCCTACAAGACCCGTAGCACCAGTTACAAAAACACGTTTATTTTTCCAAAATGTATTCATATCCATACCTTCCAAGGAGCATGCCCTGATTCCCAAAGTGCTTCTAACATCTTATGTTCTCTTAAAGTGTCCATCGGTTGCCAAAACCCTTCATGACGATAGGACATAAGCTCACCTCGATGGGCCAGAGTCTCTAACGCCCCCATTTCAAAACTACTCTCATCATCTATAATAAGATCTAAAACCTCGGGCTCTAAAACAAAAAAGCCTCCATTTATCCAGCCCTCCCCTGTTTGAGGTTTTTCTGTAAACTCTAATACAGAATCTCCATCAAAAACAAGACCACCAAAACGAGCTGGGGGACGCACCCCTGTGACAGTAGCCATCTTTCCATGCTTTTTATGAAAAGCTACCAGGCTCTTAATATCCACATTGCCGAGCCCATCACCATAGGTCATCATAAAAGTCTCATTACCAATCCACTCTTTTAAACGCTTAAGCCTTCCACCTGTTTGAGTTGATTGACCTGTATCTACTAAATGAATTTTCCAAGGCGATACGGCCTTATGATGTATCGTTGTCTTACCACTTGCTAAATCAATAGAAATATCATTACTTAAAGGATAAAAATTAAGAAAATATTCCTTAATTACTTCTGCTTTGTAGCCGAGCGCTATAATAAATTCATTAAATCCCTGAGAAGAATATATGGACAAAAGATGCCATAGTATAGGGTGACTACCAATTTCGATCATAGGCTTTGGGATATTAACTGTTTTCTCCGAAAACCTTGTTCCAAAACCACCCGCAAGAATTACTGTTTTCATAAAGTCCCTATCATTAGTTTTTTAGCATAAATACCATAACGGTCTTGCAAGGTATTTTTACGGTCTTGCAAGGTACTTTTTTTGATTTTTTGCATAAATATCAGCCCCTTATAACCGAACGGAATGTATTTACAAACAAGGGCTGCCAGCAAGAGCACGCCTCCTTTAAAAGGGCATACATCTTCCCACACAAGCATTTTAGAGGTTATCTGAGCCTCTTTAAAGCGTCTTGTAAAAAGAAAATGGACTCCGCTGCTGAAAATAAACCTTTTTAAATTCTTTTCTATTAATCTCAGTCCCAATTTTTGTATTTTTTTATTAGAACTATCGCCCTTTCTTAAATTATTCATTGCTTGCCCCCACCCTAAACGCCATTCACAGATACCTGCTACTGACGAGTAAGATGATTCATGAGATAAAAAGACACCTAAAGGTTGTTTATAGAAAATTACAGGGTATTCAATTGCTAAACGTATAAGCAAATCCAAGTCCCACACAATAGCAGCTTGTTTATCGATAGAACCTACCTGCGCTATACAGTCTGTTCGTAAAAGAATAGTATTTAAAATAGGATAATTTTTTGTCATACAAAACAGAGCTTCTGATTGCTTATATAAACCATTTTTAGGGTAGGCCTCTAGAGAAGCGCTTAAGACTCTTCCTGCGCCTGTCGCAACTATTGTCGATCCTGCAAAAAATGCAGCCTGTGGATATTTCTTAAACTGTTCTAGAGCCTCTTGGTAAAATTCTGGTAAAACAACGTCGTCATCCGATAAAAAAGAACAATATTTGGTTTCCACACATTCTAGCCCATAAACATAATTATCCATCATACCAATATTCTGAGGATGCTTATGATAAACTATTCGCGGATCTTGAATTGTAAAGTTTCTAATGATATTTTCTGTCTCATCCCCAGAAGCATTATCACAGATAATAAGTCGGAAATGTGGATAAGATTGTGCAAGCACGCTTTTTATAGCTCTCTCTAAAAGAAATGGACGTCGATACGTAGTAATAATAGTTGTAATAAGAGGGGCTTGTTTCATTTTGTTTCGAGATCCCCTTCTCTATAGAGATATTTTTGAATCCTATTTCTTATAGAAGATGTAAAAAATGCCGTATTAAAAATAGCAACAACCGTAAGCACACTAAGGCTGAGTACTAATTTAGTGGGGTTTAAGATTCCTTTCAAAACAAAATAAGCCGGGACAACTACACTTAAAGCGCCTATCAAAGGCATCAGATTGTCTTCTATATACCATTTTTTTTGCTCATGAGGTAACAACCGCTTATGCATAAGAGGAATCATAATAATGATAGAGCTGCTATTAAGAATATTCCATGTAATAGCAGCTCCCATAATCCCATACATTTGGGTGAAAATAAAAATACAGGGAACTGCAAGTATGATCATAATAAGATGCTGATAAAAAACTAATTTTGTCCATCCATAGGCCCACTGAAGAGCATATGGGATATGCATAACACCATTAAAAATAAAGCTGATTGTTAGCAAGCTTAAACTTAAATGTGTACTTTTTGCGATCTCCAAACTACCTGTCCACACTAGTATGATGTCATAAGAAAAAAATATTATTATCAATCCCACAGGAAACATAAACAAGGAAACCAATTGGGAGGCTGTATGATATGAAGATCTTAATTTTTCTTCATTATTTGTAGAAACGAGCTGAGAAAACCGGGGAAAATAAGCAGAAACAATAGGCGTCGCAAAAAAAAGCACGGAACTAGCCATAACTGACGCAAGCGTATAATAGCTAAAAATAGTCATCGTCATTAATTTGCTTATCATGACCTTATCCATCTGGCCTATAATAACGGCTAAAAAAGAAATACCTCCAACACCAGCTGAAAATCGCCCTACCCGCCTCAACGATTGCAACGCAAAAACATACCTGCCTCTAGGTAAGCTTCGCCATAAACAAAGTGCCGTAACAAGCACTTGTAAAAGACTCACAATGATCTGCCATATAAAAAAAGCTGGAAGCCCGGCACTTACATACACAAGAACCATTATGGCTCCTATCGATTTTAGAGAAGAAAATCCTACTAAAATACTATTTTGCAAAACTTGTTTTTGTAAGCCCTGAAGCCCTGATGCATATATAGAACAGGGCCATTGTAAAAAAAAAGCAACCCCCATTAAATAGAAGGATTTCTCTGCTATGCCTGATGTGATATTTTCTAGATTTATCCAATATCTTATAATCATAGGAGCCGCAGTAATTATGCAGATCCCAGAGACTATCCCCACACACCAATAAATAATTTCTATAGTTCTTAAAAGAGTTCCACATTCATATGTGCTCTTCCCACCCATAGAAAATCGAGCAAACTCTCGAGTCACCGCAGAACTTAATCCTAGATCAAAAACACTCAACAAAGCTGTCAATGTTGCATAAATACCCACAAATCCGTAGGATTCTATCCCGATTAATTTAATATAAATTGGAATGAAAGCAAATGACATTAATGCCACCCACCCCTTCCCTATATAATTGGCTAAAATGCTTTTTTTAAATTCTGACATGATAAAATGCTTTTTTTAAATTCTGACATGAGTTATTTACCTCAAACAGTCCTGTAACCCTTATTTTAAAATAGAGAATCATGCTTAATAACACCATTCATCAAGAACCATCTCTCGATCTTATGTTTGATTCATTGCTTTCGGGAAAAGCAGTATATCACCCATCAGAATTCTGGAAAATTCTTAATAAAAAAAATATCGATCAGCTTCACAAAGATGGTTTACAAAACTTAAAGCAAACTATTGCTACAAATTATTTCACTTGGGTAATAGGGTGCACAAACCCTCAATTCAGGTACTTGATCATAAACATTTCCATTAAAAACTTGATGGTTTCTCTAAAGAATTCTTTTTCTTTTAAAAAATCTTCAAGGATTTCTTTTTGGAAGCAGCTGCAATTAAGTTTTTTCACGCAAATGCTGTGGAAATTTACGGAACAAATAGATTCTAAACAATTACTATCCAATCTAAGCGGGCCTTTAGAAGGCAATCCATTTAGCCCTAACTTAGAACATTAAAATGGAATGTCCTTACTGCCGCACTAACTCTTCTCTCTTATTTATAGCGCAAGACTATAATCGCAAACTATCTAATACCCCTTTCTCTTATTATTCTTGTCCGGGGTGCCATCTGATTTTTTTATCCCCTATTCCAAAGGATCTTTCTCTCTATTACCCATCTACCTATTATCAAAATCCCTCCATAGAAGAAATAGAAAAATGCTCTAAGCATGAACTATTTAAAATTCGGATGATTCAAAAATTTTGTACAAAAGGTCGTCTATTAGAAATAGGCCCCTCTATGGGTGCCTTCGCCTTGTTAGCAAAAAAAGAGGGCTTTGAAGTAGAAGTGGTCGAAATGGATGGTAATTGCTGTAAATTTCTACGTGAAGATCTAAAGATTCCTGCCATACAGAGTAATAATGCTTCTCAAGCCATCCAGGGTCAAAAGCCCTATGATATTATAGCTCTATGGCAAGTTATCGAGCATCTTATCGACCCTTGGGAAACACTTAAAACGCTCATTGAGGATGCATTACTACCAGGAGGCCTGCTCGTTCTCGCCTCCCCAAATCCGGACTCTCTGCAATTTAAATTATGCAAAAAGCGATGGCCTCATTTAGATGCCCCAAGACACCTTTTTTTATTACCTATAAATCATCTCATTGCTTTTCTAACTCCTTTAAAAATGACTTTAGTTCTTAAAACAACTACTGATAAAGGAGCTATCGGATGGAATCGTTTTGGCTGGGGTAAATATTTAAGTAATTGTGTTCAGAATCCTTTGCTTAAGAAGCTGCTCGACAGAACCGGCGGTCTCTTTGCTAGGGGATTTTCCTTTATGGAAAAACGAAAGGACCTGGGCTCTAGCTATACACTCATTTTTAAAAAGGAATCTTATTGATGAAATTTTCTGTACTCATTCCTACACGTAATCGGCTTGAATACCTCAAATATGCCATTACCTCTGTACTACAGCAAGAGGAAATGGATTTCGAAATCATTGTCACGGATAATTGTTCCGAACAAGATATTAAAGGCTATATAGATTCCCTTCAAGACCCCCGTATTAAATATTTTCGTAGTGAAATCTTTCTTTCCGTTACTGAAAATTGGAACGCAGCCTTAAACAAAAGCTCCGGAGATTGGGTCATTATGCTGGGTGATGATGATTGCCTAATGAGGGGCTATTTTTCTACTATCTCTAAAATCTTAATCCATTTTGAAAACCCTGATTTTATCTATACAAGTGGCTATATTTTCGGTTATCCTCATGTTTTGCCCTTACATCCCAAAGGGCTCCTAAAAATCGGAGGCAACGCTTCTTTTCTTGAAAACCAAAAAAACTGCTATTGGATAGACCCCTTAACGGCCCGTAAACTAGCGCAAGGCTCCTGTAATTTCAAAAATTCTTTTGCTTATAATATGCAATACGCCTTAATCAATCGTGCGTTTATAGAAAAAATAAAAATCCACGATCAGTTTTTCCATTCGCCTTATCCGGATTTTTATGCCATGAATGCTATGATGCTTAAAGGCGCTCGTATTCTTGCATGCCCTTTTCTTATGGTAGCAGTAGGGATTACCCCTAAATCCTATGGCTATTATTATTTTAATAAAAAAGAATCTGATGGCATCTGTTTTCTAAAAAACACAAAAATTAAAGAAGATCTGCCAGACTTAAGCCCGATCCTTTTACCTGGTCCTGATATGAACGAATCATGGCTTTATGCTATGGAATCCCTTAAACAATTCTTTCCTGAAGAGCATCTTACCGTTAGCTATAAACGTTATCGCCTTTTGCAAATCTTTGCGACGTATAAAAGTGCCTTTCTTAAGGAAAAAAAGGCTTCTTTTAAAGCTCTATGGACGAAGCTCTTCTTCTTAGAAAGACTATATGTAATCCCTATTCATTTACTCTATTTATCTTCTCACCTGTTCCCCTATTTTATTTGTAAAAAGGCAGGTCAGTTTTTAATAAAAATTTTACATCTCAATAGGCATTTTTCCAGCAAAGACATTCAGCCATCTGTTCCAACTATATTGGATTTTTTTACAACAATAGAACCTATAGTTTTTAACAACCCAGCATCAAGATTGTAACTGGGATTCCAACCAACTTCATTTGTAAGTCGGGCGTTAGCAGCTGTTAAGATAGGCGCATCCGTAGATGCGGTTAATGCGCCTAATCGAATAAGAGAGGGCTTTTTAAGCTTTTTACCTATTTGTAAAATGATGTTTTTTAAAGAAGTAGGTTCACCAGAAGCAATATTTATAGGACCTTCAATAGAGCTTTCTAGGATTGATACGAAAGCACTAGCTACATCTTCTACATAAAGAAAATCGCGTATTTGTTCACCATGAGAGCAGTTAGCAGGCTCATCTTTTAAAAGAGCGTTAATAACAGAAGGCACGAGACGATTTGGGTGCTCTCCAGGGCCATACAAATGAAAGACCCTTCCCCAGGCATACTTTATGCTAGATTGCGCGGCATACGCCTTTAAAATTTGCGCAAAAGCATTTTTGCAAGTTCCGTATAGAGTTTTAGGCGCAAGAGATGTGCTTTCTTCTATACATAGGCCAAAACTATCATCATATTCTGCGCAGGTACCGGCGCCAACAAATCGTTTGCCCCCAAGCTTTACAAAAGTTTGCAGAAGATGAATGCTTGCCTGAACCCATTTAAGATTTTCCGTAGAGTTCCAAAACTTTCCATGTTCTGCATACCAAGCAAGGTGCAGTATATGTGTTGGCTTAATTTGATAGAGTGTTTCTTTTAGCTGGACACTATCTAGCAAGTTACATTGATACCAATGAATTTGAGAAGATTCTTTTTTTTGTGTGGAGAGAGCATGGACTTCATAACCCCGTTTTAAAAGCTCTGCAACACAATATTTTCCTATAAAACCAGAAGCACCTGTGACCAAAATTTTTTTCATATAAAGTCCGGATAATTTTGATCTTTTAGGGAAATGACGGAAACTTCCATAGGCCATGTAATATTAAATACCGGATCATTATATTTTATACCCGACCCATGTTCGTGCGAATAGAATTCAGTCATTTGATAAAGAATTTCTGTGTTATCCATAAGGGTTTGAAATCCATGCGCAAAGCCTTCCGGGACATAGAGCATCTTACGATTGGTAGCGGAAAGCTCGATCGAAAACTGTTCTTTATATGTGGAGGAATCTGGCCTTAGGTCAATAATCACATCATAAATACTGCCGGAAACACATCGCACAAGCTTAGCTTCTTCTTTAGGAGCTTTTTGAAAGTGCATCCCTCTAAGCGTTCCTTTTTTATGATTAAAGGAGAGATTACTTTGCATGATTTTTGGATTACAACCGAACTTGGTAAATTCATCGTAACAATAAGTTCTCGCAAAAAAGCCTCTCTCATCTTCCAAAACGTCCAGATTTATGACATATACCCCTTCTAAAGGCGCGCTCATAAACTTCAATTCAATACCTCTACAGCCGGAATCGGCACAACAAATTTACAGCCCCAAATGCGAACATTTTGCATTTGCTCCATAATTTCTTCCTTAAGATTCCAAGGAAGAATAAGTACATAATCGGGCTTCGTTTCATTAATATAATCTGGATGCCTAATAGGAATATGTGTTCCCGGAAGATACAGCCCCTGCTTATGAGGACTCAGATCAACTGTATAATCAATAGAATCTGGGCGAATCCCGCAATAATTTAATAAAGTATTCCCTTTTGCAGGAGCCCCATAACCTACAATTGTTTTCCCTTCATTTTTTACTTGGCTCAGAAAACTTAAAAGATTTTGTCTTATCTCTTTTGTTTTTTCAGAAAAGGCTTGATAAGTGGCTATTTCTCGTAAACCATACCCTATTTCACGATCGATCAGCTGCTGTACAGACAGGAACACATTCTTTGTCTGATCTTCCTGATGTTTAACAAAAATTCTGAGTGACCCCCCATGAGTTGGAAGCTCTTCCACATCAAAAAGTTCTAATCCATGTGCCTCAAAAACTTTTTGCAGCGTGATTAAAGAGAAATAAGAAAAATGTTCATGATAAATTGTATCGAACTGATTGTTTTGCATTAATTGCAACAGGTGAGGAAATTCCAACGTGATAACGCCAGCTGACTTGAGTAAGATTTTCAAACCTTTTACAAAATCATTAAGATCAGGCACATGAGCAAGTACATTATTGCCTAAAAGAACATCTGCCGATTGAGCACCTTGAACCAATTCTAAAGCTGTTTTTGTCCCGAAAAATTTGGTTAAAGTTGGGATTCCTGCTATAGAGGCCACTTTAGCAACATTTTCTGCGGGCTCAATACCAAGTATAGGTATCGAGTGCTTCTTAAAATATTGAAGAAGATATCCATCATTACTAGCAATTTCGATGACCTGGGTATGAGTCCCCAGACCAAAGCGTTTAATCATCATCTCGGTGTAATTACTTGCATGTTCTAGCCAGCTCGTTGAATAGGAAGAAAAATAAGCATAATCACTAAAAATACCCGCTGGACTTTCAAACTCTTGAAGCTGTACTAAATAACACTCTGAGCATACATAGGCATGCAAAGGATAAAAACACTCCTGCGACTGTAAATCTTCTTTCTTTCGATAAGCATTTGATAAAGGCGACAGGCCTAAGTCACAAAAGGATTCACTTAACTCATGACTACAAAAACGACATATTTTATCTATATTCAAAATTGTACAATCTCCTCAACATATCCATTACGCATAGGGTATAAGCTACGCTCAATAGCGACTTTTTCCTCTTTCATTAAGTCTCTTACTGTAAAACTATTTGCCTCATGATTAATCGATAAGAACATTTTAGCCTTGGTCTTGATTGCACGCCAATAGTTTCCAGCAACTTGTGGGTCCATTTCCGTTAAAGAATCAATATTGATAATCAAATCATACTGAGTCTTGCCTTGAAAAAAATCATCGGGTGTTAATATTTTAACGCTATCTTCCTGGTTTAACAAGGGCTCACCTGAGAAAACCACTTGGGACTCATCAAATACTTGTCCTAAAAAATAGGCGGAGGAAATCCCTGTGAATGGCAAATCAACAATAGAATAATTTTTAATGCCGAATTCTTTACTGTAATATGCCGTACGGCCAAGACCTGCTCCAATTTCCAAAACTGAAGGGTTTTCTATCCCTTTTAGCAATTGTTTAATCCTCCATGCTTGGTAAAGCGCCTGAGGCGCACGGTAGGAAATAATGCCCGAAGATGAGCTTGCCCCTATTTCATTTGGATAGGGATTAGGAAATTTTATTTTAGACCCCAAGCATTTTTCAATTTTTTGAATTACATTATCCACATTCCCAGAAAATGGAATTGGACTTTCTGGATTTCTTAAAGGAATGGCTCCTAATATCTCCGCGAATCTTATGAGCGAATCAAAGCAGAGCTTAACATCAGT
>CAIMEJ010000097.1 GCA_903839985.1 uncultured bacterium | reverse complement strand
GAGCGTTATTCGAGCCGGTTCGTATGAAAAGAAATGCACTTTATTTACAGATGTCCCTGCTTTTTTTGATTATGTTAGTACTGATCTTCGGTATTTTCTTAATTTGTATACCTTTGTCACCTGTCTTTAGAAATTATGCGATTACTTTTGTAGGTAGCAGTGATTCTTTTCTGATGACTTGTGGTTTTTTACTTTTTATGGTGGCCGTTTTGCTACTGATAGCTTCTTACAGCACGACAAAGGGAGTCTCTTTGACCTTAACTATGGGTGAAAAAGGCTCTTATACAGTAGATGAGCGTGTATTAAACAAGCTATTGAAAGAGTATTTTAAGAGTGTTTTCACCCGTTATGAGGTAACAGGTCAATTTTATCGTAATCAGATTGGCATTGTTTTAGAAATGCCCGCTATGCCCTTTATTGAACAAAAGCCCCTTCTGGAAAAAATAGAAAAAGATCTGGCTGATATCTTTGAAGAACAGTTCGGTTATTCGGCGCCCTTTTCTCTTTCAGCGACCATCACGGAAGAAAAGTAGTTCTTCACCACTTGGGCATCGTTTTTAGAAAGAACTTTTTCTAGCTCAGAAAGTTGCGATTCTTTCAGTACACGGACACTGCCAAAGGCCTTCAGCAACTTTTTACGCTTGGCAGGACCAATTCCTGGAATGTCTTCGAGTTCAGAAACGGCTATATGACGTCTTGTTTTTTGAAAGCTCAGAGCGTATCGATGGGCTTCGTCACGAATTTGCTGCAGTAGAAAAAGTGTGCTAGAGCGTGTGGGTAAGGAGTAGGTACCGCTTAAGGAAAAAATCTGTTCTGCTGAAAGGCCTCTGTCATGACGCCCCTCTTCTTTAGCAAGAGCTATAAGATCTACAGTAATAATACCCAGTTTTTCAAAGACCTTTTTTGCAATAGAGAGCTGGCCCTTGCCGCCATCTATCAAAAGCATATCCGGAAGGTCTCCTTTACTATAGCGCCGCGTAAGAGCTTCTTCAAAGGCGCCGTAATCATCGGAGGCTTTAGCTTCCCGAATAATAAATCGACGATAGCCTTTGGTAGCTTTTTTGCCATCTATATATTGGACCATCGCAGAAACAGTTCCGCTACCACTGAGATGTGAATTATCAAAGCATTCGATACGATAGGGCAGATTTTGTAAGCCAAGCTTTGCTTTAAGGTCTAAAAGAGCGCTCTCTTTGGCTAAACGCTCTTCAGATTCCCTTTCAAAAGCGGAGAGAGCATTTTTAGCGGCCATATCAACTAATGTTTTTTTAGCACCAAGCTGTGGCCTTACAAGTGTCATATCATCAAAGAGTTCCTGAACACTTTTTGGCAGTGAAAAGGGTAATAATAGAAGTAGGGGGCGCTTGTGGCCTAAGTATTCTTGTATGATAAAAGAGGAGAGAAGTTCTTCATCCTCTTCTAAGCTATCTTTAAAATGACGAATATCCATATCCATCAGTCTTCCCGAGCGAAAAACAGCACGAGCAAGAGTTGTTAAAGAGCCACCTCTATAGATAGCTAAAGCATCGCAATCTTTGATTGAAAAAGAGCTGACAGACTGCTTTTCAAGGCCTTTCTCAATCTGCTTGATGCGCTCACGTATGAGGGCAGCCTCTTCGAAGTCCAGTTTCTCTGACTTCTCTTCCATTTCAGTATGGAGGCTTTTAAGAATTTCCTTATCTCCTCCTCGTAAGAATTGAAGGGCTCGTTTAGTATGTATGTCGTATTCATTCTTTGTACATAAATCAACACAAGGGGCTATACAGCGCTTCATTTGATATAAGAGGCAGGGGCGTTTTCTTCGTGCAAACTCTTCATTGCTGCATTGCCGTAGAGGAAAAGTTTTTTGCATCATCTGCAGTAGTTCTTTGGCAATAGGCACACCTCTATAAGGCCCAAAGCTATGACTATCTTGTGGAGGAGCTTCTTTTGAGCGCAGTAGCAAGAGACGAGGCCATTCTTCACGCGTCATTTTTAAAACTATGTAGCTCTTATCATCTTTCAGTAAGATGTTATAATGAGGCTTATGCTTTTTAATGAGCGTATTTTCTAAAAGAAGAGCCTCTTTCTCTGAAAAGACTTGTATAGTTTCAACCGTCTCCACTTTTGCAAGCAATAGAGGAATTTGCGGCCTTGTATCCTGTCCGGAGAAGTACTGTTTAACTCGCTGTTTTAGATTATTAGCTTTGCCAATATAAAGAACTCGGCCTGCCTTATCTTTCATGATATAGACACCTGGCTCAATCGGAAATGTCAGAAGTTTTTGAGTGTCAAACGGCATCAGGGGTACTTTTAATGAGGATTTAGATTAAGTTAATATAGTAACATAAAATACTTTATTTTAAGCACTACTCTAGTAAATGCCAAAAATTATCAGAGGCTTTTATGGAAAGCTGATGATTTTGAGCAAATAAGATAACAGCGGAACGAACAGATTCCCATCCCCAATCATCTCCACATAGGATGCCTGAGCCTTTAACAAAAGGATACCAAGCCTGTAAGTCTTTATAAACAGCTTCAGCCTCATGTGAGGCATCGATATAAATGAGGTCTGGTCGAAAATCGCTTATTTCAGCAGCAGCCAGGCTAGACATGCGTATAGGAATAATTTTATGAGTTAATTTAGCATGAATCACATTTGATAGAAACTGTTCATAGAGATGAGGAAGGCACGGGTGCCAAGCTTCTTCCCCCAGTTGATGTTCTAAAGATCCGAGCCAGTGGTCGATTGCATAGACCAATCCATTTTCTGGTAAATGTCTTGCTAAATCTATTGTGGAGGTTCCGAGCCAGGACCCTATTTCGACAATTATTTTTATATCATGATCTTGTATTAATGGGTGTAAATAAGGACCATTTGTATACCAACCATGTTCTACAAGATCCCTTAGGGGCTGTACGCCATCATAAGGAGGAGGTAATTTTTCAAATATTAAATTGTTAAATGGCATAATAAGGGATATTTTTTATGAGCAATAAAGATCATACCTTGTCAAACAACGGTAGCTCAGCTTGGTATAGCAGCGGCTTTGGCTTCTTGGCCGAGGGTTTGAGCTTTATTTCTTGGAGCTCTTTTTGGATCTCTTTGGCTCTTGTTATCACAAAAGAGGGTAATCCAGCAAGCTCTGCTACCTGAATACCAAAGCTGCGGCTAGCCGGTCCCTCTAGAATACGATGAAGAAAAATAAGGGAGCCTCTGCTTTCTTGAACAGCTACATGGGCATTAAAGGCTTTAGGAGATTTATGAGGAAGGTCTGTCAGTTCAAAATAATGAGTAGCAAAGAGAGTTTTAACCCGTTTTTCTTGTAGGAGGTATTCGGCAACAGACCAGGCGATAGAAATACCGTCAAAGGTACTTGTGCCTCTGCCAATCTCATCGAGAATAACGAGTGAAGCAGAAGTCGCCATATGGAGGATGTGTGCTGTTTCCGTCATTTCCACCATGAAAGTAGACTGGCCTCTTGATAGGTCATCACTGGCGCCAATGCGTGTAAAGATCTTATCGACTAAAGGGATGATCGCTTTTTTAGCAGGAACAAAGCTGCCTAAATGAGCCATAAGGGTAATCAGAGCTACTTGACGGATATAGGTGGACTTGCCTCCCATATTGGGCCCTGTAAGAACCATAAGCTTTTGATTTTCATTTAGCTCTGTGCTATTAGGGATAAAGCCTGTTAGCATTTGTTCAATAACTGGATGCCGCCCATCCTCAATACTTAAGGCATAATCAATCGAGATTATAGGCTTAACATAGCCGTAACTATGGGCAACAAAGGCCATACTTTGCAGACAGTCAATAATTGCAATAGCACGAGCGGCCTGAAAAAGGCTTTCCGCATAGGAAGCTGCTTGAGAGCGCAGCTTTTCTAAAAGCTTTGTTTCTAGGCGGAGGATCTGCTCTTCTGAGGAGAGTGCTTTCTGTTCAAAATTTTTGAGTTCTTCTGTAATAAAGCGCTCACTACTCACCAGGGTCTGCCTTTTTTGGAAGGAGTCTGGAACACGGCTCTTTTGGCTGCTGCTCACATCGATAAAATAACCAAAAGCATTAGTATAGGCTACTTTAAGTGATTTAATGCCTGTTTCTAGACGTAATCTATTTTGATAATCCAAGAGCCAATCTTTGCAGCCAAGACTTAAAGCATAAAGGGCATCTAATTCAGGAGCGTAGCCAGTCTTAAAAAGGGGGGCCTCACCTATTTTTGAAGGGCAATCATCTAAAAGGGCATCTAAGAGGAGGGTCGTAAGCTGTGAAAAATCACCTATATCCTCGTTGCTTTTTTGTAAAAGTTGCGCTTTCAGTGGCTCTAGTGCTTTTTTTAGAGCAGGTAGCGCTTGCAGTATATTTTTAAGAGCAATAAGGTCGCGTGGAGAAGAAAAGGCAGAAGTGATGCGCATGGTTAAGCGCTCAAGATCGCGGATGCCTTCTAAAGGAAGAGATATCTTTAAAAGAGCTTCGATGCTTATCTGGCGTTCAATAATGGCCTCATAGCGCGCAAGTGGTTGCACAAGCCACTGTTTAAGCAGGCGAGCACCCATAGGGGTCACCGTTTTATCTAGTATCTGTAAGAGTGTAGGTGAGGCACTTTCTTTGTGGATAGATTCTACGAGCTCGAGATTTTTTTGTGTCGTTCGATCAAGGAAAAGAAACTCTTCAGAAGTGTAATGATGAATTTTATGAATATGTTGAATCTGTAGATTTAGATAGTCACTTAAATAATTTAAAAGACTCCCTGCAGCTTTAAGGCTAGCGGGCCTATTTTTAAAACCAAGGCCATCGAGACTAAGGACCTTGAAATGTTCTTTTAGGCGATGTTCTGCAGATTGATGATCAAAAAAGCCTTCTTCTTGGGGAGAAAGGACATTCTTAAAGTTTTGTTTGCAAGCCCCAAGCAGCGGATGCTCCTGAAGTTTACGAGAAAAAAGAATTTCTACCGGTTTATACTGACAGAAAAGAGCTTCTAGTTCTTCTGGACTACTACTTTCAATGGCTATAAATTGACCCGTTGTAAGATCTAAAAAAGCGGCGCCCCCTAAAACGAGGCAAGACATAAAATTATTTTTAGAATCTTCCAGAAGGCTAGACTGTATTTGAGTGCCGGGTGTGATAGTACGCACAATTTCACGTCGGACAAGGCCTTTGCCGGGTAAGTCCATTTGCTCTGCTATAGCAATTTTATGGCCCTTAGCAATCAGGCGGTCGATATAAGTAGGAGCTGCATGATAGGGAATCCCAGCCATGGGAATGCTTTGTCTGTGGGTAAGCGTTAAGTCTGCGTCTTTTGAAATAAGGACGGCATCTTCGTAAAAAGCCTCATAAAAATCTCCTAAACGAAAGAAGAGAATAGCATCGCCGGCTTTTGCTTTGCAGCTGTGCCATTGCTGCATCATCGGTGTCGTCATGTATTATGGTTGATCACAAAAGAGTTGAAGAAATCTTTAGTTTCATTGGAGGCAAGGATAGAGGGCTCGGAAGTAATAAAAATAACGCTATAGAGTCTTTTGCCGTCGAAAATAAAGCGTGTTTTACCCAGCAGTACAATTTGCTCCATTTGTGTGGTGAACTCTACCTCTAGCGATGGAAATTCCCCCTCATCAAGCAGATGGCTTTTGAGAGCGGTAGCAGAAAGGCTCGCCATAAGGCTCTCTTTAGCTAGGCTAAATAACTGACCATGTTCGCGGTCCATGCTAGAGGTGATGCTATCGGGATAGCTACCAGCACCGGCCATGGCGACGCTTGTATCATTAAAAGAGACATAATTAACTGTTGAAATGACACCCAGTTCTGTTTCTACCGATTCTTCTTCTTTTGCGGCATGAGAAAATCCGGCAGGAAAGGTAATAGAAAATTGACCCTCTGTACAGATAATACGTAGAGGATCAGAGCTATTTTCGGAGGCTATTAAAGAGCTGCTAAGAAAAAATGCCGTAATTAAAAAAGAAAAGAATTTGACCATAAGGAAACCTCACCGCACAATAAGATGATAAAACATAACTTCGCATGATAGCGAATCCGGCAGATTTAATGGCACTGTATTCACGAGAAAGTCTTGAAACGCTCAAGACAAAAATTGATTTAGTTGATTTGGTGCAATCCCATGTCGAATTGAAAAGAGCCGGATCTGCTTATAAAGGACTTTGCCCTTTTCATGATGAAAAAAGCCCCTCTTTTATTATTCAACGCGGTGATTCCCATTATCACTGTTTTGGCTGTCAGGCGCATGGTGATGCTATTGCCTTTTTAATGAACCACTTGCGCATGAGCTTTTCAGATGCAGTTGTCCATTTAGCTGAACGCTTTGATGTGCCTCTTATCAAAAATGAAGGAGAAGATAAGGCTGCAGACTTTCTGCGCAAAGAAGCGCGTAAAGCCCTTGCAGAAGCTGCGACGTTCTTTCATTTTTATTTGCTTCACACAGCAGAAGGGCATGTTGTTTTAGAATATCTTTATGGAAGAGGGCTTGATCTAGAGTTTATTAAAGCATTTCAGGTGGGGCTTGCACCTCTGGGGTCTCTTTTAACGAAAGTTTTAAAAGAGAAGGGGTACAAAGAAAACTCTTTAGAAGCAGCAGGACTTTTTGCTAAGGGCCATGATTTTTTTCAAGATCGCATTACCTTTCCTATTCGTGATGCTGTAGGGCACGTAATTGGTTTTTCAGCACGTAAATACAAAGAAGAAACTTTTGGTGGTAAGTATGTTAACTCCTCCGAGACGCTCTTTTTTAAAAAAAGTCATATTCTTTTTGGCCTCAGCTATAGTCGCGCGCGTATTGCTAAAGAACGCAAAGCTCTAATTGTAGAGGGGCAAATTGATGCGCTGCGTCTCATTCAGGAGGGCTTTGATTTTACAGTAGCCAGTCAAGGCACAGCTTTTACAGAGCATCAAGGGGAGATGCTGCACAAACTGGGTGTTAAAAAGGTGTTACTGGCCTTTGATAGCGACAAGGCAGGGCAGGAGGCCTCTATAAAAGTGGGCGACATGTTCATACGTCTCGGTGTGGAAGTAGCCATTGTCCAGATGCCTAATGATATGGATCCAGATAGCTTTATGCTTGCCAAGGGGCCTCGAGCCTTTGAAGAGCTTCTTATGCACACAGAGAGTTATATATCCTTTCTTATTCGGCAGCATCCGACATCTACAGCGGCTGCTAAAGTACAGGCAGCACATGCTATTAAAGAAAGAATTAGTGCTTGGCCTGACCCCTTAATGGTCCATGAGTCCCTTAAAGAGCTTGCTATGTTGCTCCAGGTTCCTGAAGAGACGCTTGGGCTGAAAGCGGGACAAGTAGCTATGCTATCCTATCAGAAAAAGCTGTCGCTTAAGACCTCTTTTGTTGATCCAATTAAAGTACTTGAAACAGATCTTATTAGTTTGATGCTCCTTGGAGCAGAGAATGAGGTGGTCTTTAGTAACCTTAAAGAAGAGCATTTCTTGCATGAGGCTTGCAAGCGGATATTTAGGGTCTGCCTGGAGCATCATGCAAAGGGGCAGACAATTGATCTTTTAACAGTAGCAGCTAGCCTGAGCAGCGAGGAGGATTTAGCGCTTCTCAATGAGATTTTACAGAAAAAGGTTAACAATCAGCGTATAAATAGCCTCTTAAGAGAGGTTGTTCAAAAAATTCTTGAACGCCAATGGATGTGGGAAGCAGAGCATTTAAGAGTTAAGATTCAAAGCCTTAACCACTCAGAGTCCGAGGCGTTACTTCTTGCTAAGGAGCTCACCGAGCTTCGCAAAAATCCTCCTAAAGTGGTATAATCTATGCCCTATGCAAAGTCTTATGCCGTCCCTTTTATCTTTTGATGAACAGATGCTCAAAGAAGAGTTTAAACTACAAGGTTTTAAACCCTTTCATGCAGGTCAGGTTCTCTCCTGGTTATGGCAGCGTAAAGCTTCCACTTTTGAGGAAATGACAGATCTTTCTAAAGAGATGAGAGAGGTCCTGGGTCAAAAATATAAGTTATCTTCTATCACCTCTGTTAAAGAGGTTCTTTCCGATGATCTACAAACAACAAAGTGGCTATGGAAATTAGAAGATAATTATCTTGTCGAATCAGTTCTTATTGAGTCTTTTGATAGACGTACAGTGTGTGTCTCTTGTCAAGTAGGATGCCCTGCACGCTGTGCTTTTTGCGCCTCTGGTAAAGAGGGGCTTATGCGCCATTTAAGTGTCTCTGAAATTGTAGAGCAGATTTTGCACATAGAAAGATTTTTGGATAAAAGAGGAGAGAAAGTCACGCATATCGTCTTTATGGGTATGGGTGAGCCTCTTGATAATTATGACAATATTGTACAGTCTATTCGTCTTCTGACAGATCCCAAGCTTATGGGTCTTTCCAGAAGGCGTATTACGGTGTCTACAGTGGGTGTTGTAGACGGCATTAACCGTCTAGCAGAAGAGGGGCTTGGTGTGAACTTGGTCCTTTCTTTGCATGCTCCTAATCAAAAATTGCGTCAAAAAATCATTCCTTACGCTAGACGCTACGCTCTTGAAGATATTATGAACGCTATGAAAGATTATAGTGCAAAAACAGGCAGAGATGTCACTTTTGAATATATTCTTCTAGATGGTTTAAATGATCAGAGAGAACATGCAGAAGAATTAGCAGCTCTTTTAAAAGGTTGGCAATGTAATGTGAACCTTATTCCTTATAATCCTGTTCAAGGACTACGCCTCAAGCGCCCTCGCGGTGAGCAAATAGCTCTTTTTCGTTCTATTTTGGATGAAAAAGGTATTTTGAACACCTGTCGTTATACGAAGGGTGATGATATTGCCGCAGCCTGTGGCCAGCTGGCTCTGCAGAAGCAGCCAGAAACAAGCTTGACTTTACTTTAGAAAAAAGTTAACTTCTTGGGCCATGAGCCTGGCGAATTACCTTACATTTTTCCGTCTCTTTATCAGCCCTTGCTTTATGCTTGTCTATCTCGAGTATGAGTTTTTTGGTATTCCTTTCCGTTTTTTGCCATATATACTTATTATTTTACTCGCAGCTTCAGAGTTGTCAGACGCTTTCGATGGTTACGTTGCTAGGCGTCTCAACCAGGTGTCGGATCTGGGTAAGATTTTAGATCCTATGGCCGATAGTGTCTCTCGTATCGCCGTTTTCCTCTCTTTTACCCAGCCACCAGTCTCACTACCTCTCATAGTTGTCTTTATATTTATCTACCGAGATTCTGTGATTAGCACTCTTAGAACTATCTGTGCATTAAGAGGCTATGCTCTTGCCGCGCGCCTTAGTGGTAAAATAAAAGCTGTCATTCAAGCAATTGTTTGCTTCCTTATTTTAGGTTCTATGGCTTTTTATGCAGAGGGACATCTTGCTCTGAAATATCTGCAATCTATCAGCTTTTGGGCTACTTTAATCGTCGCAATCTATGCACTGGCCTCTGGTGCTGAATATCTTTACTGTAATCGCTCTTTCGTACGGAAAATCCTTCAGAAGAACGAATCTTAAACTTTCTGCCAAATACTTGTTTTACTAGGACTTTTGGAAACGGCTGGGCCAGACTCACTCATGGGGGGGAGAAAACGCTCGCGTTCTGTGCGTTCTTCTTCGTGGAGAGCCTTGAGAAAGCACTCTCTCAGATCATTTTCTTGAAGATAAAAGCGCAGGTAGCGTTCTAAAATAGCGGTGCGGATTTTTGTGTAAGCCTGAGGGGTACTCTGGCTTCTAGCTGCGTACATCTCTTCAATGCAGCAATGGGCCAACACTTCACCTCTGATTTGATTGACAATAGAGGGCAGAATCTTCAGGCTCTCCTCTATTAAAAAGGCCCTTTTCACAGCTGGTTTGTTTTGCCAGCCTTCTATCCAAAGAGGTAGCAGTTCTTTTTTTGTTTCTAGAAGAGGAAGTAGAGTACTAACAACTTGTAGCTTGGCTAGAAGAGAGGAGGCTTTCAGAATGGGCTCCTGAATGTGTAGAATAAGATGGTTATGGAGAAAAGCTTTGAGATTATCTCTATCTAAGAAGTCATTTAAAGGCTGGCTTAAACGCACCTTTTTTTTAATAGGATATATTTCTACAGGCTCTGAAGGAAGGGGCTCTTGAGTCGGTGGAAGTGGGGCTGTAGATTCTCTAATAAGGGCTTCTAGCTTGGCAGGAGAGAAAGCTATAAGAACTGGTTCAGTAGGAAAGGCTTTTTCCATTTTTCCCAAGACTTTAATGGAAGAGTGCAGAATTTGACGCGCTCTTTTAAGTCTTTCTAAAACAGGCACATTACGAACAGAATTAACAATAGTTTTTTTTAAAGAAAGGACGTAAGTCTCTGTTTTCACTTCTTGGCAGGCTGTATAGAGAACTTTCTGCATGAGTTGAATTACATGTTCTATATCAATGTGGGGGTCTTGTAAGAGATATTTAGGCACCAAAATATTGCGTGTAAAAGTTTTTTTCCAGAGATCAAGAGTCCCTTGATAATCATTTTGAGGTATTTCAGAGGAGGGTAGGTGGACTATTTCGGCTTCAAAAGCACGGAGAATATTTAAGGCATGGGAGGGAGAAAAAAGCTTTCCAACAAACTGTGCACGCTTAATACATTTTTCTAAATAGGCATGTACACGGGGTGTAAAAAAGACGGCAATCTCCTCTTGAAGAGCCTCATCTGAAATGTCTGCCACGCTTCCTCATAGTTTTAGCCAACATAGCTTTTATTTCTAAAATAGGCAAGGTCTTTGTCTTAACTAATTCTTAATGATGCCCATATAGTTGTAGGTATTGACCAGCTGGCAGATGCCAGCTAAGGTCAAGGTTGGCTGCTTTTATCATAAGCTCTTGCCATAGGATCCGTTTATGCATAAAGGTCTTCAAGGTGCGGTCAACACCCCAATTTACACCTTCTGTTGTTGGGTGATCAAAGGTAAAGCCATTACCCATTTTTTGATGAGGAGAGGTCTCTACATCGAATACGGTATCGGCAAGGCCACCCGTTCTTCTGGCAATAGGTAATGTCCCATATTTTAAAGATATCTGCTGCGTAAGTCCGCAAGGTTCAAAAAGAGAGGGTATAATAAAAGCATCACAGCCGGCAAAGATTTGGTGAGCGAGAATTTCGTTATGTTTGAGCTCTAGGTGAGCCTCATGGGTAGGAAGAACAGCTTCTTGGAGAAGATTAAAACGCTCTGTTACTATCGGGTCAGGGCTCGAGCCCATAAGAATAAACTGCCCTCCTGTTTCAACGGTTCGGTGGAGGGCTTGAACAATCAGGTCCAAACCCTTCTGATGTACGAGGCGTGTGACAATTCCAATAAGGGGTTTGTTACCCTCATTTAAATGAAGGCGTTTTTTTAAATGATCTTTACAACGCGCCTTATTTTTAAAAAATTGATCTTTATTTTTAGGAGAATATTTATGGGGAATAAGGGGGTCTGTTTCTGGATTCCAATAAGAGATATCGATCCCATTTAAGATTCCTACCAGTTTAGAGCTATAAAAGGTGAGTAGGCGGTTAAGCCCGCAGCCACCCTCTACAGTTTGGATCTCTTTGGCGTAGGAAGGAGATACCGTAGTACAGCTATCTGCATAGACGATGGCCCCTTTTAGAATATTTAAAAGATGAAGATGTGTTTCGTCTTGCAGTCTATCAAAATGCAGTAGATGAGCACTTTTTAAGCCAATAGCGTCTATAATCCACCCTTCCGTAAGCCCTTGATGGGAAAGATTATGAATCGTAAATATATTCTTTTTAATTTCAAGGCCAAGTCCCTTGTACATTTCATGATAGAGAACAGGGATAAGTCCTGTATGCCAATCATGGCTATGTACGACATCCGGATGACGATTGCTTTTCAATAAAAATTCTAATACTGCTCTCGAAAAATAGGTAAAGCGTTCCATATTATCGGGGCAGTCGTAGTAGCTGCCTCTTTGAAAAAAGTGCGTTTCATCGTGAGGCTCGATCATGAAGACAGTGAGGCCATCTACAAAACCCCTCCAGATGGTATTTCTTATCCAAGCCCCTCTGTAGTAGGAATAAAGATTTTCATAGGCGATCTGTAAATCTTTAACAGAGCTGTAATCCAGGCAGTCATATTTAGGGATAATAATTTCTACAGTATGCCCTTGAGCTACAAGCTCTTTAGAAAGACCCGCTACGACATCTGCAAGCCCCCCTACTTTAGCAATCGGCGCTATTTCCGCCGCTGTATGAATAATATACAAAATTATTTACCCCTTCTCATAAATCTTGGTCGCCGCCGGCTGTTGCATTAGCTGCCCCGCTACCAAGGTGATGTTGTCCGGCTACAGCCTCTGTCATAGCAGCTGAGGCTGCCGAAGCGTTGCCTCCAGCACTAGCCAGAACTCTTGGCCTTTCTAACTCAGCCTGTGCCTCTCGTAGGGGAGCCTGTGCCTCTCCTAGCGCAGCCTCTGCCTCTCGTAGTTCAGCTGTTGCTTCAGCATTCTCTATGGCGGCTTTATCGAAAGCCTCTTGTCTTTTGGCGCGGAGAGGGCCCTCTTCTGGGGCCTTCCTAAGCTCTGCCTGAGCCTTTTCTAAGGCAGCTGTTTTAGTGGTATGAGCTGCGGTTTTGTCAGCAACAGTTTTTGTATGAGTTGCCACATTGCGCTCTAAGATCTTTAGCTCTAATTGAGCAACAGCTTTCTCAGCTTCAGTATGCTCATCCTCGTTTAGAGAGGGGGCGCTCTGAGCGGCTCTAGCCTCGTCAAGGGCAGCCTCTAACGAATCATGGAATTCGGGTTTGCTTGAATTGTCTATAGCAGCCGTTAGGTGGCCTTTAGGATGAGAATGGCCAGAGGAGAAGCTGCTCCACGTGCGCTGAAGCTGATTATCGGAGTTATAAAAGTGTGCAGCGAAGTCTGTGACTTTTCCCAAATCAGAACCAAACTCTTTTTTAACAGTTCTTTTGCTTTTTATATCGTAATAAAGACCAGACCAGTTGTCAGTTGCAGTTTTTGTATCGGGCTTATTCCAAACTACAAGGATAGCAGTAGGGGCATTAGCTTTAGGCGGGGTCATTCGGATAATCTTAAGGGTCTTTATATGGCCCTTTACTATTTGGTCATAGTGTTCTTTTGCCTCTGTTTTGGACATGCTAGAAAGTTTTTTCTGAATATCTTTGATTGCAGCATCAGCGGCTTTTGTGAGCTCTTCCTCTTTCGCAGAGGCACTTGATTTGGGAAGAGTAAGGGTAATTTCCCCCACTTGGCGAGAGCCTGTATTCTGAGCACTAGCAGAAGCAGTATGTGGATGAGAACCTATAAGGACTTTAAATACATAACGAACTTTATCTCCTTCAACTATTCGAAGAGGCTTGCCAAAATCTGGCTTATTGT
>CAIMEJ010000096.1 GCA_903839985.1 uncultured bacterium | reverse complement strand
CAGGCGCTTTAAAATCACCTCCTTTGTCTCCTCCAAGAGTTCCTGTAGTTGCCGGTTTCGGAGTGCTACCAGGTTCATTACTGTCTCGAATACCCCCATTCTCTCCTATAGCAAGTCCTCGTGGAGGCGGCGTTTCAGTATCCTTCCATCTAAGAGAAGCCTCTCCTATTGCTTCACTTGAGTTAGAGGGTGCGTTTCCTATTGCTTCACTTGAGTTAGAGGGTGCATTGCTGCCCGCAAGTTCTCCTGAAATAGATCCTGAGGAAGAGTTCAGAGCTCCCTCTAAATTAGGGCGGGTTAGGTTTTCTCTGGGAGACTCCCCAGTAGAAAGAAGCGCATCTCTAGCATCCGCGGTAGCGTTTCCGGCGGAGTCTCCTCCTGAAGGAGGTTATAGTGCTTCCAGCTCTCCCATCCGTTTTTTAGGAGGCGGTGGTAGTGCTTTGTTCTCTTCGCCTCGTTTTGGGGGAGGAGGGGCTGGTGTCTCCACCTCTCCAGCAAGAGGAGGTGCTGGTGCTGAATCAGGGATAGTGGAGGGGGTTATGAGGCCTATTTCCTTGACTCCTTCGAGAGCGGATGCTCCCCGGGGTGCAATGGTTGTAAAAATTCCTGGATTATTAGCTGGAAGGGATAGCTTTTTTCAGATTCCCATCAATAAAGACGTTCTTTCAGGCAGTGCTGAGCATAGAGGGGCTTATTTACGATTTCCAGCGCCTTTAACGAAGGCTGATAAGGATGACCTGGAATTTTATTATATTGTTTATGAAGATGTAACAGCTGAAAAAAATAATTCCTTTGATGGAGCGACAACTGCGAAGATACAGGCTTGGTTAGACAGCGCGCGAGCAGAGGATTTAAACCAGGATAGATTAGAGGAGTTAGGGCAAGCGCGAAAAGACGGGCTAGATGAGGCATCTTTAGCAAAACTTGCTATACCTCTTCAGCCGAGACCCATGTTACTTCCCGAAAAACAAACAGTTTTTTTTGTAGAACCTGAATCAAGGGTAATTGCCTGCCCAACAGATGATGGTCTCTGTGTGCTCGCAGCTCATTATGAACGTAAATATGGTATTAATATTATCATTGCTAAGTCAGAGGAGTCGATAAAAAAGGCTCTTACGGGAGAGGGTATCGCGGATCCTTATTTTGCAGTGATTATAGCTAACGGGCAAGGACATGTGGTGCCAATCATTTGTTTGAGAAAATCAGACGGTGGAATTCAAGCAGCAAATTTTAATTCCATAGAAGGTCTGCCTGTTTGTGAAGAGCAAACATCTGATATATGGAGATCAAAATATCCACAATTAGAATGGTTTGTTCTAAGGGGCACAAGGCAGTCAGACGTTTGTGGCTGTCGTACGGATGCCCTTGTCTTATCGAAAGATTGTTTAAGAGATTTAGCAGCTAAAAAAATTAAAGATTTTCAAAGTTATTTACCAGCTCTTACGGCAATGGATGTTTCAGGCCCTTACTATTCATTTGCTCTTCCCGCTCAACTAGCAAAAACAGCGCAAATATTAAGAGAGGTCCATCGGGAAGGAGATCCTCTTATGCTTACAAAAAAGGCAGAGTCTTTATCATCATTTCTTTTTCGCTATCAAAGGCCAACAGAGCGTATCACCCAGTATCATGATGAACTAGGTGAATATGGGGTACTAGCCGAGGTGCGCACTGCTCTAGTTGCTAATCTCTATCTCAATTACAAAGGGAAAAGAAATTTAAATCTTCTAAAAAGTCTTTTAGATAATCCGGAGATTATGGGAATCTCGGATAGAAAATGCCGGTTTAGTTTGCAAGAATCGCCCTAGAATTTAATGCCGTAATAGACGGTCAGAGTCGGTAAATATACCTTAGTGCAACAGATCCATAATATAACAAAATCAATAATTTAAAGTATTTGGACGAGGAGCGAGGTGATGTTGTCAAAGCCTCCAGCTGCCAGAGCTGATTCTTCTAGGGCATGGGCTGTTTTTTGGAGGGATCCTGTAGACTCTAATAAGATATTCTTTAAATGGGCTGTTTCAATAAGGCCGGAAAGGCCATCGCTGCAGAGAAGAAAGAGGTCTCCTTTTTCCACTTTTAAAAGATGGTAATGAATACTTAAGTCGCTCTGACTGCCGAGAGACTTAGTAATAATATGTTTAAGAGGGAAGCTTTTTGCTTCTGATTCTTTAATCAACCCGTAGTGGACCAGTTCAAACACAAGGGAGTCATCATGGGAGAGTAGGTCTAGCTGGCCTTGGCGTAGAAGATAGATTCGGCTATCACCAACATAGGCAAAAAGACAATGGCTTCCGATAAAAAGCAGGCATACAAGGGTTGTGCCCATGACTCCATTTAGCTGATGTTCTTGGCTATAGCGCCATACGTAATCGTGGGTGTGACAAATAGCTTTTTCAAGGGCAGCGCCGAGGGTCTCTAGCCCAGACTCAGGATGCTGAAAGAGGGGATTACGTTTAATTTCGTCCATAAGGTGTTGCACAGCTAAGCGGGCGGCTATGCCTCCTCCTTTCATGCTCCCAACACCATCTGCTAAAACAAAGAAACTATGACTTAGCAGCTCAGCAAAGCAGTCATCATTTTGGGCTCGAACGTGACCTATATGCGAAAGACCAAATGATTGTAGGCGCAATTAAATAAGCTCCTTTAGTAAAAACCCTTTAAGATAGCGCCCTTCAGGAAAATAAGCTGGAACTGGATGGTCAAGGGGTTGTTGCAAGATTTCTACTGTTTGAAAAAAGCGTCCGGTCGTTTGGTAGGATTGCCTTAAGGCAAATTCTAAGTCATCTAAAGACATATAATGAGAACATGAAAAAACAGCCAAAAATCTCCCTGGTTGAACTCTCTTTATACTAGCTGTGAAGATATCTTTGTAGCCTTTTAATGCAGCAGCTTTTTTGGCACGCTGTTTTACAAATGCGGGGGGATCACAAATAACTAGATCAAAAAGACGAGTCTCTTTTTTAAGAAAGTCCCAGCAGTCACCTGTATGGTTTTCATGCATACCTGTCAGGCCATTTTGCTTTTTCATCAGATCAAAAAGAGCTAGAGACTCAGGGTCACGATCCACATTTATAACAAGCTGAGAACCTGTTTTTAAACAGGCAAGTGAGAAACCTCCACTAAAGCTGAAAAGATTTAGAACAGTCTTTGCCTGAAGGTTTGCCAAAATTTCTCGATTTTCTCTTTGATCGCAAAACCAACCTGTTTTTTGACTGCCTGGGCGTACGGCAATATGGAGACCTTTTTCTTCACACCAGAGAAGAGAATCTTTTTGAGGAAGTAGTGGCAGATTTTCTTGATCGGAGGTTTTTTCGAAGATCTCTGTAAAAGAAAGATTTTTTAAGGCTTGTCGAATAGGTTCTATAAGAAGAGCGATACCTTGGGTATTTATTTGGATGGAGACGCTTTCCCCATAACGATCTATAACAAGACCTGGTATTCCATCACTTTCACCAAAGCACAGTCTATATGTGGAGGTTGTTCCTAGAAGAGATTCTCTATATGTAATAAGGCTTTTGAGTTTTGTAAAGAACCACTTTTCATCCAGAAAGACTTTTTTTCTATCAAAGAGGCGTAAAGCAATTGTTTGTGCTGGATTGTAGGATCCAACTCCTACAAATTCACTTTTATGAGAAATAATATTTACAATAGAGCATTTGGACGGAGCTTTTTTTATAGCTTTTGAGAAGATCCAAGGGTGTCCAAAAAGAGCACTCTCTTCACGGCCTTCATGTAAAATGACTTCGGGATAATTATTCATATATAAGTAGGCCCACCAGGCTTAAAGCGTTAAAGGTTTGATGTAGAGCTAGGGGTGCCATCAGGCAGTTCCATTTGTCAAAAATATAGCTTAGGATAAGAGAGAGCGTAAAGAGAGCAGAAAGAATCTGGACGTTACCAAGGCCTTGCTGGGGATTAAAATGGGCAAAAGTAAAGAGAAGAGCTGTTATTAAAATAGCTGCAGCTTTAGGAAGTCTGCTGCATAAAAATTTTTGTAAGAGACCACGAAAGAGAATCTCCTCGGCTAAAGGAACACAAAAGACCGTAATAAAAAGCATAAGAGTAAAAAGAAAAGGATAGGGCTTCAGAGCTAAAATTTGCTTGGCAATGAGTTGGCTGGCCTCTGTATAGCCGTAGAATTTTTTCATGAAAAGAGCTGTTATTTCACTTGTAACAGTTGCAAGAGGAAAAGCTAGTAGCCAGGTCAAGGCGCCATAAGCATAAATCTTTTTTGAAAAGCGGAATGGATAAAAAAAGCACAGCAAGATGGTAATAAATATATAGGAGAGGAGGCTCCATATGGTAGCATTTTTGAAGGAAAAGGAGGCCAAAATAAGGGGCAAGACAAAAAGAGTGCCAAAAAAAAGAGTGAAGGCGCCAAGAACTGTGGTAAAGCGGGGCGTTTTTTCCATGGCCTATAAGGATAAGAGGCTCGATAATTAATTTGAATATAAAGGCACTTTACTGGGAAAATAGTTGTCATGGAATTTCCTTGGTGGGACAAAAAAAGCGTCTCTTTATTTGATCAGATCCTCTTCTTGCCTCCTGTCATGGAGGGGGCACTACCGCTTGCTTTTGAGCAGGAACTCTTTGTAGAGTTTTGTAGTGGTAATGGTCTTTGGATCGTACAAAAAGCCCTGGAAAATCCCCAAAATTTATGGATAGCTGTAGAAAAAAAACTGGAAAGAGCCAAGAAAATTTGGAATAGAGCCAAGCGTCTTGGGGCAAATAATTTACTTGTTGTCTGTGGAAGTGCAGAGAATTTGGTAACAGCTATTTTGCCCGGCCCTATAGTCAAAGAAGTCTTTATTAATTTTCCCGATCCTTGGCCCAAAGCTAGGCATGCCAAGCACAGGCTTATTCAAGAGACTTTTGTTACAGAACTTCAAAAGAAGATGCTTCCTGGTGGGAAAATAACGTTTGTAACGGATCATGCACCTTATTTAGAGCAGGGTTTGACTGTTTTTGAAAAGACGATGAAGCCGCTTTTACCGGAACCTTTTTATGGTAAAGATCCGGAGAATTACGGATGTTCTTTCTTTGAAGAAATGTGGCGTAAAAAAAACAAAACTATTCATTACACAGTCTATGCCAATCATTGATCTAAGCCTTACTTCTGATTTAAATATGGAGCTTTCAGAGGGGCCTTTAGAGCTGAATCTGGGTCTTGATGAGGGTGGTCTAGCCCTTTCGGATCCTATGCGTTTTCATGCCTTACAGAGAGCTCTTGATCACTATAAATGGCCAGCTCAAGCAGAAATCATCCTTTTTAGACAAAAAGGCCCCTTACGCGATCTTATTCATCCTAAAGAGCGTATAGAACGACTTGAAGAATGGCAGAAAGACCATCCAGAGGGTGATGAGGAACTTTTTGCAAGAGATCTTCTTGTTCATTTTCTGGAATTACTCATGCCTTCTTTTCCTGAAGAGAGTCAGCTTTCTGTTATTTTGGAACCGAAGGGATATGAGAGGGCCACTTTTTTAAGGCTTGCTCATCCCACTCATTGGTCTGGTCTTTATAGTTTAAAAAAAGAGGGGAGTGCAGCTATTTTACTACCGCCGGCTGATGATGAAAATCTCTTATCCTATGAAAAAATAGTAGCAGTAGCTGAGAAGTTTTCGCTAAATAGTTATGTCCCCGAAGAAAATCTTCCTTTTTTCTGGTCGGGCATCGACCAGCTATATGCTACAGATGTCATTAGTAGTAAAGCGCTTAGATCTTTAAAAGGGTTTGAAGCCGCACAAGGTGAAGTTATTTTTTGATTTTTTAGAAAGAGCATGCTAGTTTGAACTAAAATGAAGAGGACTATATGGCAGCTAAAAAAGGGTTAAAGACTTTTACCGAACTCGATGCCTATAAGCAACTCAAGATTCTTTCTAAAAATCCACTTGATTTAACAAAAGAGGATGTTCTTACACCGGAAAGAATCCAAAATATGAGTGCCTCAGCACTCAACTTTCAGCTTCTTTATGGATCAGAGCGTGTTACAGAGGAAGTGCTGGAAGCTTTAGAAGCACTAGGGAGAGAAACATGTGCTGTTACTAAAATGAAAAGCTGCCAAGCTGGTGATGTCATTAATAAAATCGAGGGATTCGAGAGCGAAGATAGGCAGGTATTACATACAGCCATGCGCGATTTTTTTGATCATCCTCAGGTGAGCAAGCCAGCTCTTGAAGCGGCAAAACTAGCAAAAACAGAATGTGATAAGCTAGATGATTTCTTAAAGAAGCTAGATGATAATAACCTCTTTACAGACCTCATCCAAGTAGGTATTGGAGGATCAGACCTTGGTCCAAGGGCCCTTTATCTAGCTTTACAGGCCTATAAGAGAAAAGATCGCCGTGTTCATTTTATTTCTAATGTAGATCCCGATGATGCAGCTTGTGTCCTCAAAGATCTAGACCTTTCCAAAACAGCTGTGGTAGTTGTTTCAAAATCAGGGACAACACTTGAAACTTTAACAAATGAAGCTCTTGTACGTTCTTATTTTGTGAAAGCAGGCCTAGATCCCAATAAGCACTTTATCGCTGTTACAGGTAAGGGGAGCCCCATGGATGACCCCTCCAGATATCTCTCCTCTTTTTATATTTGGGATTATATTGGCGGTAGATATTCTGTGACCTCCATGGTAGGGGGTGTCATGCTGGCCTTTGGTCTTGGTTTTGATAACTACTATGAGATCCTAAGAGGGGCGCATGCAATGGATCAAAATGCCCTTCAAACACGCATGAGAGATAATTTGCCACTGTTAGCTGCATTACTTGGAATTTGGAATCGTAATTTTCTTGGCCATGCAACTCTTGCTATCATCCCTTATTCACAGGCGCTTGTACGCTTTACCGCTCATTTGCAGCAATGCGATATGGAATCTAATGGTAAGCATGTAGATAAGTTAGGGCAGTTAGTGAATTTTGAAACAGGACCTATTGTGTGGGGAGAGCCTGGTACTAATGGCCAGCATTCGTTTTATCAGATGATTCATCAAGGTACAACAATTGTACCTCTTGAATTTGTAGGTTTTAAAGAGAGTCAATATGGCCAAGACCTCCTTGTCCAAGGAACTACTTGTCAGCAAAAATTACTCTCCAATCTCTTCGCCCAGTCTATTGCACTAGCCATTGGACAAAAAAGTGATAATCCTAATAAGCAGTTTCTAGGTAATCGTCCGAATCGTATTCTCCTAGCAGAAAAGTTGACACCCTTTACCATGGGACAGCTCTTAAGTTTTTACGAAAATAAGGTAGCCTTCCAAGGTTTTATATGGAATATTAACTCTTTTGATCAAGAGGGTGTGCAGCTAGGCAAGGTGCTTGCTAACAAAATCCTAGCTATTTTCGCCTCCCAGAATTCCAGAGCGTCTGTAGAAGCCTTTCCTGCGGGGGCGGCTCTTATACATGCTTTAGATAAGCTCAAATGAGCTTACAGGTAGCCTGCAGACTCTCTAGATGCGCCTTGGATAAGCTCAAAGAAGCTTACAGGGAAATTGTCGTTTCTCTAGAGTTGCTTTGGGTAAAATAAAATGAAGTTACAAATACCTTCTAGAGCCACTAAGTGTCATTTAGATCATGCTTTTGAGAATCCCATTATTTCACAGCTCTTTAAGGAATCAGATGGTTCTTGGAGGCGCATTGATAGCTGTCAAAAGTGCAGTAATAGCCAAGGAGCCTACTGTACTTGGGAAAGCGTTAGTATGCCGCAAAAAGTGGAATCAACACCTCTTTTAGAGCGCTTTCAAGCATCTCAAGAATCGAACCCAAAAGAACTCTGCTTTCTAGCTGAGATTCTTATTCGCCAAAAAAAGCTTCTCAAAAGAAGTCGCAATAAAAAAGAGCAAGTGCTTGAAAATGCCGTGACGGGAGAGCTTTATAGTATACCCCGTTGTGACCTGACTCTTGATGAGGTCCAGAATTTTTCAGACGGCCTTGCTCTTAGTTTATAAAGCAGTAGAGAGATAGTTTCTTGAAACACTTAAGATCTATTATGGCAGCGATAAAAGGCTTCTCGGACTTTTTTTTGACTGATGTGGGTATAGCGATCCGTCGTTTGAATATTGCTGTGTCCGAGGAGGTCCTGGATAATACGAATATCTGCACCACCTTCAAGAAGGTGTGTAGCAAAAGAATGACGCAGTGTATGAGGTGAAATACGTTTGGTGATACCTGCTTGAACCCCCAGCTTTTTAATAAGACGCCAAAGCGAGATGCGGTCAAGAGGTTTTCCCCGAGAGGAGAGAAAAAGATGTTTCTCGCCTTCGGAAGAAAAAGCCTCACGAGGACCATTTAGGTAGGCATCAATTGCTTCAATTGCCT
>CAIMEJ010000095.1 GCA_903839985.1 uncultured bacterium | reverse complement strand
AGGCCATTAGCGCCACTGCTACTCAAATAAAAGCCTATTTAGAAGATTTGACAGCTCCAAATCCCTTTATTAATCTATTAGACGGTCTTAGTAAAGCAAGAGGCGCGCATGCTGAGCGTACAGAAACGCCTTATTACCGCCTTTTCGGCATGAAGAGAACCACAGATTATATTCCCTTTAGAAACGAAAGGCTTTTTCTGGGAAGGCAATATCGTTCTTATGGCAATCAGCTTATAGAACGTATTACAAAGCTTATAGAAGCAAAGGGCGGCAGCCCCTTCCTTCATACAGCACCTCTTGAAATAGTGGATACAGCCTTAGATCGCAGGACATCGCTCTCTGTGGAGATCTTTCAAAGAGCATCGAGGCAAGATCGTGGTTTAAATACGGCACGACTTCTACCACCTGAGTTTGCAAATTATATCGACCAAGAAAAATTAGAGGGCTTTGAGCATCCTGAAAAATTCTTACCTTTTTTTAAAGGGGGGAGTTTTCATGATTTAAGGGCATTTCTTTTAGAAAAAAAGAGCGATTGCCAAAAAGAGCTTTATCAACGTTGGAAAGCTTTTAAAAAGGACCATCCTGCTATCTATCAAACGACGAAAACAGCTGAATTCTTAAAAGAAGTAGATGAAACTTTCCCACCACCTGGGTCGCCCTCCACCCCTGAGTCTGCCTGGAAGTCTGTAATAGTACAGAATCTCTCGGGGAAAAGAACGCACGATGTAATTGTCACTCTGCGCCATCAAGTGGCCGGTAAGATGTATGCGCTGGGCCAGTATGTCACTTGGGCTGATTATACAAAGGGGGAAGCTTTAGAAGAGACCCTTGAAAAAATGTGCACACATTCTATTGCTCTTATGTGCTTTCAAGATATCTATTTAGTAGATGAAACACTTGCCCACTGCCAAGAGATTTTTAAAAAAGCTATGCAGTGGTCTTCTTCTCTGCCCTCAGAGGATCTTAAAAACCGTGTGGCTCCTCTTATCTATATTTTAGCCTATAATCATCGCGATTGCAGGGGGAGTGCTTCTAAAACAGAGTGGTTAGAAAGAGCTATTTATCAAGCACACCACTTGAGCATCAGATCCGCACCTGATAGGGCTCCTGATCTTGACGCCCTTACAAACCCGCTTTTCTCAGATTTTCTGCGTGTCTATAAAGATTCTTTCGAGCTTGTTCCCTACTAAGCTGATCTATATCTAGTGGGCTGCCAGCAGAAATGGCGTGGTTATCACGCATTTAAGACAGTTTAAGAGGGGTTTTAAGAAGTGTGGATTCAATAAAAGCTCTTTCATCGGCGGTGAGCACAAGCTGAAGTGCCGCTGCATTTTGGGAGGCTTGTTCTAAATTACGAGCGCCTACAAGAGCAGCTGTAATACCTGGATGGGCAATTGTTGCTTGAATAATGAGCTCTGCCAAAGAAACCTGATATTTTTTAGCAAGGGGTTTTAAAAGACTCAGTGCCTCCAGAACAAGGTGGCGATTATTTTTTTCAAAGATCTCTTTTTCTGGACGCAGATCTCCTGGAGGAAAGGGGTGATCCATACCAATATGGCCTGTGAGGAGGCCTCTTTCAAGGGGAGAATAGCCAAGTACGGCAATACCTTCTTTTCTACAGAAAGGAATCAGCTCTTTTTCAATATCACGGCGTACTAAACTAAAAGGGGATTGAAGGCTATCTACGGGATAAAGAGCATGAGCTTTTTTCAGCTGCGCTAGATTATAGTTGGATACACCAATAGCGCGTACTTTGCCTTGTTTCTTAAGGCTTACCATAGCAGACCAAGATTCTTCTACAGGGGTCGTATCTGAAGGCCAATGAATTTGATAGAGATCGATGACATCTACCCCAAGACGTTTGGCGCTGCGTTCCCATTCCGTGAAGATACTCTCAGGGGTTGTATTTATGCGCAGTTGCAGCAAAACCCCATCTACTTTACGCACTTTCCAAGGAGTACCCTCCGAAGTGTCTGTTCGAATGCCACATTTGGTTGCAATAACGACTCCCTCAGTGCGGCCTTTAATTGCGCGTCCAATGAGTTCTTCACTTAACCCTTCACCATAAATAGGGGCTGTGTCAATTGTGGTAATACCCAGATCAAGGCTTGTGTTGATTGCTTCCATAGAAGCTTTTTCATCAGCACCTCCCCACATAAAACCCCCAAGAGCCCATGTGCCAAGTATAAGAGGGGAAATCTGTAGAGGGCCGAGGGATCTTTTTTCCATGCTCTTATTTTTCCATAATGTTAAATAAGAAACGATAAGAATTTTTCAGAAGAGGCCGGTTTTTTATGCATAAAATACTCATTTGCGGAGCGGGTCCTGTAGGCCTTACTTTAGCGATTCAATGTGCACGTTATGGTGTTGACTTTATCCTGATTGAAAAGGAGAAAAAAAAGCCGCTTTATTCGAAGGCCCTTGCTATTTGGAGTAGTGTCCAAGAGACCTTTGAAGCAATTGGTGTAGATATCACTGAGTCTGCTATTACCTTAGAGACGATGCAGATTATTTTAGAGGGCATCCCCCAAAAAGCTATACCTCTTCGGCAGGATCTTCCTAGCAAATATAAGACGCCACTTATTCTTCCTCAATATGAGACAGAAGCCTACTTAAAAAAGCGCTTATTAGAATTAGGAGGCCAGATAGAAGAGGGTGTAGAGCTTCTTTCTTTTGAGGAACTGCCGGATAAAATCGTGGCAAAAGTTTTAGATAATGGTCAGGAAAAAACAGTAGAAGCTAGCTGGATTGCCGGATGTGATGGAGCCCATAGTGTCGTGCGTCATAATGCAGGCATCGCTTTTGAGGGGTATCAAGAGCCAGAAAATTTCGCTCTTTGTGATTGTGTAATAAGTGGACAGCTATTAAAAAACGCTCTGATTATGGCACTAGGCAAATTAAGTGTGGCCGCTTTTTTCCCTCTTCCAGGAAACCTGTGGAGAATAGTTCTTAAGGCAGAAGTAGTAGGGGGTGCGCCCACTCTTGACCTGTTCCAGAAAGTCTTTGATCAAGAAGGCTATGGACTTACCTTAAAAGATCCAGTGTGGCTCTCTTATTTTTCTGTGCATGAACGAATAGCTACAACATTTGCCAAAGGGCGCGTTTTTCTATTAGGAGATGCTGCCCATGTCCATAGCCCAGCTGGTGGTCAGGGGATGAATACCGGTATTCAGGACGCTTATAATTTGGGGTGGAAGCTTCCTTATATAGATAAAGCACCAGCTGTTGTTAGCACTAGCTATGACAAAGAAAGATCGGTTATTGCACGTAAAGTTATTAGAGAAGCGGCCTTAAAAGAGCACGTCATGATGAATCAAAGCTTGTGGATGAGATGGATAAAAAAAGTGGCTGTGCCTATTGTGACGCGCTTTTCTTTCTTGCCGGCTAAGCTCAGCTATGCTTTATCGGGTCTTGGGCTTTGCTATCCTTTAAATCCCCTTATCTTGAAAGGAGGCCATAGATTTGAGGCAGGACCCTCTTCCAAACATCGCCTTTTTATAACAGCAAGTGATCTGCCTACTCTACCCTCGGATGTTCTTGTTTTACAAGGTAGTAAGGAGAAGTGGGTTCTTGTGCGTCCAGATCTTTTTATTGCAGCTGAGGGGAGGGTAGGTGACTATAGCCTTTTAAAAGCCTACTTTCAAAATCTTTTAACATAGAAGTGACAGTAGGGTTCTTTTCCTGTTTTTGCATAGTAATTTTGATGGTATTCTTCAGCTGGATAAAAAGGTCCGGCGGGGGAGATCTCCGTTACGGCTCCTAGTGTTTTGATAAGAGCTTCTGCGATCTCTTTTTGCTCTTTTGTGAGATAAAATAGAGCAGAGCGGTATTGAGGACCTAGATCCGGTCCTTGCCCATTTTTTTGAAAAGGGTCATGAATCTCCAGAAATAGTTTTGTGAGTTCTTCAAAAGAGCCTTTAAAGAGAACTTCTACAGCTTCTGCATGACCAGTTTTCCCACTGCAGACCTCTTCGTAGGAAGGTTTTGTCACATGTCCCCCTGTATAGCCAGATATAACAGAGACAACGCCTGGACTTTTTTTAAGCAGATGTTCTACACCCCAAAAGCAGCCACCAGCAAAAAGGGCGCGTTGGTAGCCTTCTTTTGTAAAGGCGGGAATGAAATCAAGAGAAAGGGAGTTAACGCAGTGACGGCTGTTTTTAGAGGTGAGCCTCTCTCCTACAAATACATGTCCCAGGTGACCTTGGCAGTTTTTGCAGATAATTTCTACGCGATCACCATCAGGAAGGCGTTCAATAGCACCTGGCAGCTCATCATCAAAGCTGGGCCAGCCGCAGCCAGAGGCAAATTTATCATCAGAAAGATAAAGAGGCGCATCGCATTGACGGCATACATAAACACCTGGCTCTTTATTATCTAAAAACTTGCCAGTACCCGGGTACTCTGTATTTCTTTCTATAATTATACTATATTCTTCGGAAGAAAGAGGGTGATAACGTTTCATTAATTTCCATTGACCTCAAAAATAATTTTTAGAGCTTTTTCCTGAAAAGCATTCCCAAAGACCTCATAAGCACGCATAGCCTCTTTAAGAGGGAAGTGATGGGTGATAAGGCTTTCAGGTTTTAATTTACCCTCTTCTACCATTTTTAATAAAATAGGGATGGTATAGGTATCAACAAGAGCTGTTGTGATTGTAATATTGGTGTGCCAGAGATTTTCTAAATGAAGTGTTACTGGCTGTCCATGGACACCGATATTAGCCAGGTGACCCCCAGGTGTTACACATGCTTGGCAGATGTCAAAAGCCGCAGGCATGCCTACGGCTTCAATGGAGACATCTACATTTTTACCACCTGTTAAGCTATGGATTTTTTCCAGAACATTTTCTTTTTGGGGATTAATCGTAGAAGTAGCTCCCAGCTTTTTAGCAACAGCTAGGCGGTTATCATCGATATCGATGACAATTAGTTGCGAGGGGTTATAAAATTGGGCTGTCAGCAGCGTGGCTAGGCCTATGGGCCCAGCTCCGATGATGGCAACACAGGAACCAAGTGCTATAGACCCTTTAAGTACCCCTACTTCATATCCTGTAGGCAAGATATCACTGAGCATAACAAAAGGTTCGAGATCTTTATTTAAAGGTAGTGGGTGAAGGCTTGTGTCTGCAAAGGGAATGCGTACATATTCTGCTTGTGTCCCATCGATACGGTTGCCAAGAAGCCATCCACCTTCTTCGCAATGAGAATAGATTTCTTTTTTACAAAAAGGACATCTTCCACAGGAAGTGATACAGGAAATAAGAACCTTGTCACCCACTTTAAAGAGGCTTACAGCCGTACCTATTTCGGTAATTTCACCGATGCCTTCATGTCCAAGTGTGCGACCTATATCAACAGTCGGGACATCACCTTTTTTAATATGGAGATCAGTACCACATATCGTTGTTTTGAGGATCTTTACAACAGCATCGGTGGGCTTTTCTAGAGAAGGCTGAGGCTTTTCTTCCAAGGATAAGAGGCCAGGGCCTCGATAGACAACTGCTTGCATCGGCTAAGCCTATAGTAAATAATTGTTAACAACAAGACAGAATTCAGAAGGGTTCTCAGCTGGGGCTACATGCCCGACTCCTTGAAAAGTATGTGTATAGGTTCCTTGGAGGGGTACTCCGGATAAAAGGTCCTCACTGCCTGATAAGATTAAAAGAGGTTTGCTGATTTTTTTATACCAGAGGGTGGAATCGAATTCTAAGAGGGCTTTTAATTGCAGCGATAGGCCTTTAAGAGTTGGGGGATGAGCCGTTTTTTCAAAAGAAGAGAGAAAAGTCTCTTTACTGCGAGGGTTCATTAAAAAACGATTTCCAAAAAGCCAAGGCCAAATAACCTCAGCACGTAGGCGCGCAGATACGCCTGCTTCGTATAATTTTAAAACAGTTTCCATAGTAGAGGCATTGGCGGGAGGCATCTTTAAAAAACTTTGAGCCACGATGACTTTATCGATACGCTCTGGAAATTGAAGAGCTAGTATCTGCGCCATAGCACCGCCCATAGAATGACCCAAAATAGAAGGTTTTGAAAATCCTAGCTGCTCTGCTAGTAGCAGTGCTTCTTCGGCTAAGACCTCTAATGGTAAGAAAGAGCTTGGTACTTCACTACGTCCAGCGCCTAGATTATCTAACATAATAAGAGTGGAGTGCTTGCTAAGATTTTTGCGAACAGGCGTCCAAAAGGTGATATCCGCAGTATAGCCACCGATAAGAAGAAGGGGAGGCCCTTGACCTTCTAATTCATAGTAATAGTGATGATTTCGTACTGTTTCATAAGGCATAATTTAATCAGAGGGTCCTTGGCGTAGGGCCTTTTTGGCAGAGTGGGCTTTTTTGTCTCCCAGTATTTTTTCTTTTTGTTTGCGTGTCCGGCGCTGTTTTTGACGCCTTATTTTAGCATCGAGTTTTTGCTTGGTGCTCTCTGTTTTGTAGATTTGCTCTTCTATTTTATCACATAACAGACGCCTGGCAAAAAAACGGTTATCTTCACGACTGCGGGTAGCTTGAGATTTCACTTCAGTGCCAGTTGGCAGATGTTTTAAATACACACAAGAGGAGGTCTTGTTCACTTTTTGGCCACCTTTTCCTGACCCTAAAATAAACTTTTCGAAGATTTCGCTCTCATGGATTCCAAGCGTTTGCATGCGCTCTTCTAACTTTAGATGTTTAGTCTCTTTTAGCATATCAACCGGATTGTAGCCTTTTAAAAGAACTTTTACAAAACAAAGCAATTGGTTACATTAACTTTCTTTATCAAGAGGAAGAAATATGGGATTTTTAAAAGCCTTTTATGGAGCACTATTCACTGTTGGACAGTTTATACAGGATTTTTTTCTGTTAGCTATACGTCTTTATTGGGGATGGGGTTTTTTTCAAGCAGGGCTTTCTAAGCTGCAAGATATTCAGTCAGCTATTGGTATGTTTACAAAACTTGGCATTCCTTATGCTGACTTTAGCGCGCATTTGGTAGGAGGTGTTGAATGTGTTTGTGGGGGAATGCTCTTATTGGGACTTGGATCACGCCTGATTTCTATACCTTTAATTATCGTGATGATTACAGCCTATTTCACCGCGCATTCAGAGGCTATTAAAGGATTCGTAACTCATCCGCAGGTACTGGTTTCTCAATCACCTTTCTATTTTCTTATGACTGTTTTAACCGTTTTTGTTTTCGGCCCTGGACGCATTTCTGTCGATGGATTTTTAGATAGAGCCTACTTCAAAGCAGGCCGTGTTTAAGAAAAAGCCCTGTAAAAATCTATTACAGGGCTTCTAGTATTCTTTGTATGTAATTAATGAGAATGAGCTACGTTATTAGAGCTGGAATTATTGTTAACACAAACAGCTACAACACCCAGAGCAACGACAACAGCTGCACCTACGGCTGTTGCGGCAAGCCCGATACCACTACGAGTACCGGATCTGGCAGCTCTTGGTTGTTGCGCTTGAAGCGTCGATGTAGAAAGGAAAGCAAGCGCGGCCAAGCTGCATATAAGTATATTTTTCATTTGAAAAATCCTTGGTTTTTAAGTGAGATCAGAAAGCTTGATAAAAAAAGCCCTGTGAAATGTTATCGCAGGGCTGGAGTCATTCTTATAAAAAATTAATGAGAATGTGCTGTGGAGCTAGAGCCATTATTAGAAATAGCTAGAGCACCGGCCGTGATAATAAAAGCTGCAGCTACAGTAGCAACGCCTGCTTCTACCCAACCAGAGGATCCGTTTTGAGCAGCTCTTGGTTGTTGCGCTTGAAGATTAGCTGTAGATAGAAATGCAAGTACCGCTAAACTACATATAATTATATTTTTCATT
>CAIMEJ010000094.1 GCA_903839985.1 uncultured bacterium | reverse complement strand
GAAAAAAAGGAGATAAAGCCCTCTATGTTCCATATCGAAGCCTCCTTTCATCAAATGAGTTTGTCACGTCTTTTGCTTTTAAAAGAGATATTTCGGAGCCATCCAGGTAGTGCAAAAGTCTGTCTTGATTTTCGAGAAGGTGATAAAGTTATAGCCTCTTTGCATATTAATGAACCCTGGGGTGTAAATCCCTCAGACGACCTTAAGAAAAAAATACTCGTTCTCGAAGGAATTAAAGTTATATGATCAAGTCTCTTACAGCCATTTTCTTACTGCTAGCTACCTGTTTATTTGCGGAAAAAAGTAGAGAGATAGAAAAACCGGCTCTTGCCTATTTAGAAAAACAGGCATGTCACCAATTTAATGAAAAAAAATATGAACAGGCAGTAGGGGGCCTTCGCAAGATTATTCGTTATTATCCAGCTTCTCCTGCCGCCACCAATGCCTATTATTTTATGGGTATTAGTTATTACTATCTGCGCGACTATGATCTGGCGAATAAAGCTTTTACTTGTTATCTGGAGAAAGATGCGGCAGGTCTTCATTTTGAAGAGGTTATGCGTTATAAATTTGCGATAGCAGAAGCCTTTAGAAAAGGGGAGTGTGTGCACCTTTTTGGGGCGCGTCATCTGCCAAAATGGCTTTCTGCCGATAATGAAGCCATAGAAACTTATGATGAGATCATCTCCGTAATGCCAGGCCAAGAGCTGGCTGTGTGCAGTCTTTGGGGTAAGGGCGCTTTATTATTACGTAGTTGTCAGTATAAAGAGGGGCGAGAGGCTCTACAAACACTGATAGTAGCCTTTCCTCGGCATCCTTTGGCTATTGAAAGTTATTTAGAGATAGCCTGTAGTTACTTAAAAGAATGCCAAAAAGAATCGGGAAATAGTGATCTTCTTTCTTTGGCAGCCATTAACATTAAAAAATTCCAGCAGGCCTTTCCCTCCGAGCCCCGTGTAAAAACAGCTGAAAAAATGTATCATCAAATGCAGGAATGCTATGCGGCAGCTGTTTATGAGATGGCGGAATTTTATGAAAAAACATGTCATCCGGATGCAGCATCTATTTATTATAAAGCTGTCTTAAGAGACTTCCCTTCAACATCTTATGCAAGATTTTCGAGCAGAGCTCTTTACCGTTTAGAGGAATGCTCTAAGTGTTCCTGAGAAGCAGTTTCTTAATAGTAGTTCTTTTTTTTACAAGCTGCTCTTATCAAAGCAGCCTACAGGAGGTTAAAACTCCTAAAAAGACTATCTGTATTCCTTATGCAAAAGGTGATGGGGATGGAACTTTTACAGCTATTTTATATGAAAAAATGGCAAAAAAGGGGCTTTTTCGAGTAAGCCGTAGTTGTGGAGACCTGAAATTACTCATACAGTTAGAGAATCCCTCTACGGAATCTGTGGGTTTTCGATATGAAACAAATTTAGATGGTGTTTTGGGCCAAAGATTGGTAGCTTCTGAAGAAGAAGCAAGGATTGTGGCAAGGATGGAATTGGTAGATCTAAGAAAGTGTCAAACAGTATGGGGACCTATCTGTGTAAAAGAAGAAGTGCGTTTTGATTTTGCACCCGATACAAGTCCTCAGACAGATATCACTTTTTCTGCAGGACAGGTTGACTTTGAACCTGCAGCAAAAGATGCCGTTATGGAACCTCTCTATAATCGGCTTGCAGATAAAATATGTGAATTATTATGGGTGTATAGCATAGATCATGCGTTATGAGGCCAAGCTTTCACACCTTTCTCGCATCCTTGATGATTCAGATAAAGAATTAGAAAGATTGCAGATTTCACAAGCAGAAAAAGAAAAGTTTCGTCTGGCTTTAGAAGAAGCTATTGTCAATATTATGCATTATGCTTATCCAGAGAAGGATCAAAAGCCCTTAGAGATTGTTTTTAAGAAAGAAAAAGAGCTGTTGATCGTTGAGATAAGGGACTGGGGTGTGGCTTTTGACCCATCAGCCTCTTCTAAAAAAGTAGATGAGAGTCTATCTTTAGAAGAGCGACCTATTGGTGGTCTCGGTATTATTTTTATTAAAAAAATGGTCGATAAAATGCAATATCGACGTGATAAAGATTGCAACGAATTAATTCTTATTAAAAAAATATGATTAAACAATTTCTCTTCTTTTTTCTTCTAAGTATGACCTTTTTGGAAGGGAAAACCACTTTTAAAGCCCGCTCAGAAATAGCTCTTCTTATTAATGCAGACACAGGAGCTGTGCTTTATGAAAAAAATGGAAGTCTGCTTTGCCATCCGGCAAGCACAACTAAACTAGCTACAGCATTATACGCAGCTCATTTACAGACGGATTGGGAGGAGATTATTGAGGTCCCGAGCGAGGCTATCGGCAGCATCTCCTATGAAGCTAAAAAAAGGGCTAACTATAAAAAACCGGCCTATTGGGTAGAGGTGGGCTCTACACATGTAGGCCTCAAAAAAGGCGAAAAGCTTTCTTTTCATAATTTAATGGCAGCAACCATTGTGGCATCTGCAAATGATGCAGCCAATGTGATTGCCTATCATACAGGAAAGGGGGACATCGATCTTTTCGTTAAAGGACTTAATAAATACCTGAAAGAGGAGCTCGGTTGCAAAAAGACCACATTTTATAATCCCCACGGACTCTTTATTCCTGATCACCAAACAACAGCCAAAGATATGGCTCTTATCACGCGGGCATTTTTAAAGGATAAGCGTTTAAAAAATTTAGGGAGTTTATCCACTTTTCCTGTAGATGAAACAAATAAACAAGAGGCGCGTCTCCTTGTAAATAAGAATAAGTTACTGCGTAAAGGTGAGCACTACTATCCTAAGGCTATCGGTTTAAAAACGGGTTATACAAATGATGCTCGGCATACTTTAGTAGCAGCAGCAGAGGATAAAGAGCGTTGTTTAATTGCCGTTTTAATGAAATGTGAAGAGAAGGATGATATTTTTAAAGATGCAAAAGAT
>CAIMEJ010000093.1 GCA_903839985.1 uncultured bacterium | reverse complement strand
TCAGCCTAAGCTGTCACCACTTATATTAAGGGCCACTCAAAGTTTTAACACTTCGAGCGGCACAAGCTACTATTTTGTGCTTGTACATTGTCTTTTTGAACCTGTCAAAACAACTCTCAGTGTTTCTCAGAACACTGTCTCTTCGTTTACTGAAGATGTGAAGAAGATAGCTTTTATTGCTCTTTTTGAGCAAGTGCTCTTTTTTCTTTTTTTATAATTTAGCAACCACTCGTTACGTAAGTGGTTCATTCTTCCATTTTTGGAGCAATTCTAAAGTTACAACATTACCACCACAAAGGATGACATGAATGCTTGAAAATTGCTGAAGAAGAGGCTCTTTTTTATAAATTGGCACCAAACAAACAGCACATGCGGGCTCTAACATATACTTCTGCTCATCCATAAAACGAAAAGCCGCATCTACTGCCTCTTTGTCGCTTACAACAAAGGGATGAATAGCGTGTGTTTTAGAATAATGAAAAGCTTGATCTGTCACACGTCTTAAGCCAAGAGATGTCGCAACTGTTGAAATACTATCCAAAGTTACCAGACGATCTTCTCTCATAGAAGCGGCAAAAGAAGCCGCGCCCTCTGTTTCTACGGTAATAACAGGCACATCTTTCCAGCCAACTTCATGCAGACCTTGCACAACGCCGCATAAAAGACCGCCACCGCCCACAGAAAGAATGATAGCACCGGGTTTTTTACCCGTACGGGCAATTTCATGTACAATGGAGGCATGTCCATCCCAAATGGCTGGATGATCATAAGGGGAAATAAAAAGGCCACTTTTTTCCTCTACTAATTTTTGAGCAAAAAGCGTTGCTTCATTGAGATTCTTGCCATGTACAATAACCTCTGCCCCCTCAGCTGTGATTTTGGCCTTCATAAAGGAGGGAGTTGTTTCCGGTATCACAACAGTGACAGGAATGCCCAGCTCTCTACCTGAATAAGCAACAGCCAGACCGGCATTGCCGCCTGAAGCTGATACAAAGTTACGTATCCCATCACGCGCAGCTTTTAAGCAGTAGTGACCAATACCTCGGTTTTTAAACGAGCCACTGGGCTGTAAAAGCTCCATCTTCAGTAGGACTTCTTTTCCTAAATGCTGAGAGAGGGGCCGTGACGGAATCAAAGGTGTGTTGATATATAGTGGATTCATATAAGCTAAAATATAATAGCTTATTCATAAAATTTATTCCACTTTTTAATGAATCTGCCAAGATCCATAACTTTCTTTAATATGGCCTTTACGGACACTTAAAAAGATAAGAGCAAGGGCTGCCAATATATTATTTACAAGAGCTAGCGTATTATAACTATCTAATAACCATACAGATATAATAATCCACCCAGCTATTAATATATTAGCGTATCTTAAAACTCTAGCAACTTCAGCCCAGGCAATAATAGAAAAAACAGCTATCAAAGCGCCAAAAATATGATTATTATTTGCAGCCAATCCCTTTAAATGAAGAACAGCCGGTGAAGCGATAATCCAAAGGCCCAGCAGCGCCGTTAAAAGCAAATTAAAAGGAATACTAACACCATAAACCATTGATTTAAGTGTAAATGGACTCCTGTCTTCTAGGGCCCCTGCTTGCTCACCGCCCTCCCAAAAAGCCTTCCAAAAAGGTTTATCTGTCGTCTTCATAAATTGACAGAC
>CAIMEJ010000092.1 GCA_903839985.1 uncultured bacterium | reverse complement strand
TCTGCTCATGTAAAAGCTGCAAAAAAGTACTAAACCAAGGGTCTAACTCTTTATCTGTTTTTCCGGTAGCTTTTTGATAATCTTCATAGAACTCTTGGAGAAAAAGGGCATTTTTTTCAGGAAAGCCCTTTCCCTTTATTTTTTCTAGAAACATTAGACCTCAATCTTTTTTCCATTTGTCATAGAAGCGAAATAATAGTCATTCATATGCAAAGAGTCATCAGATTTAAGCTCTAAGCGTGCATTTAATTTTTCAGCTAGGTGAACCCAGTAATCCTTATCCTCTTTTTTTACGTAATCAAGAAGAGAGGGATGTACAAAGAGAGAGAGGGCGAATTGTTCTAAAGAAAGAATCACTTTTTTCAAGGAGCGTTCAATTTCAATGGTGATGGTCTCATGTGTTTTAATAACACCCGAGCCTGTGCAGTAAGGACAGCCTGTAAAAAGAGTTTGTTGGAGCGATTCACGACTTCTTTGGCGTGTCATCTCTACAAGACCAAATTCGCTCATCCCACCTATAGTGCACTTAGCAGAATCATCTTTCATGCAGTCTTTCATTTTCTCAAGGACACGTCTCTGGTTTTTGCGAGAACGCATATCGATAAAATCGCAGATAACAAGACCACCTATATTGCGTATGCGCAGCTGACGAGATATCTCTTCGGCAGCTTCCATATTAATACGCACTAAGGTCTCTTCTACATCACTTGCATTTTTCGAGCTACGGCCTGAGTTAACGTCTATGGTGTGCATAGCTTCTGTATGGTCAAAAAAGAGATATCCACCGCTAGGGAGCCAAATTTTATGGCGTAGGGCTTTTTCAATTTCTTTCTCCACATTGAAGCGCTCGAACATGGGGAAAGAATCCCTGTATAGTTCAATTTTTACATTGTGCTCTGTCGCATATTTAGAATAGAGACGTTTGCAGAGTTGAAAAGTGTCATAATCATCAATCAGAACACGGTCGAGTTTTTTATCGATAGCCGTCATCACTGCACGCTTAATAAGATCAGATTCCCGCCATAAGCAGGAAGGGCCTGTAGCTTTATTGAAGTTTTCCATGATTGATTGCCATGTCTTCAGAAGATCTCCAGCCTCTTCTATAAGAACCTCTGCTTCTACATCGGCACTAGCTGTTCGGCAGATAAGGCCCATTTCCTGAGGCATTTCAAAAGCGCGGATGAGTTTCTTCAAGCGTTCACGAGAGCCTCTATCCTCAATTTTACGAGAAACACCTCTATGAGGAGAGCTCGGTAATAGAACAAGATAGCGCCCGGCAATAGAGACATTCGATGTGAGGCGAGCTCCTTTGGAGCCAATTGGTTCTTTGACAACTTGAACAAGGACAGGCTGATCAATTTTCATGATCTCTTCGATGTTACTAGGTGTTTTTTTGGAGCCCTCTTGCTGTTTATCGTAGGCTAGATCGAAATCCATTTCAAACATATCTTCGAATTTCTTGGTGTTTTCCAAGATATCGGAGATGTGGATAAAGCCATTTTCTCCTTCGGCAATATCAATAAAAGCAGACTGAATATTATGGAGGATATTGGTAACTTTACCGCGGTAAATGTTACCTGTTAATTGGCGGGCTTTTTTACGTTCAACAACTAGGTCAAATAACTGACCATTTTTGAGATGCGCATAACGCAGCTCTTTGGTTTCAATATTGAGGAGTATTTCTTGCATGAATTAACTTTTATGTAGGGAGCCACAGAAAGATACAGATGTAGACTTTTTCGATTTCTTAACAAGCGTTATACCTTAAATTGTATACGATAAAAGATGACTGATCATCTGGGCATAGTTTGGCTACTAATTATAAGCCCCTTATTATCAAGGAGCTTAATATCATTTATAAATTAATAGGGATCATATCGCAAAAAGAGGATCTTTTCAAATCATTTTCACTAAAATCCGGCTTAAAAAGCAGAGAGCCATCAAGTGCTTCAGCTACATGATGGTTTCCGCTTTTGGTACGTCTTAAGGCTTTAAGATGGCCGAAGCATCCGAGTCTTTTTCCTATATCGTGACCAAGCGAGCGAATATAGGTTCCTTTACTGCAGCTTATTTCTAACTCGAGCAAAGGATAGGCGTAGTTTAAAAGGGTAATAGCTACCGTTACTTGGCAAGGCTTACGCTCTATGGTGATACCCTTACGAGCTAAATCACATAGTTTTTTGCCACCCACTTTTTTTGCTGAAAACATCGGAGGCTCTTGCCAAATAGTACCTTGAAAGGCACTGATAGCGAGCTGGACATCTTCTAGTGTGGGGATATGAGACGACTCTTCTGTAACGGAGCCTTCTTGGTCGTAAGTTGTTGTGGCAGAGCCAAATACAACTGTTGTTTGATAGGCTTTGTCCTGTCCTAAAAATGAGTCAGAAAGCTTAGTAAACTCTCTGCCAATTAAAAGGACTAGCAGGCCTGTAGCCAGGGGGTCTAGGGTGCCTGCGTGGCCGATGCAGCGTTCTTTAAAAACCCTACGGGCAGCTTGTACGAGGTCAAAGGATGTTTTGCCAGAAGGCTTATCGACAAGAAGAATGCCTTTCATGCACCTTCTTCATTCGTCTTTCTCGCCGAGCGTTCTTCCGCAATTTGGCGAATAAGATTATCAATATGGATCTGTTTTTCTACGCTACTATCTTCTATGAAGAGTAGGGCAGGAAAGTGACGCAAAACAATTTTTTTGGAAGAGTTAACAGCGATAAAACCAGCAGCTGTATTGAGCGCTTTAACAGTTTTTTCTCTCTCCTCATCAGATCCAATAACACTGATAGAGACAGTTGCTTCCGAAAGATCTGGGGTAATACTTACACTTGTTACAGAAAAGAGGGGATGAACATGGGGGTTCTTCACCTCTCTTTTAATGACATCAGAGATCACTTCTTGTAAAAGGGAGTTAAGTTTATCGGTTCTTTTAACAGGCATTATAACTCTTGTGTTAAGTACTCAATTTCATAGGCTTGAATATGATCGCCTACCTGAATATCTT
>CAIMEJ010000091.1 GCA_903839985.1 uncultured bacterium | reverse complement strand
CTTGCTAAAGTGCTTCTTGGCTTTGCTTTCTTGATGGAACGTTTTCAAGTTGTTGCAGGTAAGAAAAAAGATGCTATCAAAAGCAGCATTGAAAGCACTGCAGAGTCACTGAAAAAAGGAGAGATTCTCATTAAAGAAGCTCTTCAAGAAAGTAAGGAATCCAGTGTACAAAACTTAGGAGTCTCCGCTCTTGAGCTTGCTGCTAAAGTAAATGCTTATCTTGATTCCCCTCTCAAAACATAAAGGATTAAAAGCCTGTGGCTGATGAAAATTTTATTAACAACCCTGCAACGACTGCAACTCCTGCTACCACATCAGGCTTTGATGCAACCTCCGATATGGCCTCTAATCCAGAGGGCGAACCAGCACAGCCCTTTAGTCTAGCCAAAGGTGGTAATGCGGGGCAGAGCGGTCAAGTAAGCAGCCAGCCCTCCCCCTTAGAAGTTAATGCAACAGCCTCTTCGAACCCTTTTTCAGCACAGGGAGTCTCTGTGGAGTCTCTTTCCAATCAAGTAAATAATATCTCCTCCCAATACCAGAAATCTACCCAGCTCCTCCAAGATCCGGCACTCGCGCAAAATCAGCATCTTATTAAGGCCTCTACAACAGACCTTCTTTCCCAGCACCTAGGCCGTGTTAATGACAATATGAGCTCATTATCTGCAAAACTTGGGACGCCACTTACAACTACCTACGCTCCTCCAAGCTCTGGCACACAGGTTGTCGCCCACTTTCTCAACTACCTCACAGGAGGGCAGGCTGATCTTGTTAACATGACTAATTCCCTTAAAAATAACTCAGGTAAGCTAAATCCGGGTGAGCTTTTTGCTGTGCAGCTTAAAATGTCGGGTGTGCAGCAGCAGATGGAATTCTTCTCTACGCTCCTCGGCAAGGCTGTTGATAACATCAAAACTATCATGAACATCCAGAACTAATTTTTCTGTCTTATCCTATTCATTTGATCACTTATTTTTATGGATAGCACGATTGCTTAAAATATGTTATGGGTTAAAGTTGTTATGTTGAGTATATAACCTCTATTAGGCATACTGCAAAATTATGAGCAGTGACAAATTTGATAAGCTACTTCAGGGCCTGGATCAGATGCAAATTGCAACTGTCCATGGACGCATCACCGAAGTTGTCGGTATGTTAATAAAAGCTGTAGTGCCTCAAGTGAAAATTGGTGAGCTGTGCCTTATTAAACGTGAGGGTGAGCCCTTAAGAGCAGAGGTCATTGGCTTCACGCAGGAAGAGGTTATTCTCTCACCGCTAGGTGAAATGTCTGGCATAGGGCCCTCTTCTGAGGTTATACCTACAAGACTTCCCTTGCATATTAAAGTGGGTCCAGGGCTTTTAGGTAGAGTTCTCAACGGTTTGGGCGAGCCTATAGATACAGATACGAAAGGCCCCTTAAATCTTACTGAAACTTATCCCGTTATACAAGCGCCCCCGGACCCCTTGACACGTAAACCAATCAACAAGCCTCTATCTGTTGGTGTAAGAGCAATTGATGGGATCTTAAGTGTTGGCGAAGGTCAGCGTATAGGTATTTTTGCAGCAGCAGGTGGTGGTAAATCAACACTTCTGGGCATGATCGCCCGTAATGCTATTGCAGATATTAACGTTATTACACTGGTAGGGGAAAGGGGCCGAGAGCTACGCGAATTTATTGAAAAAGATCTGGGTGTTGAAGGCCTCAAGCGTTCTGTAATTATTGTTTCCACTTCGGACCAGCCCTCACAGGTGCGCTTAAATGCAGCTTATGTAGGAACAGCTATCGCCGAATATTTTCGTGATCAAGGAAAATCTGTTATCTTGATGATGGACTCCGTTACTCGCTTTGCCAGAGCCCTTCGTGAAGTAGGTCTTGCCGCTGGAGAGCCTCCAGCTCGGGCGGGTTATACACCCTCTGTTTTCTCTACACTACCTAAATTACTCGAGCGCTCCGGTAACTCCGATAAAGGTTCTATCACCGCTTTTTATACTGTCTTAGTAGCCGGTGATGATATGAATGAACCCGTTGCCGATGAAACAAAGTCTATCTTGGACGGCCACATTATCCTCTCTAGCGCCTTAGCCCAAGCCCACCACTATCCAGCTATTGAGATTTTATCTTCTGCCAGCCGCGTTATTAATTCTTTAATTGATAAAGATCACTCGGCCATCATCGGAAAGGTACGCGAAGTCTTAGCAAATTATCGTAAAAATGAGTTGCTCATTCGTATTGGCGAGTATAAAAAAGGCTCCGATAGGGCCGCAGATTTTGCTATCGATAACATTGACAAGGTAAATCGTTTTTTAAAACAAAGTGTCGATGAAAAATCCAATTTTAAAGAAACAGCCCAACAGCTTAAAAATCTCTTTAAATGAGTCAGGCACTTCCCCCCTATCCTCTTGCTCAGATCTTAGAGATAAAAATGAAGCGTCAAGAAGAAGCCGAAAAAGAGGCTATTCAAAAGCGCGAACTGCGTGATAAAGAAACTAAAATTCTCAAAGAAGCTGAAGCTAAAAGAGATGAAGTGCGCAATCACTACCAAGATAAACTACGGCAAGTACGAATGGCTCTGGATGAGGCAGGTTCTAATACCCGTGACATCACGCAAATGCGCGATTACATGAAAATCGTCAAAGAAAAGCTCCTCAAAGAAGAG
>CAIMEJ010000090.1 GCA_903839985.1 uncultured bacterium | reverse complement strand
TTTCGTAAATGTTTGGATAAAAGTTCTCCAAGAGCTTGGTCGCTAATATCTAGTGTTACTTTTTGGTCGAGAAGCTTTAAAAGAACGCCGCCCTCTAAAGCTCCTACTTGAACACTTTTTGACTTTAAGCGTTCTAAAACGCTCTTAATAAGGGCATTATTGACCGCTTGAAGATCCACCTTGGCCGATACAGCAACAGAAAAGTCGGTATTAAGACCTTCTTTTTGCACCGCTTCGGCTAAAATATTAATTAAGTTGGCAAGAGGTAAGGGGGCATTTGTTGTTTCTGCCAGCATAGCATTTAAAGAAGGGGCAAAGATTTTCTTTTCTATATCTTGTTTTAAAGACTCAAGGGCCTGCTTATGCGCTTCCTGGAGAGCTACGTGAGCTGCTTTTTGCTCAATCGCTATTCTAGAAAGAGCCTCTTTAGTCATGTTTTCGGTAAGCTTTTCGGCTTTATGAATAATTTCTTTTGCGCCTCTTTCTGCTTCGGCTATAAGACGGGCGCCCTCCATGGCCGCTGGCTCGAGAGCTTGGCTTTTGAGAAGATCACAGATTTTTTCTATTTTTACTTGACCGCTTTCTTTGACTGTCATGATTAGTCCCCTGCCCTCTATTAAAAGGATTATTCTAGCTGGACACCGGAATTTGTTGAATAAAAATTACGCTTAAGAAATTATGCTTTCCATGAAGATCCTTTTTTGCACTCTAAACATATTTTTATTAACAACACTTTCAGCGGCTATTCCTCAAGCAACTTTCACTCCTCCTAAAGATTGGGAAATATTAAGCCCGGAACTTACTCCCCAGGGAATTACCCTTATTGCACGCTCTGAGGCTAAAGCTTTATTTGCTTCTACTATTAATTTAGCGCTTGAAGAGACCGATCTCTCCACATCCGAATATCTTTTAGAAGTCGAAAAAATACATCGTAGTCCTTCTAAACACCTCTCCACCCTTGGGACTATGGAAACATCTGCGGGAAAGATGCACGTTTTTCAAATTGATGAAAAACTGGCCTGGGCGGACTTACGCATGCTTCAAGCCATTATTGTTAAAAATAACGTCGCTTATGTTGTCACCGCTACAACGGAAGAATCTCAATTTGCCTCTGTTATCACCCCTTTATTAGAATCTATAAAAAGTTTTTCTATTCTGGAAGGAACTAAAAAATAATGAAAAAAGCTCTTTTAACGCTTCTTCTTTCTGGTGTTTTCCTACAAGCCCAAACAGCTGGAGTAACCTCAACTGGATCTGAGCCTCCTCCCAATAGAGTTTACAACTCCTACACCTCCGAATGTTCCGGGAAAGGTGCTGCAAGGGCCGCAAGGGCTGGCAATAGATGCGGTATTACATCTGCTCAAATAGTAGCGGGCGTGCTAGTTGGGGCTTTTGTTACTCTTATTGCGACAATTGTTGTAGATAACAATCACTCTCACTCTTCATAGGTAAGCCGACACCATGTATAAAAAGCTTAGCCTTTTTCTCTCTCTTCTTTTGCTTCTAGCCTCCTGTAATAGAGCTCCTACTCCCTGGAAAAGGCAGGACATCAAGCGTGCTTTAAAATCTATTTATTCTACGCGCATTTTTCATACACCTGCCTGTCCCTATTCCGAGGTAGGACTCTCTTTTGTCTTTGATCATTGTGGCCCAAGAGCCTATCTCTTCGTCCTTTGTGGCGGCTTTCCACAATCTCATACAAAGAATATTCTTGAATTTGTTTATGCTGTTGACACAGAAGCTTATAAAGGAACAGTGCATGTAATGAAGGGCTGCCAAGTAGCTGAAATAGATAAAGCAAGTCTAGAGCGTATTTTGGAGGCTTTAAAAAATAAGAAAACAG
>CAIMEJ010000089.1 GCA_903839985.1 uncultured bacterium | reverse complement strand
GATAGTAGTGGTTAAATTATCCAATACGGATGAGAGAAAAAATGTGATAAGGCAAATAAAAAACAGGAGTTTTTTTCGACTTCTTGTCACGATAACATCTGTAATGATTGCAAAGCCTTTATGGCTATCGACAAGCTCTACTATAGCCATAGCACCCAGAAGAAAGATCACAATCTCGGATACTTGTTCAAAATGGTAATGCAGAGAACCTAGCAGCCCTTCCTGAGGTCCGCAGACAGAAACAATGCTCCAGCATATGATCGCCATCAAAATAGCGGTAGCCGCCTTGTTAACACGCGCTCCGTGTTCAAAAACAATTGTTATATAACCTATTATAAATGCAGCACTTAGCCAAAATAGGCAATTTAAGGAGAATATCTCCGTCATCTATCTAAACCTCTTGTAGTATATCATGTAATTTTATGATCCCGATCACTTTGTCTTTATCAACAACGGGCATAACAGTAATAGGTCTTGCTGGATCTCTTTCCATTTCTTGTAGAGCTTCGTAGGCCAGCTTTTCCGGGCCAATTACTCGAGGTATGCTCATAGAGAGCTCCTCCATCGTCATTTGCAGTGCTAAAGGCCCCTGTTTTTGTAGGGCTCTGCGCAGATCTCCGTCTGTGAAAATACCGCTCAACTGCCCCTCTTTATTCACAATGAGCAAACAGCCACACCGTTTATCAGAGAGCTCTACAAGGAGATCTATCAACTTTTCTTGAGGCGATGCCATCGGTATTTGAGCGCCTTTAAGCATAAGATCCGCTACCGTAATTTTAGCTCTTTTTCCTATAAGACCCGAAGGGTGATTTTCGGCATATTGACTGAGGCTAAAGGCTTTCTTACGCATAAGAGCTACTGCTAAAATATCTCCAAAAATAATTTGGATGGCAGCAGATGTTGTAGGAGCAAGATCAAAAGGGCAGAGCTCTCTTTCTAAAGGAAGGTGGAGAAGGCTGTCTGCCTGTTGAGCCAACCGGCTAGAGGCATTACAAACAACGGCTATAGAAAAAGCCCCCCTCATTCTGACAGAATCTACAAGACGAAGCATTTCTTCACTCTCCCCACTTTTACTGAGTAAAAGAACATGATCTCCTGGAGAAACCATGCCGATATCTCCATGAAGAGCATCTACGGGTGACATATAGAGCGCTTTTGTACCTGTAGAAACAAGGGTAGAAGCTATTTTTTGAGCTACAATCCCACTCTTCCCGATGCCTGAAAAGAAAAGGGTTCCTGAATGAGCAGCCAGCTTATGCACAAGCTCTTCCATCTTAGGGACATCTAGATCTTGAAAAAAGGTATTTACATACTTTTGCTGCTGCTTAATAAGCTCAACTAGCATTCAGACCCTCAAGCAAAAGCGGAGGATTTTCTAAAAGTTCTTTTACTTTTGAAACGAATCCACATCCATAAATACCATCAAGTAGGCGATGATCAAAAGAAACAGTCATTTCAATAATGCTCCGAATAACAATCTCATCTTCGATAACAACGGGTTTTTTGATGATAGCGCCGATACCTAAAATGGCACATTCAGGATAACGAATAATAGGAAGACCACTACGAATACCTGTCATACCGAAGTTTGTAAGAGTAATAGTACCTTCTTTAACATCTTCATTTTGAAGCTGTCCTTCACGAGCTCTTGTAGCTAGCAAGGCCACATCTTCGGCGATTTGGCTCAGGGTCTTTCTCTCAGCATGACGAACAACTGGAACAATAACTCCGTGTTCAATACCAACAGCAACGCCTACGTTAACAGCATGTTTAATTACCATATGATCATCTTCTACAGAAGCATTAAGGAGTGGGTAGTCCACTATAGCCTTCGCCATTGCCTTGATAACAAAAGGGGTGATAGTAATCTTCAAACCCTGTTTTTTAAGCTTGGAAATCTCTTGTAACAGCGCTGTAACATCAATATCAGTGATCAGAGCTGCATGAGGGATTTCGGTATAAGCACGCATCATATTATCTGCAATTTGCTTACGAAGACCCGTAATTTTAACCCGGGAAACAGTCGCATCCGAAGACAGCGTGGAGGATTGCTGAAGAGTCTCTTTATAAGCCTCTACATCTTTTCTTGTAATACGACCGCCACCACCTGTTCCCTTAATTTTATCTAAAGCTGTAAGTGGAATATTTTCTTGGCGCAGGAGATTTAAAACAGCTGGAGAAAGAAGGTCAGAAGCAGACGCTGCCTCCTCTTGATCCGGTTTTACTATCTCTCTTTTTGGCTCATCAGCCAATGTAGGGGTAGCTCCAGTACGGACAATAGCAAGGGCCTGCCCCACCTCTACCTCTTGATTAACTTCTGCAAGAATTTCTTCCAAAACTCCGGCTACAGGAGAAGGAATCTCACTGTTTACCTTATCGGTAGAGACCTCTAAAAGAGCCTCATCAAGAGCCACAGAGTCTCCCACTTTTTTCATCCATTGCACGACAGTCGCGCTATGAATACTTTCACCTAATTTAGGAAGCTGAATAGTAAAACGATTGCTCATATCAAAATTTTTTCCAAAAGTTGTCTGCCCATTAAAGGGTCAATATGTGTTTTCATGCGTAAAAAAGTCACGGGAATATCTAATCCCAGTGGTAATTTAACGTAATCTTTTTCTGTGCAAACCAAGGTTTTAGCCCCTCGAATCTTAGCCTCACTCCAGATCCTAGCTAATAACTCCTTATTCAAAGTTGCATGATCTGGGAGCCATTTTGTATAAACAACAGAAAAACCGAGGCTTTTCGTGGCCGCTAAAAATCTTTGAGGTGCCGCAATACCTGCAAAAAGAGCTATAGGGAGCTCTCTCTCCAGAGCAATTTCATAGGAATTACTCGTATATATTATCGGGGCCTTAGTAAAATTTCTAAGAAATTCTACCTGTTCTGGATTAAAACTCTGAGGCACTACGATAAAATCGGCTCTTTTTAAGGAAGCCAGGTGATCCCTTAAGAATCCGCTTGGCAGGAAGGCTTTACACCCCCAAGGCTCTACAGCGTCCAAAAGAACGATGTCTACGAGCCGCTTAATAGCTCTTTTCTGAAAACCATCCTCTAAAATAGCCAATTTAGCCCCTAAAGCCTCTGCTTTTTTTAAGGAGGCTATACGATCTTTACCGACACAAATGAGGGGGTTTTGAAGCCCCTGAAAAAGAAACATCGCTTCATCACCGGCTTGTGCGATATCCGTATCCCCTTTTTTTATAACCAGACCTTTGTGCTCAGCTGGACTGCGATAACCCCGAGTAATAATGGCTAAAGGGATTTTTTTTTCGAGTTGTTCTGCAAGAGCCAAAACAAAGGGGGTTTTACCGGTTCCTCCCACTGTTATGTTCCCAACACTTATAACTTTAAGAGGAGATTCATATATTTTAAATAAATTTTTATCAT
>CAIMEJ010000088.1 GCA_903839985.1 uncultured bacterium | reverse complement strand
TGCATCACTCGCAAATATACCTTAAGGGAATTATAAAAAGTGGAGTAGATTATGGAGCTATCGGCGTAGCCCTGTTTTTTGTGTTAAGCGGATTTTTAATTGCCATTAAATTGATAGATGAAAAAGAAGAGACTTTGGGTATCGATTTATTTCAATTTTATAAAAAAAGAGTTCTAAGAATATGGCCTGTATATTATATTGTTTTATTTGGGATCTGTCTAAATGCCTCTTGGATATCCCATTATACTCTAGGGCAACTCGTCTTATCGCCTAAATTTGATAAGAATGCATTCTATCACTATTTTTTCTTTTTGGGTAACTATGAACTTATAGCGCATGGAATTAAAAATAATTTCATTACAATTCTATGGTCTATATCAGTTGAGGAGCAGTTTTATGCTCTTTGCCCACTGTTTATTAAGCTAACCCAAAAGAGATATCTTTCGGTAATTATGACTATTCTTGTAATTATTTCTCTCGGATATCGTTTTATTTTATGCGAAGTAGGTGATATGGCTTATAAATATAATTCATTATCTATGATATTATATTTAGCTGCAGGTTGTTGGTCTGCTTGGCTTACTCGAGAGACAAATATCGTCGCTTATTTTAAGGCATTACGATGGCAACGCATCGCTATAGCTTATATTATAGGTTTTGCTGTATTGCCTCTCCGAAGACTAGAATGGGCTAATACTTTCCTGGACCAATTGCTAGGTAATTTAATATATTTCTTTGAGGCCATATTTTTTGTTTTCGTGATACTTGAACAAAATTTTTCTGAAAAATCATTAATCAAATTAGGCGCAAGCAAGACACTTTCATTCTTGGGTACGCGTACATATGGAATGTATGCCTATCACTTAATCTGTCTTCTTTTTGCACAAGTTATCGCATCTAATCTTGGTGTAAGATTCGTACATGTTTCTCCAGTTGTCCTGATTTGCGTAGCTCTCTCTGGATTATTCATAACGATCATAGCAGCTGAGTTTAGTTTTCGTTGTTTTGAGATTTGGTTTTTATCTATGAGAGGTGATGCAAGTCGCTATGTACGTCAAATATAGTGTGTGATATGTTATAAAACGTAATGATATTGCAGGCTATTAGTAATTCCATAGTTTCAATTTAATGAACGTACGGCAAATGTGGAAAGCTAAGCTTGAGGGCAAACTCGTTGCCTCCAAGGTCTCTTCCCTCGAAAGCAAGGGCTTAGAAACGACAAAGAGGCATTCATTTCGAGGTCAAGTACTTGGTATTGATCCATCTCTTAGGGGTACAGGCCTTGCGTTGATCGAATTTTCATCTACTCGTCAGCCCGTTTTACTTCGAACAAAGACAGTCAAAGTTCCTCCAACTAAAACTATGGCAGAAGCTCTTGCTGAAATTCATAGAGCTGTGACTTTAATTTTAGAAGGCTCCACAGTTCATCATGTGGCCCTGGAGCAAACGATTTACGTTCAGAATGTAAAAACAGCACAAATTTTAGGAGCTGCACGGGGAGCGGCAATTGCAGCGGTCGCCTTAAGAGATCTACCTATATTTGAGTACCCACCCCTAAGAGTAAAACAGGCTGTTGTGGGTACGGGTAAAGCAAGTAAAGAACAGATGGCTCGTACTGTCATGGCCCTTTTGGGCCATGCTAAAACATTGGCATTTGATGAGGCTGACGCTGCGGGAGTTGCTTTGTGCCACGCGTTTACCTGGAGAGAATAATTTATTTCAACCACTTCTCGTGTTGTGCAGGATTTCTTAATTCAAAGATAACTATGAAAAAAATAGGCTATATTTTCCTTAGCTCACTACTTGCGCTTTTTACGCAATGTCTTGTTTCTGCAGATAACGTTTCTAAAGCAGATATAATTCCAGTAGAGGATTTCTTTAGAAGTCCTGATATTGCTCAACCTAGGGTCGCTCCAGACGGTAAGCACTTGGC
>CAIMEJ010000087.1 GCA_903839985.1 uncultured bacterium | reverse complement strand
CGATAAAATTTTTGGCAAAGCAGAGTAATTAAAGGCCGTTGTGACAAACTATTATTTTTTAGCAACACTTATAGCTCCACTCTCTCTTGATCTTGATCCCGAAGTGCATATAGCAGAGCTTAAGCAACTGGCTGCTCTTAATTTAAATCATAAAGATCAGCGTCAAATGCGTCTTTTCCTTACCTGGATTGATTTAAATAATTTGAGCGCTCTTTGGTCAGGGCACGAGATCAATATCCCCGGAAATTGGACGAGAGAAGAACTAGTGGATCTCCAAAAATTTCCCCTAGCAGCCCCTTCTTTTCTGGAAGCTTACTTATATAAATATACAGAAGATGTAGAAAGAGCTGCTCATTTCGACCAGCTTTTGATAAGCTATTTTAGCTATGCATATGAGCAGGCAACAGGCTTCTTAAAAGATTATTTGCAGTATGAGCAGGTTTTGAGAGTGGCTTTTGCTGCTCGTAGAGGCACAAAATTAAAGAGACCTTTTGAAGAGGATCTGCGTCTTTTAGATCCAATTGACCCTTGGCAGTCACAGCTGCACGCAGTTGTGGAGGGAGGTCTCGATATTTCGGGAGCTTTAGAAAATGTGCAAGAAGCGCTGGATCTTTATGATAGCAATTTTCAAAACCCCTTGGATCTTTTTAAACAGCTGCTGGTTGTGCGCTTTGATAAAATTGAAAAACTCAAAGCCGGCTATAGCCCCTTTTCGGTAGATGCAATTATTGCATATGCTGCAGAGCTTGATATCGTAAGTCGCTGGCAGACAGTAGCTAAGGCTAAAAACCAAACTAAAGTGATGACTATTTTGAAGGACATTAAAGCATGAGTACAGGGAAAGTAATAAAAGCTTTTGGCAATCTTCTAGACGTAGAGTTTGAAGGAGATATTCGTCAGGGCGAAGTCGCATTCGTGAAGCTTTCCAAGGTAGACCTAAAGGCTGAAGTTCTCGAAATTAAGGGACGTATTGCCCGTATTCAAGTCTTCGAAAATACCAATGGTGTCAGCGAGGGCGATACGGTCCATTTTGCTGGAGATTTGCTCGAAGTAGAACTTGCTCCTGGCCTTCTTTCTGGTATTTATGACGGTCTCCAAAATCCTTTACAAAAGATTGCTGAAAAAGAGGGGCTCTTCCTCGCTCGCGGTAAATATTTTGCTCCTATTGATCGTAATAAAAAATGGGATTTTACACCGACTGGTCAAATAGGAGGTGTGCTTGCAAGAGGAGATGGCTTCGGATTTGTTCTTGAGGGGCGTTTTAAGCACGCTATCATGATCCCTTTTTCTTTCTGGGATGAGTATAAGCTTCTGTGGCTTGCCCCTGTAGGCTCTTATACAGTAGACACGATTGTTGCCAAAGTAACCGATAGCCAAGGTGTTGAGCATTCGCTCTCTATGGTGCAAAAATGGCCCATTAAAATGCCTTTAATGGAAGGTGAAAAAGTTAAAGTTAAAGAGATGATGAGTACGGGTCTGCGCACTATCGATACACAATTTCCTATCATGAAAGGGGGCACTTTCTGTACGCCTGGACCTTTTGGCGCTGGAAAAACGGTTTTGCAGCATCACCTTTCCAAATACGCGTCTGTTGATATCGTTGTTTTTACAGCCTGTGGAGAAAGGGCGGGCGAAGTAGTGGAAGTTTTAAGAGAATTTCCTCATCTAACGGATCCAGATACAGGTGGTATGCTCATAGATCGTACAGTTATTATTTGTAATACCTCTTCTATGCCTGTTGCAGCACGTGAATCTTCTATCTATATGGGCATTACTATCGCCGAATATTATCGTCAAATGGGCCTTAATATTTTATTACTCGCTGATTCTACATCAAGATGGGCGCAGGCTTTAAGGGAAATGTCGGGACGCTTGGAAGAAATTCCAGGAGACGAGGCCTTTCCAGCTTACCTCTCTTCACGTATTGCTGAGTTTTATGAAAGAGCTGGAGTTATTTCTCTCAAATCTGGTAAAAGCGGCTCCTTAACTATTTGCGGGGCGGTTTCTCCTGCTGGTGGTAATTTTGAAGAGCCAGTGACTCAAGCAACACTGGCCGTTGTCGGAGCCTTTTTGGGGCTATCTCGTGAGCGTTCGGATGCTAGACGCTATCCAGCTGTAGATCCCATCATTTCTTGGTCGAAATATATAGACCTAGTCGGAGAGCAGCTTGCTAAGCAAGAGGGGCGCTGGCGTGAGATGGTAAGAAGAGGTTCTTATTTCCTTAAGACAGGCAAGGATATTGCCAAGAGAATGGAAGTTCTCGGTGAAGAGGGGATTGCTTTAGAGGACATGGTCACCTATTTAAAAGCTGAACTCTATGATTTTGCTTATCTACAGCAAAATGCTTTTGATAAAGAAGACGCCTATTGCCCTTTAAAAAGACAAATCCCTCTTTTTAGGCTTGTTAATCGCATCTTTGATGCAGCATTTGCTTTTGATTCACATGATGCAGCTAGGCAGTATTTTTTAAGTTTGCAAAATCGCCTTAAAAATATGAATTTTGTGGCTTTTGATAGCAAGGAATATGAAAGCACCTTTAAAGAGATAGAGAAGCAATTAGAAGTAGCTGAATTGGAAAAAGCGGGAACTAGCGCATGAAGAAGGTTTTTGATCGTATTAATGATATGAGGGGTAACCTTATTACCGTTACAGCTACGGATGTCTCTTTAGGAGAGATGGCCGTTGTTGAGCAAAGCCGTGGCCGCAGAACTTACGCTTCTGTTTTAAGAATTGAAGGGGACCAGGCGACTCTACAAGTCTTTGGGGGCACAAGGGGAATCAGCACGGGCGACCGCGTTGTATTTCTTAAAAAACAGATGCAGGTCTCTTTTAGTAAAGAGCTTCTAGGGCGGCGTTTTAATGGTATTGGTGAAGCAATCGACTCAGGTCCTGAAGTTATCGGTGAAGCAATCGACATCGATACACCCTCTTTCAATCCTGTACAGAGAATTATTCCGCGTCAGATGGTGCGGACAAATATTCCGATGATTGATATGTTCAACTGCCTGGTTAAGTCACAAAAAATACCTATTTTCTCTGTTCCTGGTGAGCCCTACAATCAGCTATTAATGCGCATTACCAATCAAACAGACGCAGCTGTTGTAATCATTGCGGGTATGGGCCTTACCTTTGCAGACTATCAAGCCTTTATTGATAACGCTGAGCAATCAGGCTCTTTAGCAAAGACACTTATGTTTATTCATAAAGCCATCGACCCTGCTGTGGAATGTTTACTCGCACCAGACATGGCCCTTGCTTGTGCAGAGCGCTTTGCTATGCAAGGCAAAGACGTTTTGGTTTTGATGACAGATATGACAGCTTTTGCTGACTCTATTAAAGAAATTGCCATCACTATGGACCAGGTACCCTCCAATCGAGGTTATCCAGGCTCTCTTTATTCTGATTTAGCAGCCCGTTATGAAAAAGCTGTTGATATTGATGGAGGAGGCTCTATCACTATTATCGCTGTTACCACCATGCCAGGTGGAGATGTTACACATCCTATCCCCGATAACACAGGGTATATCACCGAAGGGCAGTTTTATTTACACGATGGCTTTATCGACCCTTTTGGCTCACTTTCTCGCTTAAAGCAGCAAGTAATTGGTAAGGTAACACGGGAGGATCACGGCGATTTAGCTAATAATATGATCCGTCTATATGCCGATTCTAAAAAAGCCAAAGAGCGTCAAAGTATGGGCTTTAGGTTATCTAAATGGGATGAAAAACTTATTCATTACGCCCGTCTTTTTGAAGAGCAGATGATGAATCTTCAGGTAAATATGCCTCTAGAAGAAGCCCTTAATGCAGGCTGGAAGATTTTAGCAGAATGCTTTGATCGAAAAGAGGTCGGCATTAAACAGGTATTCTTAGATAAATATTGGCCAGCATTATGAAGCTTACGAAGACGGAATTACGTGATCAGCAGGTGAGATTGCAGCAGTTGGAACGTTATTTGCCAACACTGCAACTTAAAAAAGCCATGCTACAAGCACAAGCTAATGAAGTCCGACAAGAAATTATCTCGTTAGAAAAAGAGCATACCAGGTGGCAGGATGTGGTACTCTCTTCCGCAGCTCTTTTTGAACAGGATCTGGGCTTGCCTATTCAAGAAATAGGCCGCGTTAAGCATTTAGGAAAGCATTATGAAAATATAGCCGGCGTGGAGTTACCCGTTTTTGATGGCATCTCTTTTGAGACTCCGCAGTATTCTCTTTTAGGTACAGAACCTTATTTAGATCAGATGGTTAACTTGGTAGAAAAGACCAAAGAGTCTT
>CAIMEJ010000086.1 GCA_903839985.1 uncultured bacterium | reverse complement strand
CTCTTCGGGCACTGTTTCCTTAGGAATTGCTTTAGGAACTGCGTCTGGAGAGACCATGTTTTTAAAGACAATATGCACTGCTGCGACATGCAATCCTGTTAATCTCGTAATTTCATAGGTGAGAAGCGTTTGAATCTCTTCTGCTTTCTGAGGCATCACAATGCCATAAAAAACATTAATCTCGACCTTAACGCTTACTGAATGAAGCTCAGGATCTTGTGTCACAGAGACACCTCTAACAGCCGCCTCCGAACCTCTTCCTAGAAGAGCATCTAACAGCGTTCCATCCAGTAGGCTAATACCTTTAACACCGGAAAGACATTGCAGAACAAGAGATTGCAAAACCCCTGAATCAATATCACGAATGTAATGGGTCTCTGGTAATTCGAATTCTTTTGTGTCTATATGCATAAAGGTTGCCAAAGTCAAAGTTTTTTGCCATCATACCGTTCATGCAAATTATTCTCAGCTTGTTTTTTAGTTTACTGTTCGGAGCCCTCAGCGCCTACATAGCGGCGAAACGTCAAAGAAGGGCCCTACTTTGGCTTTTCTTAGGTTTTTTAGGAGGCATTTTTGCTCTTTTGGTAGTTCTTTTACTGCCTACACCCAAGGATCCTGTAATGGACGACACCCTGTCGAACTGGATTAATACAAAAGGCAAGAAAGCCGTTAAGCCCTCTTTAGCTGTTGAAGTACCTAAGGAATGGGCCTCTAAAGAATGGTATTATGTAGATGCAGAACGCAAAGCTATCGGTCCTGTCGGTTTTTCTAAAATTGAAGCACTCTATGACGAGGCTTCTATTACAGAAGAAACTCTTGTTTGGTATGAGGGTCTACCTAATTGGAAAAAGATAGAAGAAATAGACGGTCTTTTCTAAGAAGAATAATTCCAGAAAACGTAATTTTTATTTATGGATATGCTGTAGAGCAAAAGAGATAAAGAAAATAGGTGCTGCCTTAAAAACAGCACCCTAGAATAGTCTACCAGCTGGCTTTTACAATACCAGGAATCATCCCTGCATTGGCAAGTTCGCGGAAAGAAAGACGTGACAGTTTAAATTTACGAAGATAGCCGCGGCTACGCCCTGTCAGCTGACAACGGTTTCTTAAACGTTGAGGGCTTGTGTTTTTGGGCATTTTATCGAGAGCTGTGCGTGCATTGGCTCTCTCTTCTTCGGTTTTCTTGACATCGCTTGCAATATTCTTGAGTGCATTACGCTTCTCCCAAGTATTTTTTACAAGACGTTCGCGTCTTTTCTGCTTAACAATAGATGACGTTTTAGCCATGGACTTCCTTACTTCTTACGGGCAGGGCCTTTTTGACGCTGCTTGCGGTTGGGATCTTTCTTATTGATCACATAAATACGTCCCTGACGACGAACAATAATATCGCCTTTTGAGGGGTCGGCTTTGATCGAAGCGCGCACTTTCATGAATCTTTCCTTACTTAAAAAAACTGAAGGCAATTTTAGGACATGGACTCCTTTTTTTTCAATGCCAATTGAGATATTTTCTTTTTAAAAAATTAACTAGCAATAAATAAGAAGGCATAAAATTAGACGCTTGCTTTTACCAATCATTTCTGCTATGTTATCTTCCCATTAAAGTTTATGAGGAATTCTTATCATGAAACGCACATATCAGCCCAGCAAACGCCGCAGAAAAAACGAACACGGCTTTATGAAAAGAATGAGCACGCGCCACGGCCGCAAAATTCTGAACCGTCGTCGCAGGATGGGCAGATTCCAACTCACCCGCGCTTAACATTCCCCAAAAAATCCCGCCTGCTTAAAGCTAAAGAATTCGAAGTATTCAGTCATAAAAAGTCTTTTGCAGGCGCTTATATCCTTCTAACTTGCTCCTCTTCCCTTTCAACTGGCCCAAAACTTGGTCTTGCTGTTTCAAAAAAATTTGGGAAAGCGCATGAACGCAATCGTTTTAAGCGTATTACTCGGGAAGCCTTCCGCCTACTCCAGCAGGATCTGCCTTTTTTGAGCTATCTTATCAAGCCTCTTAACTCCGCTAAAAAGGCCTCTACGGCCTTGATTCAACAGGATCTTGCATCTCTTCTTGCACGAAAAAAAGAGAAAGCGTAAGTTAATTTTTTGTTAAAATATTCAGGAGTATTCTTATATGAGGCACTTACTTGTCTTAATGCTTTTTTGCTGCAGCTTTCTAGCTGCTGCGGATCTTAAATGGATGACTAATTTTCAAGAGGCTACAACCCTTTCTAAAGAGAGCAACAAACCGGTTGTCATTCTCTTTACAGGCTCTGATTGGTGTGCTTGGTGTACAAAAGCAGAAAAGGAAATTTTTAATACCCCCGATTTTCAAGCAGCAACCCTGAACAAGTTCCTCTTTGTAAAAGCAGACTTTCCCCTTAATACTGATCTTCCTCTAGATCTAGTTATACAAAATGAAAAATTAAAAAATCAATATGGTGTAAAAGGATTCCCCACAATCGTTGTCATCAGCCCTTCGGGAGAAGTACTTGGCAGCTTAGGCTATAAAGAGGGTGGCGGTGCTAAATTTGCAGAAACATTGCTCAGTCTTTCGGCTAAAAAAGCCTAGCCTGCATGAGAAAACTTTTTTTGCTTATATTCCTTCTGTTCTGCGGCTTTCTCCGAGCTGCAGAGCCTTCCCTTCTTTGGACAACTGATTTTCAGAAGGCTCAAAAGGAATCTATACGCCAAAAAAAGCCTCTTTTTGTTTTCTTCACAGGATCTGATTGGTGTCCAGAATGCCTCCATTTTCAAACGAATATCTTGCAAAACAACCATTTTATCGAAGAAATTAAAGATCTTTTCCTCTTTGTTTTCATTGATTTCCCCCTTAACCATCCCTTAAATTCCAGGCAATCTCTCCTCAACAAAGAGCTTAAAGAGCGCTTTAATATTGTAGGACTGCCGACCATTGCCATTATCCTACCCTCCGATAACTCTATTTTAATGGCAGCACCGAGCTCCATATCACCTAAAAAGTTGGCGAAAGCCCTGATTGCGGAAACAGAAGCTGCACTAACGCTTGAAGCAATTATGCAAACATTCCAACCCCATCAGTATAGCAGTGAACAGCTTGTATCTCTCTACCATGCAGCCCGCCTTATCTCTCATAAGGATTGGCAGGAGCAAATATTAAATGCAGGGCTTAAAAAAACCACTGCCTGCAGCTTTTTCCTTCGAGAAAAATACCGCATTCTCCTCCAAAAAGGAGAAAAACAGGGAGTGGAAGCTCAAAAAATACGGGCTGCCCTCTTAGCAAGTGATCCGAATAACGAACTTGGTCACCAACTTTATGTAGCTGTTTCGGATTTTGAGAGTAATATAGATGCCAAACAAAAAAATGCCGCAGAGCCTCTTGTTAACTTTCTTCATCGATTTCGTAAACCAGAAGGTTCTTGGAAAGTTAAAGCTATGCTGGGCAGCTATTTCCTAGCTGCTAAAGAGTTTAGTAAAGCGCGTGAATATCTCCTGGAAGCCATTAAAGAAGCTCCTGTCGAAAAACAAGAGGCTCTGAGAGCACTTGTAAATAAACTACCCTCCTCCTAACTGCTAACCTGCTATGCACTTAATTATAAGACACCAAAGGGAAAATTTAAAAAAGTGTTCACTCACACCTCTTCATAACAGAAAAGATCTCACGTTTATCAGCTACCCTTTCAATGAGCCACCCTCTTTAGAGGGCTATACAATTTTAACAGGAGGTGCACCTGTATTAGAAAGTGCTGAAGCACTTTGCTTAATTGATGCTACCTGGGTACTTGCTGAAAAAATAGATAACAGCCTGGACCCTTCGATAAGGCGCCGAAGCTTACCCCCGGGTTTTGTAACAGCCTACCCTCGAAAACAAACGGGCTGCTTTGACCCTTTAGCTGGACTTGCTTCGGTAGAAGCCCTTTTTGTGGCCTACCATGTCCTTGGCCTTGATACCACAGGACTTTTAGATAATTACTACTGGAAGCAGCCATTTCTAGAGGCTAACTCCCAGCTCCTTTTTAATAAATAGTGCTCCCTTGCTTGGGTTATTTGAGAAAAATCTGCTGCCGTGTGCCCTAAATTAGTGTCAGATAAAAGTGAAGAATCATCGCCTTTATTATAAGAAAGCACCTTATGATAAACATCTTGCCATGACTTATGTAGAACAACTTTTCTTATAAAATCTAAAGCCCTCTCTTTCTCATCTAGCAATAGGAGAACCTCAGCTATTTTTAGCTGTACTAATCGAATAGCCAAGCGCTGCTGATAAACTCCTAAAGCTTCTGTGATAATAACATTCCTTCTCTCGTATAAATCTGAAAGCTGCATTTCCATAGCATTTAGGGCTTTTTCATAGGCGATAAGTGCCAAAGGATATTGCTTTTTTATATAAAAGCTCTCGCCTAGGAGAGTCTCTTTTTCAAAACCTTCCTCTAAAGTATCCATAAGTGAGGAATCTCCCTCTAAAAAAACCTCTATCTGGGCCTTCATAAGAGGACTCTTTGTATAAGATAAAGCAAGAACTGCTTTTTTACGCGCTACAAGCTCCTCACCAGATTCCTGAAAATATCGAGCCTCTATCCAAAGTGTCTCAGCTTGAGTATCCGTTTCTATTTTAACAGAAGGTTCACATCCTACGAAAAAAAGAACACAGAAAATTAAAAGGTTGTTTATAAGGAAGGGCATGCACGTACTGCGTCTCTTATTACACCGAGCGAAAAATTTACTATGGCCTTTAAGGCCTACTCTCGTCACATCCGTTATGATCATCATCGCTTTTACCATGTTGGCTATTGGTTTGCCATCTTATTTTAGTAGCCGTGCTGCAGTAGCGAACCTCTGGGAAAACATAGCAAAGCAAATAGCCTCCTCTACTACTGAGGTCAGTTCCCGCTTTTTAAGTACGGCCAAGCCAGCGGCTTCTATCTTAAGTGATCTCGCCTTACAGGGAACTTTAGATCTTAAGAATAAGCTGCAAATACTTGATTTTATGGGAGATATTCTAGAATCCTATAATGGCTTTACTTGGGTAGCCTTTGCATCTGTAAATGGAGACTATACAGCCGCTTATACGCTTCCAAATGATTCCCTTATTCACGGCACAATACGTGTAATAGAAAAACAGGAACGGCTAAAAGGCTCTGAAACAAAAGATAGGGAATACATTTGGGACAAAAAGGTATGGTCTCTTCAAAAGACCCTCACAAATGACTATGACCCGAGGGAAAGGCCCTTTTGGAAAACAGGTATTAGCATAGAAAATGGGGCCTGGTCAGAGCTTTTTGCAGACTGGCAAACAAAACGCCCCTCTTTTTCGTATACACTTACACACCATAACACCGCTGGTGTTTTAGAAGGTCTTTGGGAAATAGAATTTCGCTCCGATTATCTCTCAGGATTTTTATCCACTATTAAAGTGGGTGAAGCTGGTGGAATATGGATTTTATCAGAAAAGGGTACAGTTATCGCCAGCTCTAAACAGAAAAAATTTAATATTACTTCTGTTTATGATGCCGAAAAAGCAGATCCCCTTCTTTTCGAGGCTTGGAAAGAGCTGCAAATTCAAGGTGAACGCAAGGGCTCTTTCTCTTTTGGCGACTATT
>CAIMEJ010000085.1 GCA_903839985.1 uncultured bacterium | reverse complement strand
TTATCTCTATATAAAGGTGCAATTTGGCGGACAACTAACTCAGCATCAGCCACTCTTTCTTGAGAGAGTAGTTTAGAAATTAATTGTATCCTGAGTTGATTTATCTTTGCGCCTTTCTCCGGATATTCAGGCGCTCCTATCAGGACCTTCAAAGCTGTTTCTGTTAAACCAAGATCTTCGAACTTTTTACTTAACTCCACCGACGCCTCATCTACCTTAATCAGTGCAATAAGCTTATTTCTAATAGCCTTCACCTTAGAAGAAGCAGACGAAGTCTGTAGAGAAGATGTTATGAGCTTTTCCTCGGGATTTTTAATTTCTTTGCGTGCAGCCTTAATAAGCTGGTTAATCCATTCAGGTGATATTTGAGGTGGCAGTCCTTCTAAATTCGATGGGGCCTTTACCGACTGGGCTTCCGCTGCCACCTCTGTTTTGGGGGGTGTATCAGGGGATGCCGCTCTCAAACTTTCTAATTTTTGTAAATGAGTCTCTAGATTATTAGCCTTAAATTTTTGATAAAGATGGGAGCCAAGGGCTCTATGTATTAATGTGCTCAGAGCTTTATAGGCGCAATTACCGATCGGACCTTGATCTTTATAGGGCTGGTAACGACTCTCTAATGAGGCGGGTAGAGGTGTATTTAAAGCCTCTTTAATATCTGCGGGCAGATCGGCGTCTTTAAGGTAATAATCTCTTAATTTTAATCTTAAAAGGGCATTTGCTGGCTGCTGTAAAAAGTCTAATAAGGAAGCTTTTGTTTTCTCAGGCTCTAGAAAAAGACTTTCGGACGGCCTTATAGCGCTTTCTAAATCTCTGATAGCTTCACTCATTGCATAGGATGGTTTAAGCCCTGCTAAAGCCCTATAGAATTCCTGCATAGAAGTATCTAGATTTTCACTTTTCCCGTTAAAAAAATGGGCACAAAATTTTTCATTTAATTGGTTTCTCCTTACACCTGTGATAGTAAAAGGGTAATATTTACCATCGACTGTTTTATCATGGTATTTATTCACACCGAAACCTGTATTAAATAATAGCAGAGTAAAGGTTTCGTCTGATTCACAGATACACTCCAAGGTTGTTGCATGGTGCCCTCTGAACTCAGCATTAATAATCCGACTCTCACCTGTTTTCATGTTTTGAAGTTGAGTTTTTAACAGACCCCTTTGGATGATCTCGAAGCCACCTAAAAGATAAAAAGGACGCGCTTCGTGAAGTTCCTCTAAAACTTTATCTATGACTTCTCTTTCTGCTCCTATCACTGTACTTCGAAATGTTTCTAAGGAAGTATAGAGCTCTATAAATTGCTGCTCCGAAGTGCTTCCAAAATCGCGGCTTCCTAGTTTTGCTAGCTCTCCTGAGCGTGCAAGAGAGCTTCCAGATGCTAAAAATAAGTAATTTATCAGCCATTCCTGTGTATTATTCTTCTCCACCCCTTGCTTATGAAAATCTTCTATTAAATCACTATGATCCTGATCTGCAGAGGCCCGATCGGGTCTTCCATCCAGAGGCTCTGTAATCGGAAGTGCAGTGGATATTTCTAAGCTTTCATCTGGAGGCTTCCTAGGCGGAAGTGCAGATTCCGCACTCTCCCCTAATACTCTAGAGGCTTCACTTACTCTTGATGGGACATTTCCTAAATTAAGAAGTGATACAGTAGCTCTAAAAAGAAATCCTGGGATAGGTGTAACTACATGGTAACATGTAGCAAAGATCACTCCAACAACGCTCCTTACTCTTTGAAAAATAGAACCAGGTACTTCTAAGACAGTAGGGATCCGTGGTGGGTGAGGAGATCCCCCTACCCCTAAATGCTCCGACATTGAAAATACTCATATGCAGTGAAAAGCTACTTATAGATAAATTTATTTTAAATAGCAAATGAGTAAAAATTGTTACTTTGTCTTAATGTAGGAAATAGAGATTTTACAAAAAATTGTTGGTTTTTCGAAAAATGACGCGAATCTATATATCCCGTCTAAAATGCTCCTGTAAAAGAGCCCAGCAACTCAGCTGAAAGAACGCCGTTTCAGACCACCATTAAAAAAGGGCTTAAGCTGATGAAAACTTAAGCCCTTTTATGTAAATATGCTCGGAGCGAGAGTCGAACTCGCACGGGATTTCTCCCAGGGGATTTTAAGTCCCCAGTGTCTACCATTCCACCATCCAAGCGGGAAATGAGGATTATTAATCCTCGGTAACGTCATCCATTAATTGCTCCACTCTTTCCTCAGGTGTAAGAGGCGCTTCAGGAATCTGAGGCTCTTCTTTATGACTACTTTTACCGAATGTCTCGGAAATAAGTCCTGGAGGAGGAGGAAGCAGGATATGCATATGATGCGCAGCTGGAATAACAGCCTCAGAAGTATTCCCTACTAATTTATCATGATCATGACTGGGGGCTACTTCCATAAAAGTATCATAGGGATCTGAAGAGACGGCCGCTGCTGTGCTTGTTTCTTCTTTATCATCACTACGACCACGACGACGGCGATTACGTTTACGATCTTTTTTCTTTTCTACAACAGTATCTTCTGGTCCATGCTCGGAGGAGCTTTCTTCTGCCGGCTCTTTTTTAGAGGCTTCTTTGCCACCTCCAATTTTAATACCACGGTCTAAGCCCGTTGTTTTAAGAGCGATTTTAGTTTCCCGTGTTTCGAGTATCTCATAGTCTGTAACGGAGAGAAGAAAAGGCTTGGGTTTCTCTGTGCTACGATAGAAAAAGACAAAGCCAAAGCTTACGATTTCTAGGGCATCAACGATATATTCTTCGGCTCCAGCTATTTTGCTGCTACGCACGAGTAACTTATGCCCATCTTTAGGAGTTACTATCGTTTCTATGATGGGTTCTCTTGTAAAATGCACTTAATGCTTTTCCTTTGTGGCAATGAAACGCAGTAAGTCGATAACACGGGTAGAATACCCTGTTTCGTTGTCATACCACGCTATTAATTTAAAGAAGGTGTCATTCAAAGCAATCCCCGCGCCTTTATCGAATATAGCGGAGTAAGGACTGCTGATAAAATCGCTCGAAACGACCTCTTCTTCTGTATAACCTAAAATTCCTTTTAAAGACCCATTACTCGCTTTTTTCATTGCGGCAGCAATAGCCTCATAACTTGTTTTCTTTGTAAGACGCACCGTTAAGTCTACAACGGAAACATCTGCTACAGGCACTCTAAAAGCCATGCCTGTTAACTTACCTTCTATCTCGGGCAAACATTGTGCCACGGCTTTAGCCGCTCCAGTCGATGCTGGAATGATATTCTGCAAGGCTCCTCGCCCACCGCGCCAATCCTTTTTGGACGGACCATCGACAGTTGGCTGTGTAGCTGTTGTTGCATGAATGGTGGTCATAAGACCCTCTTCTATGCCAAATTCATCTAGCAACACTTTTGTGATAGTTGCTAAACAGTTGGTGGTACAGGAGGCATTTGATATAATTTTATCTTTTTCAGGATCAAATTTTTCATGGTTCACTCCCATAACGAAAGTAGGCACATCCCCTTTTACCGGGGCCGTTACAACAACGAGCCTTGCACCTGCTTTTAAATGCTTCTCTGCGTCTTCTTTATGCGTAAAATGACCTGTGGACTCGATTACATAATCCACTTTTAACTCCTGCCAGGGTAGTTTTTCTGGATCTTTTTCCGAGTATATATGGATTTTTTTTCCATTAACAAGGATATGACCAGGAAAAGCTTCTACAGAGCCCTGAAAGGTGCCGTGTGTGGAATCATATTTAAAAAGATAGGCTAGATTGTCACTTGGCACGAGATCATTGATGGCAACAATCTCACAGTCTTCGTGCTGCATTGCAGCACGTAGTGCCAATCTACCTATACGTCCAAAACCATTAATTGCTATACGAATAGACACTTAAGTCTCCCCTTTTGCTTGAATAACGAGAGTTATACCAAGAGCAAATTTAATTGGCGAGATATTCGATCAAACAACGAGGTGCATTATCACCAACGCTTGGAGCTGTACGCAAAATACGTGTGTAGCCACCTTGTCTCTCTTTGAAACGAGGGCCTAGCTGACTAAACAAAACGTCTATAACAGCACGGTCACCGTTATAAGCTGTTGTGTCTTGTTTTGATTTAACTAGACGCGCTTCTTTAGGAGAAAGCGTGTTAAAGCGAACCATCAGTCTAGCAATAGCAGCTCTACGGCTAGATAGATCGTCTTTCTTCGCGAGTGTGACCATACGGTCAGCATGTCTGCGCAATTCTTTTGCTTTAGTGACAGTCGTTTCAATACGACCGTTCAAAATTAAAGACTTGAGCATATTCGCAATCATACAACGTCTGTGCGAGGCTGTTCTGCCGACTTTAAAGGTGTGGTTACGATGTCTCATGACTCATCCTTTTCTTCTTGAGATTCTAGGTAAGCTATAATAACTTCACGAACATTCTCACGAGTGATACCATATTTTGTTAGGTCCATACCGAGATGTAAGCCCATTTCTGTTAGCTTAGCTTTGATCTCATTGAGAGATTTCTTTCCAAAGTTTCTAAATTTCAACATTTCAGACTCAGCACGTGTAACTAGTTCACCAATGAACTCGATTTCAGCCCCATTGAGGCAATTTGTGCTGCGAACAGAAAGTTCTATTTCACTAATACGAAGTGCTAGTTTCTGCATAACTTCGTCACGATCGCTGTCTTCAAGCTCTTCTTCTTGTTCAAAGATAAGAGTCTGCTTTTGCAGTTTATTGAATACTTCATAATGGCGAATGCCAATCTGTGTAGCAAACGATAGAGCTTCATCAGCTGTTACGCGGCCATCAGTTGTAACTTCCAAAATTAAACGATCATAGTCTGTATCTTGTCCTACACGTGTATTTTCTACATAGTAGTTGACCATTTTCACGGGGGAGAAAGACGCATCCACTAGAATTTCATCGGCCATACGATCAAAAATAACATGACGTTCAGAAGGCACATACCCTCTACCGATAGCTATCTTTAGGTCGATTCTTTTATTCAGAGGCTTTGTTACTGTAAGAATATGATGGTCAGGATTAACAACTTCAAAATCACTGAAATCAATCAGATCTTTCAAAGCAATCTTAACTTGGCCGCCATTTTTCTCCAGATCTTCTCTCGTTACATTGAGCATTTTTGACAATATGCGAGGTGCTCTGAGAGCTTTTTGCTCTTCCGTTACAATTTTACGTAGTAACGCGCCTTTTAAATTCAGGATAATATTGGTCATATCCTCAATTACACCGCTAATTGCCGTGTACTCATGAGGAACACCCTCAATAGTTACGGAAATAATTGCCGGAGCTTCTAGAGAACTTAGGAGCATACGTCTCAAACTATTACCAATCGTGTGTCCAAAACCCCTTTCAAAAGGCTCTGCTACAAAACGGCTAAACGTGCTGCTCTTCTTTTCCTCTACAGCGATCTTTTCAGGCATTTCAAATTTGCCATAAACAACTGTCATCGTCTTCCCCAATAATCCTTTTATTTTTAAACCCGACGTCTCTTACGCGCACGGCACCCGTTATGAGGGATAGGCGTTTTATCACGAATAATCGTAACGGCTAAACCCGCGCTCTGAAGACCTCTTACTGCTGACTCGCGACCAGCACCTGGACCTTTCAAATTAACTTCCACTTCTTTCATGCCCATGGTAAGTGCTACTTTAGCTGCATCTTGTGCGGCGATTGTAGCTGCAAAAGCGGATGACTTGCGAGAGCCGGAAAAGTTTACTTTACCAGCAGATGCCCAGGAAAGTACGCTACCAGCTGGATCTGTAATAACAACAATTGTATTATTAAATGTTGATTTTACATGAGCTACACCCGCAGGAACATGTCTTGCTTGTTTCTTTTTTGTTCTAACAACAGGCTTCTTATTCGCGCTCGAAGATTGCTGCGCACTACTTTGCTTATTCAAAGTTTAAACTCCTCTCACTTATTTCTTCTTGTTGGCGACTGTTTTGCGGCGCCCTTTGCGCGTTCTTGAGTTTGTTCTTGTACGTTGACCACGCACAGGAAGACC
>CAIMEJ010000084.1 GCA_903839985.1 uncultured bacterium | reverse complement strand
TTGAAAAAAAAGATTTTGCCCATTTATTAGAATGGGCTAATCAAATCGAGGCTTCGGCCAAAAAAGATGAGCTTTTTGAGGAATGCTCTCGTGATTTTCTGGAAAAAGAGGAATATTCTAGTGCAATAGAATGGGCCCATAAAATCAGGGATCCTTCGTACCGGGATGAAATAATGGAGGGTGTCGTAAAACAGATCTGCTTCTTTAAAAATAAAGAAGAGGCCAGAGCTGTTACTAAGGAAATTACTGACCCAGAGAGGCGCGAAAAAGCTATAAAAGAAATAGATGACTACGAGCCAGATGATTAATTCTTAAAAAACTTCCAACCTTGAATTTCGGGCATATCTTCACCATGCTCTCTTATATAGATTTGATGTTGAGCCAGTTTTTGGACCATGAGCTCTTTAAGAGAGCTAGCTATAGAAGAGAGCCCTTTGACACGCTCAATCACATTTTGGACAATGTGAAAACGGTCGATCTTATTTTGCACACGCATATCAAAGGCTGTTGTGATAGTACCTTCCTCTTTATATCCATGGACGTGCAGATCTCGATTAGTACGGCGGTAGGTGAGGCGGTGGATCAGTGAACAGTAGCCATGAAATGCAAAGATAATAGGGCAATTGGGAGTAAAAAGAGCGTCATAAGCAGCTTCTGTTAGTCCATGAGGATGCTCACTGCTTGACTGAAGTTTCATAAGATCTACCACATTGATCATCCGTATTTTAAGCAAGGGAAGATGTTCACGAAGAATAGAGATGGCAGCAAGTATTTCAAGCGTTGGTATATCACCAGCTGCAGCCATAATAACATCGGGAAGAGACCCCTCATCATTACTAGCCCAGGGCCAAATACGGATGCCTTCTTGGCAATGCAAAAGGGCTTCATCTATGCATAGCCACTGAGGTAAGGGGTGTTTTCCGGCAACAATTACGTTAACATAGTTGTAGCTGCGTAGACAGTGATCCATCACAGATAAAAGACAGTTAGCATCAGGTGGGAGATAAATACGTATAATATCTGCTTTTTTATTAGCTACATGATCGAGAAAACCTGGATCTTGATGGGTAAATCCATTGTGGTCCTGCTGCCATACATGAGAGGTAAGCAAATAATTGAGGGAAGCAATAGGACGTCTCCAAGGTATTTCGGAGCAAACTTTTAACCATTTTGCATGCTGATTGAACATAGAATCAATAATATGAATAAAGGCCTCATAGCAATTAAAAATTCCATGGCGACCAGTTAAAAGATAGCCCTCTAACCACCCCTCACATTGATGTTCGCTAAGCATCGAATCAAGAACTTGGCCACCGGGGCTGAGAAACTCATCATCTTTTTGTATGCGCGCATCAAATTGACGCGATGTTTCCTCAAAAAGAGCCCCTAGTAGATTAGAAAGTGTCTCGTCGGGACCAAAAACACGAAAATTCTTTTTATTAAGATGAGCCACATCACGTAAAAACTTCCCAAGTACGCGTGTGTCTTCCGCTTTCCCACTACCCGGTAGAGAGACTTCCACGGCATGCAGCCGAAAGTCAGGCATCTTAAGCGGCTCTAATAGGATCCCTCCATTCGTATGAGGATTTAAGCCCATGCGCTGAGTACCCTGGGGAGCAAGCGATGCTAATGCAGGAAGTAATTTTCCATTTTCATCAAAAAGCTCTTCCGGTCCATAACTTTTCATCCATTTTTCTAGTTCCTTGATATTTTCGGGATGGTTTTTATCAACTACAAGAGGCACTTGGTGTGAATGAAACGTGCCCTCCTGAGGACCTGTCCATCCTTTAGGAGATTTAAGAATAATCAGAGGCCATCGAGGGCGTGTCGTGTCTTTATTTTCGCGGGCATTTTTTTGAATCCGTAAAATCTCTTCGATAGCTTTATCTAACGTGGTAGCCATTAGCTCGTGCATGGTAGTTGGATTGCTACCTTCCACAAAATAGGGGGTCCAACCACATCCAAGAAAAAATTGCTCAAGTTCTTGAGGTTCAATTCTTGCAAATAGAGAGGGGTTACTAATTTTATAGCCATTAAGATGCAGAATAGGAAGGACAGCGCCATCTGTGAGGGGATTCAGAAATTTATTGGAGTGCCAAGCTGTGGCTAAAGGACCCGTTTCTGCTTCGCCGTCACCCACTATACAAGCAGCTATAAGATCTGGATTATCAAATACGGATCCAAAAGCATGGCTGAGTGAATATCCAAGCTCACCACCCTCATGGATAGATCCAGGTGTGGTCGGTGCTGCATGACTCGAGACCCCACCTGGAAAGGAAAATTGCTTAAAGAGCTTCTGCATGCCGTTCTCATCTTGTGTGATCTCCGGATACATTTGGCTGTAACTGCCTTCTAAATAGGTATTGCTGATAAGAGCCTGCCCGCCATGTCCTGGACCCGCAATATAGAACATGTTTAGATGGTATTTTTGAATAACACGATTTAAATGGACGTAGATAAAATTTTGTCCAGGTACTGTGCCAAAGTGGCCAACCACCAAGGGTTTGATATGGGTAATCTCTAAGGGCTCTTTAAGTAAAGGGTTCTTATAGAGGTACATCTGGCCAACTGAGAGGTAGTTAGTCGCACGCCAGTAAGCATTTATTTTTTTAAGTAATTGTACGTCCATAATCTATTTCTGCTTATACACAAACTACTTAAAAAAACCTTATATAAAAGAGGATGTTATAATGTATATTTTTAACAGCTTTTATGTTAAATTTTTCACTCAAATTATTTGAGTGTGAACTAATGTCATCTATTTCAGCCTTATCTGCATCTATAAGCTCTTTATGTAATCAAAGCATTTCTATCAAAGCCCGCGATCTTAGTAGCCGTCCTGTCGGCATTAGAGAGATAACCATGGATGTTAGCCAGGCTTTTAGGGAATGTTCTATGACTATTCTTTCCGCGGAACTCAAAGGGAGCGCTCTTTCGGATGCTATCTATAGAGTTATCCACCCCCATAAAGAGATGAATAGCCGTGTAGGGGATATAGATGTCCTTATTTCTGTGATAGTACCAGGCGACAGCCTTGCTGAAATTAATTATAGGATCTCCTCTATTACGCATATCATGGCACAGGTTCTTAGAGGATATTTTCCTGAACCATTTCGCATCTCTTTGCAGGATTCAGAGCTGCTTCTCCAAGCACATCAGTATCGCCAGATTTACCCAGCCTCTATGACCCCTTGTGTGTATAGAATGGGTCCTGCCGAGTGTTCCTTAGAGATTGGTGTATGGGCTTATTGGAAAACAAAGAATATGTCACAGAGGGAAGGAATTTTTGATAACGAACGCTTATTTATTGATCTACTGCCTGAGAAACCCTCTTTACGCTTAAATTATGCCAGTTATTTTCCTCACGAAAAAAGTATCCCTTTTTGGTGTGAGCAGCTCGAGGGCTTAAAAGACTCAGAAGGAATTAGAGAGGAAGAAATAACAGCTTTTATGGCTGAAATAAAGAGCCTGGAAGGGTTTGCTACACCTGCGCACATGTCTTATATTAAAGAGCGTGCCATAAGCTTTTTAGAAGTTGCAGGAGTTCCTCTTGTTTTAGCTGAGATGAAACAAGGACTCTTATTTTGTGCAGATCCAAAACCTCTAAGAGATGCATTTTCACGCTGGGTCATGAAGATTACAGACGGCTATTATGATCCGACAAAAAATTTAGAAAGTATTCTTTATGAAGACAGCATAAGAGGTATTTATGAAGAGATTACCCTCTTTTTACGCAAAAAAGAGAGCCCTACACATCAAAAATTAGCCATATATATAAATATTTTATTTATCAAAACAGCACATCCAAGCATTCTTGCTCTACAAAAAATAATCAGTGCCGAATGCCGTAGTCTTTTAGAGGGCTCTTTAAAAGAGGCCCTACCCTCTTCTGTAGAAGCCACGGACGCTCTTATACCAAAAATCTTTATGATTACGAGGAATATGAGTAAACGTTTTCATCGTGGAGAGGTAAGTTTACGGATGGAAGTTTACCTGGAAGAACATCGTTATTTTCTTTATATACCCTTGTCGAGCATGCCTAAAAGTCTGATTTAAACTTAATGCAGCTTGATTCGGGCCTTTTTCTTCTTCCATCTGCCTGCGCTAAAAAGAGTGGGCATCAGCTCTTTACGAATGATTTCTAGCATGAATATCGCAAGCCCCGGCGCGAGTGCTATAGCCCAGTCTTGAAGGGATAGAGGAACTGTTTGAAAGAGCTCTTGAAAGAAGGGAAGATATAAGATGCCTAAATGGAGAATAATAGCAGCTCCAATAGCAATAAGAATCGGCTTATTTGAAAAGAAGCCGATTTTACGCAGAGGCATTTCTTCTGAGCGCATCTGAATGGCAATAAGCCACTCAAAAGCCACAAGGCTGCAGAGTACCATCGTGCGAGCTTTTTCTAGAGAGACTTCGTGATAACTGTTAAAGAAGACACAAAAGACACCGATGCCCAGTAGAATAGAAAGAAACATGATACGGAAGACGAGGCCCTTGTAAATAAGGCGTAGCCGTGGATCACGAGGTGGTTGTTTCATTTCATCACCCAGTTTCGGCTCAAAACCAAGTGGAATAGCTACCAAAGCTCCCGATACTAAGTTAACCCAGAGTATTTGCAGGGGGATAAGTGGTGCTATGCCAATAAATAAGACACAGAAAATGAGGGCGGAGAGCTCTCCAAAACAGGTGGTAAGTAAAAATGTTGTTACACTACGTAAACGGTTAAAAATAGCGCGACCTTCTTCTACTGCTATAACAATAGAATCGAATCTATCATCTGCAAGTACCATGTCTGCAGCTTCTTTGGCCACATCTGTTCCGGTTATCCCCATAGCAATACCGATGTCGGCGGCCTCTAAAGCGGGAGCATCATTAACGCCATCACCCGTCATAGCCACCACATCACCACCCGACTGGAAGGCCCGAACGATACGTAGCTTGTCAGAGGGCTCTACACGGGCAAATACGGAGGTTTTGAGGAGTTTGTCTTGAAGCTCGCCTTCTGAAAGCTCTGCGAGATCTTTTCCTGTGATAACACCTTCTGTTTTAATGCCTAGCTGCTGGGCGATAGCCTCTGCTGTATGAGGGTTATCTCCCGTGATCATCACAACCCGAATGCCTGCATGTTTACAGGCTTTAATAGCTTCGATGGCCTCTTTACGAGGAGGGTCAATCATACCTAAAAGACCTGTAAAAATCAGCTTACCCTTAAAAAGATCTTCGGAGAAATGAGCCTCCTGATCTACCTCTAAATAGGCTGTAGCAATAAGCCGCAGAGCCTGATTGGTCATTTTGTGGCATATTTCCTCTATTTTAGTAAGATCTTCTTTTGCGAGAAGGCTCATAGAGAGAATTATTTCAGGGGCCCCTTTAACAAAGATCCATTTTTTATCCTGAGCTATGTGGCAGGTAGCCATATAAAGATTTTCACTTTCGAAAGGCATTTCTGCGATGCGGGGAAACTCTTTTTTTAAAGCTTCGGGGTCTATGCCCCTTTCTATAGCCGCTCGTAAAAGAGCCCCTTCTGTGGGATCTCCGACGAAACCAGAGGGCCCTGATAGTTGGCTATTATTGCATAAAGAACTTACTGTCATTGACATACGTTCATTAACACTGTAGATATCTGTCACTGTCATCTGATTAAGAGTGAGGGTGCCTGTTTTATCAGAACAAATAATGGTTGTAGAACCAAGGGTCTCTACCGCAATTAATTTTCGGATGATCGCATTTTTTTTAGCCATCACATTCATACCAACAGCCAGTGTAATGGTAAAGGCTGCCGGAAGGCCTTCCGGAATAGCTGAAATAGCAGCTGCTACACCCAGTAGAAAAATATCGATAAGAGGCATGCCTCTATAGAGACAAATACCGCCAAAGAGAAGAACTGCAAGACCAACTATTACAATCATCCATTTACTGATAGAGCGAACACTTTGTTGTAGAGGTGTGGGTTCGTGTTTAATCTCTTGAAGACTTGTAGCAATCTTACCAAGCTCTGTATGCATACCCGTTGCAACTACAATAGCTATACCTCTTCCGGAAGTCACAACGGTCCCTGAATAAACCATGTTTTTGCGATCGGCAAGTGCTGAGTCATGAGTCAGTAGGTCTAGATTTTTCCTGGAGGGGTTAGACTCTCCATTCAGAGTAGATTCATTAACTTGGATATTACTTACTTCTAAAAGGCGGCTATCTGCTGGGACTTTATCTCCACCCTCTAGAACGATAATGTCTCCTGGTACTAAATGAATAGAATCAATGACGCTTAATTTACCATGACGCTTTACACGTGATTTATGCGCTGTTAATTGCTTAAGTGCGCTCATAGCTTTTTCTGCTTTCATCTCTTGGAAAAATCCAATAAAGACCATGAGTAAAATGGTAATACTTAAAACAATACCATCTAGAAAACTGGAGACAAACAATTTTACAAGGGTTGCGGCAATAAGAATTAAAACAAGAGGGTTCAAAAACTGATGTAAAAAAAGGGATACGAGAGTCGGGCCTTTGGTAGCAATAAGGGCATTGGGCCCCCATTTACTAAAGCGTTCGTGCACTGTATGGGTGCTTAAACCCTCAGTCGTTGATTCCAAAAGAGAAAGAGTCTCTTCAACTGTTTTTGTATGCCAATCCATGGAGTCTTTATATAGCATCCTTATGGAAAAGTCTTATAGCTATTTTAATTTTATATCAAAATATTTGGAGAGCTAGCTTCAGCGCGGGAGCAAACCAGGCTGTGAAGGTTTCGGGACTATTTGTAAGGCGCTTTTCAAGAAGGGGAAGGGGAACCCATTCATAGGAGGAGGCTTCTTCAGGATGAAGAGAAATAGTTGCTGGATTGCTAAAACCGACAAAAACATGGTCGAGCTCATTTTCTATAAGCCCCTCTCCTACAACAGCTTTGTATTGAAAGGTCCCAGCCTTTTGAAGGGGGCAAGAAAAGCCCATTTCTTCTTGGAGTCTTTTGTGAGCTGTTTCTTCTAGGGGGATATTTTCTTCTGCATGGCTGCAGCAAGTGTTTGTCCAAAGCCCACCGGAATGGTATTTAGAAAGAGCCCTTTGCTGGATAAGAAGTTCGTAAGAAGAGCCTATTTCCCTAAAAATAAAGATAGAAAAAGCCAGGTGAAACACACCTTTGAGGTGAGCCTCTTGTTTTTCCATTAAGCCTATAGGAGAGCCTTCGCTATTAAGGGTAATCACATATTGCATGTAAGCAGTATAGCACTTAAGGCAGACTGCTGGGAATAGTTTCTTTCGAAGTGGTCTCTTTAATACGTATCAGAAAGAAAAGCGCAAGGATAAGGTAGAGAGGAATCGCAAGAAAAGCTATCTGGTAGGCTTCTACGGAAAATATCCGCACTCCCTCTTGGATACGGCCGTCCCAGTTAAGATCGAGGAGTTTACCGGAAAAAGGATCTGAAAAAGCGCCAATAAGTGCATTAAAGGTATTCATAAAGCCAATAGCTGTTGCCGCCATAGCAACGCTACTAATCTCAGCTATCATACTGAAGGAGAGGAGAAAGGTGCTGATAAAAAAGCCGAAAAAGAAAAGAAGAATAGCCATAAGAACAGGGGATAAGAGGGGTAAATAAATAACCATGCTAATAGAGGCAAGGGCTAAAAAAGTCCCTAAAAACATCACAGGGCGTCTTTTCCCTAGTATATCAGAGAGCCAGCCGAAGAGGGGCGCTCCAAGGGCAAATCCAATAAAAATAAGAGAAACAGACTGCGCTGCTCTTTGACCAGTTAGATGAAAGGCCTCCTCTAGAAAGGAGACTCCCCATAATCCGCCAAAGACCATAACAGGAGCAAAAGCTAGACCGCTATAGGCGGAAAGCCACCAGCAGTCAGGTGTTTTTAAAATTTTAACAAGGCTTTGTAAAAGACGTGGGGAGGAGACATCAACTAATTTATGATGAGGGGCTCTATTACGCACAATAAGCCAAAAAAGCACGCCAAGGCCAAGTCCTATAAAGCCTAAAATTTCCAAAGCCTGGCGCCAATCAAGAGCCTCTATAAAGGCCGCTAGTGGAGCTTGACCGCCGACTGCGCCGAACATGGCCATGGTCATCATCAGGCCGGCCATAAAGGAAAATTTCTTAGCAGGAAACCAATTTGCAATTAGTTTTAAGCAGCTAATAGCTGCAAAAGCCGCGCCTGTTCCTGTAAGAAAGCGGCCTATACTGGCAATCATCAGGGAATCTGCACTGGCAAAGATAAGGCTGCCAAGGGCGCAAAGGGTAATAGCCCCTGTTGTGGCGATGCGGGCTCCGAGTTTGTCGATTAAAAGACCCGCTGGTATTTGCAAAAGCAGATAGGCGTAAAAATAGGTGGCCGCTAGATTGCCAAGCTCTAAGCCACTGATATTAAAGTCTCTTATGAGAAGGGGAGCCATTACACTTGGGGAGACTTCCAATGCATATTTATAAAACATGAAGAGGGAGCCTAAGAGCCAAATAATCCAGGCTCGGTATCTAAGTGGGGTATCCATATCGCTTCATAATGGCGATAGGATTCAAATTTGTAAAAGTTTTTCTATAGTTTCTTTCAGAGCACTGATTGGCAGGCGCTCTTGTTGCATGGAATCCCGATGGCGCAGTGTGACTGTTTGATTTTCGAGAGTATCGAAATCTACAGTAATACAGAAAGGGGTGCCAATTTCATCTTGGCGTCTGTAGCGTTTTCCAATAGCGCCGCCTTCATCATATTCGCAGGTAAAGTGCTTTTGTAGATCTTTATAAAGAGCGCGTGCTGTAGAGCCGAGCGGATCTTTTTTCATTAGAGGAAATATGGCTACTTTAACAGGCGCTAAGGCTGGCTTAAAACGTAAGACAGTACGGGTTTCTCCATCAGGAAGTAATTCTTCCTCATAGGCGGAGCAGAGGAGTGCTAAAATAGTACGATCAACTCCAAAAGTTGGCTCTATAACATGGGGGATAAAGCGCTCGCCTGTTTTAGAGTCCGTATATTCCATCTTTTGACCAGAAAACTGGGCGTGGCGAGAAAGATCGAAGTTAGTGCGATAGGCCAGGCCGTAGAGTTCGCCGAGCCCAAAGGGAAACTCAAACATAAAGTCAACGGTACGCTTGGAATAATGAGAAAGCTTTTCAGGTAGATGTTCATAATGCGTAAAGCCTTTAAGACCAATGTCTTGGCACCAAGAGCCCATTTCCTCGAGCCAGGTATTAAAAGTTGTGGCCCAAGCATCTTCACGAACAAAATACTCAATTTCCATTTGCTCAAACTCGATGACGCGGAAAATAAAGTTACCCGGAGTAATTTCATTGCGGAAAGCTTTTCCAATTTGTGCAATACCAAAAGGCACATGGATACGCATCGTATCGATCACGTTCTTATAGTCGAGGAAGATAGCTTGAGCAGTCTCTGGTCGAAGATAGGCTATATTATCGCCGTTGGCATCTGTTTTGGACATATGGGTAGAGAACATCAGATTAAAAGTACGTACTTCCGTCCAATGAGAGGCGCCGCATTTAGGGCAGACTACTTTATGATCTACAATAAGCTTGGAAAGGTCTTGCATGCTAAGACCCTCTACATCTCGATCAAGGGCTTTTTCCAGCAAATGATCTGCTCTCAAGCGAGATCTGCACTCTTTACAGTCGACAAGAGCATCATTAAAACCCTCTACGTGTCCAGAGGCGTGCCAGGCTTTGGGATGTAGGAGGATAGGGCCATCGATGCCGACAATATCTTCACGGTAATTGACAAAACGCTTCCACCAAAGATCTTTTACAATACGTTTAAGCTCAGCACCATAGGGGCCGTAAGAATAGGTATTGGCAAAGCCCCCGTAGATCTCGGATCCGGGATAAATAAAGCCACGCCTTTTGGCGAGGGCAACGATGTTTTTTAAAGGATCTTGTGCCATAAGGGCCACAGTTTAATCGATTGCGATTATCTCATGCAAGCGATTAGAATAACTGCTATGTTGAAGAGAATTTTAAGCAAAGACTTGGCCTTACATGTAGGTAAATTAGTACGCGTACGCGGCTGGATGAATAATCTGCGCGCAATGGGTAAGTTAAATTTTTTAATGGTGCGTGATAGCAGCGGTCTTTGCCAAATAGTTATTACCGATAAAGCAGAGCTCGAAAAACTTAAAAGCCTTCATCCGGGTACTATCCTTACAGTAGAGGGTGTTGTTGCTCTTAACAATGACCACGCCGAGATTACTCAGCCAGTTGTTACAGTCGAAGTAGCCGTCCAAGAGGTTCCCCCTTTAGAATATTACAAGCCGGCCATGGCGGGTGACCTCGAATTTATTTTAGATAATCGCCCGATAGCGCTTCGTAACAGGCGTCTACAGGCTATTTTTAAGATCCAAGCAGAAATTGTGCATGCCTACCGTCTTTTCATGCATGATAAGATAGGGGCTACTGAATATTTTGCTCCCAATATTATTGGGGCCTCCTCTGAAGGGGGTGCAGAATTTTTTACGGTGGATTATTTTGGTCACACAGCCACTCTTGCGCAGAGCAGTCAGCTTTACAAGCAGATGATGGTGGGTGTTAATGAGCGCGTCTTTGCCCTCATGCCCTTTTTTCGTGCAGAGCCCTCTCATACACCTCGTCACCTCTCTGAAGGGAAGCAATTCGAGTTTGAAATGGGTTTTTTTGACGATTGGCATGAGCTTTTAGATATCCAGGAAGAATGTATAAAGGTTATTGTGCAGCACCTGCAGGTAAGCTGTACAGAAGAGATGCAGCTTTTTGAAACGATTAAAGCTCCCTTAGGTATTCCTTTTCCACGTTTAACTTATGAGGAAGCACAAGAGCTTTTTTATCAGCGCACAGGTATAGATGAGCGCCAAGAGCCTGATCTAAGTCCGGCCGCTGAGCGTGAGCTTTGTAAATGGGCTCTAGAGGAAAAAGGAACAGACCTTGTCTTTATTACAGACTGGCTGACAGAAAAAAGACCTTTCTATGCCTACCCAAATGAGCATAACCCTCACCTTTCTAATACCATGGATCTACTTTGTAGCGGTACGGAGATATCTTCTGGCGGCCAGCGGCGTCATACCTATGCCTCTATGGTGGAGGGTATTCGCGCTAAGGGGATGAATCCTGATAACTTTGAAGACTATCTCTCGATTTTTAAATATGGCATGCCTTGTCATGGGGGTTTTGGTATTGGTTTAGAGCGTCTTACCATGACAATTCTTAAATTAAAGAATGTCCGTGAGGTTTCTCTTTTTCCTTCGGACCCCAAGCGCATTGCAGGTGTACGTCTAAGAGCCAAGATCTTCTTCGGTAGTGAGAATGTCCGTAACGAAATTATCCGCCTTCTCAAAGATCGCTCCTTTGCATATAAGCATCTTGTCCATGAGGAGACACCTACCTCCGAAGACTCTGCACGTGTGCGTGGCCATAGTATAGAATCGGGTGTTAAGGCACTTATTTTGCGTACTAAAAATAGCAAAAAGAATATCCAGGTTAATATACCAGCCCACAAAAAAGTCGATATGAAGGCTGTGGCAGAAGCCGTAGGTGAAAAGTGTGAGTTTGAAGACGCAGAAGTCATCCTAGAGCGCTACGGTCTGAAAGTAGGAGGTATCCCTCCCTTTGGTAATCTTCTTAATATAGAAACCTACTTTGATATAGCTATCAAAGGCTCCTGTAATTTCAATTGTGGGTTCCTTACCGAGTCTATTGAAATGCGTGCAGAAGATTTAATAGCACTTGTCCAACCCACAATCGGCGTTTTTGCTAAAGAGTAGATATTCCCCAATACTCCTCCTAGTATTGCTAGGAGGTGTAAGCCCTTTTAAGTCTCTATACAAAGAAATAGGATCTTTTAGTGCAGATGATCTGATATTTCATATCTTCAAAAGCACCTCTTACTCTACCAAATAAATATCCTAGATTAAAAGCCTCTTCAATAACCTCTAGGGGGTCCTGACTGCTTATTTACCCTTTTAAAATTATATTGCCCTGAATCGCCTCTTCATGGCAACTTTACATAAAATTAATCAAATGCTTTATACCAAGGACATAAAAGTATGATAAGATCAGTTCTTCATAAGTTATTCGTTACCTTATTCTTTCTCTTTGTCTTTCTTAATAGCAATTGTCAGGCACTGCCTGCTTATTCAGCAACAGTTACCGGGAGCGTTGCAACTGCCTTGACAGGAGCCCCTCTTCCAGCA